>JADIMA010000029.1 GCA_017694945.1 Candidatus Merdivivens pullicola | reverse complement strand
ATATTTTAAAAAGCCGTTGTACAGGCTCAAGGACGAATGGCGCGAGTCATATCAGGATCTTGCCCTTGTCCAGCAGATGCAGGCGCAGATAAGACAGGATATCCCGGCATTGACTCCAAGCGATGTCCGGTCTTTCGCAGAAAATACTCCCGAGTCGGAACTTCCGGTGGTTTCACAGCAGTACCGTCTTAGCCAGATAGTAATATATCCGGACAAGGAAGATGCGGCGTTGAGAACAAAGGAGAGACTTCTCGAGTTGCGTGAAAGGGTTATGGACGGGGAGAGTTTTTCTACGCTTGCACGCCTGTATTCGCAGGATCCGGGTTCTGCAAGAAGGGGCGGAGAACTCGGAATGACCCCTAAGGCCAACTACTGGCCGGCTTTTTCAGATGCGGCCATGTCCCTGAAAGAGGGTCAGGTGTCCCAGATCGTGGAGACTCCGGACGGTTACCATATCATTCAGATGATAGAAAAGGACGGGGATATGTTCAATGCCCGGCACATACTGATTAAACCCGAATATTCAGACGAGGAGCGTGACCGGGCTTTTGCCAGACTGGACAGCATCCGTAATGAAATCCTGTCGGGAAATGTAACGTTCGAGATGGCGGCAAAGGCCAATTCGGAGGATTTGAAGACAAGGACCAACGGAGGGCAGATGGCCGATGAATATACCGGATCAATTTACTTCGACAAGGATCATCTTAAGCCGGCGGATTATACAGCCATCTCTTCCCTGAACGAAGGCGGGATTTCCGAACCTTTCCAGTCATTGGACAACGAGGGGCGCGGGCAGGTCGTATATAAGATAATCCGTATAGACCGCATCATCCCGTCGCACGTGGCCGATTACAGCCTTGACTATGATTTGCTTCTGAATGTAGCGACGAACATTGAAGCCGAAAAGGCCGTAGAGGATTTTATCAATGAAAAGATAAACAGCACATATATCATAATTGACCAGGCTTTCAAGGATTGTGATTTCAAGTACGAAGGCTGGTTTAAAAATTCATTGTGATGCGTGCCCCTTTGAAGTTCCTGTCGCTTTTGGCGCTGTCGGTGTTGTGTCCCATGCTGTTGTCCGCGCAGGGCAAAGGTGCGGACAGCGACAGTCTCGTCCGTCTTTTAAGCGCGACTTCCGCTGAAACCATAGAAAAAGGGACTGAAATCAGAAAGGTCATCGGGCCGGCTGTTTTTCTGCATAATGACACTTATCTGAAATGCGACACCGCTTTCTGGTATGTGAACAGGGACTATATAGACGCCATAGGGAGGGTGAGCATAGAGCAGGAAAATACAATCCTCACCAGCGACAAGATGCATTATATCATCAACAGGGATCTTGCCCAGTTCCGTGGAGACCTTGTGGAGTTGAAGGACAAAGAGGGCAACCTGTTGAGGACTACCAATCTGGATTACAATACCAAGGACAGTGTCGGCGTTTTCCGTACCGGAGGCTCCATGAGGGACAAGGACGGAAATATCATCGAGAGCAATAATGGGGAGTACGATGCAAAAGCGAAAATCTTCAAGTTCCGTGGAAATGTCAATATGTTCACCGATTCGGTTTTCGTAAGGACTACATGGCTTGATTATCTTTCGGATATAGACAAGGCGGAGTTCGGAGGGGCTGTTTATGCGTGGAAAGACAAGAACATGCTTGCATCGAGGAACGGCTGGTACGACAGGCCGAATGATCTGTTTTTTTTCAGTGACAATGTGCATCTTCTTACCGAAAACCATGAAGGCTGGTGTGATTCGCTGTATTTCAGCAGGCTTACATCTTCGGGGGAGATGTACGGCAATGTCCAGGTTACTGACGAGGAAAATGCGGTATCTGCCGTTTCCGACAAACTCGAATTTACTAATTCGCCGCGTACCGTGACCATGACAAGGCGTCCGGCCGTAGTCATGGAAGTTAATGAAGAAGGTACGGTGGACACGCTGTATTTCGGAGCGGATACGTTAATATATTATTCTTTGCGCATGTGCGATGTGGATTCGATGGCCGTCGTTCTTGCAGAAAAACGTAAAGAATACATGGCTGTGGATGCCATTCAGAACCTGCGGGACAAAAACAAGAAAGAAGAGCAGGAAAGGAAGGCTGCCGGACAGAATCAGCGGAATGCCGGAGGGAAAGGCGGACGCGGGGGACAACGCGGCATGATGCCTCCTCCGCCTTTGGATTCAACCCTGTCTGCAATACCTGATTCCGCATTTGCGGCGTTGCCGGATTCAACCCTGTCCGCAATACCTGACTCAACCCTGTCAGCCTTGCCGGATTCCACATTGGCGGCATTGCCGGATTCCACATTGGCGGCATTGCCCGATTCAACTGCGGCAGTCGATTCGGTTGAGGTCGTGCCTCCTGACACTTCTACAGTTACGTTCATGCGCGCGCTCCGTAATGTCAAGGCTTATAAACGGGACTTGCAGGCAGTATGCGATTCTTTGGAATATTCAGATCTGGATTCTCTGGTAAGAATGTTCAAGAACCCGATTATCTGGAACGATATCAAAAACCAGTTTTCTTCGGACAGCATTTATATGATGGTGGCGGGAAACAGGCTTTCCAAAGTGTCTTTCCAGTCCAATGCTTTTATACATACTCAGGAAGACACAGTCCATTACAATCAGATCAAGAGCCTTGAAATGATGGCTTTCTTCAATGATTCGTCGGAACTTTACCGTTTTGATGCGTTGGGCGGGGTTTCTGCGGTGTTCTATTTAAGAGAAGAGGAGGAAATTTCGTTAGTGAACCAGATAGAATCAAAGATGCTGTCGGCATCTTTGGCTGACGGTGAGGTGCAGAAGATACATTATTACGAAAATCCGAAAAACGACATATATCCTATTTCACAGATTACTTTGGAGCGACAGCGGCTGAAAGGTTTTGCCTGGCAGGAGGAGAGACGCCCTGTTGACAGATATTCCATAACCGACAAGGATTTGAGGCCGTGCCAGCGCGAGCGCGATGAAAAGGTGAAGCAGCCCGAATTCAAATATACTGATGAATTTTTCCCGGGATACATCGATGGCATCCGGCGTGAGATTTTTGTGCGTGATTCATTAAAGAAGGTTGCAGAAGCCCGCAGGAAGGCTTTGGAACAGATGCGTCTGGATTCTCTTGAGCGTATCCGTCTGGATTCGCTTGAGGCCGTCCGGCTCGATTCGCTGGCGACGGCGGACTCGTTGAAGAGGGTTAAGGACTCATTGGCGGCAATTGCTGACAGCACTGCTCTTCAGGAAGCGGCGATAGACTCGCTTGTCAATTCGCTTGACTCGATAGATGTCTTTGAGGAAAAGAGCGAGTATCTTGACAAACTCGAAACTCTGACGGCGGAGCAGCGCGAAGACATCCTTGCCGTATTGAGGGAAGATTATGACAAGACGAAAGCCGAAATCAGGAAAAAAGGCCTGGACAAGTTGCGCCGGCGTGAATTGAGGCTTGAAAAACGAGAATTGAAGCGGCAGATACGGATGGTAAAGAAAGCCATAAGGCGTTTCGATTGAGCCTCAGAAGATTGGAATTGCTCCCCGAAAGTTTTCCCGGACTTTCGGGGAGCAGTTCTGTTCGGAATAGTTTTTCTAAAGTTTTGTGTTATGATTCTTCATGTCAGAACGGATATTCGCTTGCAGGAGACGCTCCTTCAGGTGTAAGTGTGACAGCCTCTCTCCAAACAGGCCCGAAGTTGCCGCCGGCATCGACTGCCACACCCATGAATGTATTAAGTTCATCATAATTGATAAAATATACGTAAGCAGGCGAGGTTTTTCCTGTAAAGCGTACTGAACTTATAGCGATGTCATCGGTGATTACACTTGTATCGGTGTAGTCGCCTTTGAAGATGTCATAATAATATCCTGTGGCATTTCCCGTCGTAACGGCCTTTACAGGCAGTACTGCTTTCCCTGATGCCCCCGCGAAAGCCTCCGGATCCAGCGCTTCCATTTCGGTGCCGAGTGCCGATATTTTCCCCAGGTCGTTGACGGTTACTGTCCGTGGCGACGAACTTTTCCAGAAAATCTTGCCTGCCGTGGCGTCGGGAGGTGTCACAAGGCATTCAAGAAACATGGTCTCACCTGTTTTCATGGATACTTCGTCCGGGGTTACGGTTATTTTTTCCACCGCGGCCGGGCCTGGGCTTTTTGTACAACTGAACACGGCAAGGGCGGCCAGCGATGCGAGTGCTATTCCCGATATCCTTTTCATGTCCGTAGGGCTTAGAAAGCAAGAATGAACCTTGCGAAATAGTTTATGACTCCTTTCTTGTAATAAAACGTGGCTCCGGACATCATGCTTACATTGTAAGCCTCTTCTTCATCGAACTCGTTGGCTGCCCAGTATGTCCAGATGAAATCGTGGGTGCAGAGCAACTGGCTGTCTTCAAGAGTTGAGAGTTTCTCATTTACAAGTTCCTTTATTACCGTGGTCGAATCGGTGTAGTATATGTTTTTGTCGGTGTCTCCGTATGCGAGCAGAGTCAGTTCCTTGGCCGATGGAAGATACCAGTCAGATGAATTTTCAGGGGCAGGGACGCTTTGACGGTATTGCCCTGCCTTTTCGACGGCTTCGACAGGCCACGTGGCATTTTCAGGAGCGGCGTTGAAAACCTCTATCGCTTTGGTGTTGTTGTACCCTACCATCATGTTCAATGTGCTTTCCTGTTCTCCGTTGATCGCTACGGCGAGTCCGTGGGTGCATTCGGGATGGTCTTTTTTGAGGGAAGGGTCGTCTTGTCCAGGATTTCCTGTCCAGAATACGATGCCTATCACGGTCTTGTCCGTATCCGGTTCGGAAGACCATGTCCCGTCCGAATAATAATAGTCGCCTATTTCGGCTGGAATGCATTGCACGGTTACATTGCATAACGCATGTTTTTCTCCTGCTGATACCCGGATTGCCGCCTCCCCTTCGGAAAGTGCCGTCACAAGGCCGTTCTCTGAAACGGAGGCAATATCCGGTGCGGACGAATCGAACAGCAATATTGTGTCTGTAGTATTCTGAGGAAGGATTTCGGCCTTAATCTGTCGGGTCTCCCCGACGGTCATGTTGAATTCGGTTTCTTCAAGAATGATGTCTTCAGCGGAAATTTCTTTTTCCGTCCCTCCGCAACTTGCCAGTGCCGGCAAAACGGCGATGGCGGCAAATAGGTCTTTTGTTTTCATCATGTCGCTCGTATATGGGTTTTGTCTGCAAATTTAAATTGCGGCATGACTTTTCAAAGGCGCATTTAAGCCGATTTTGTCAAATTGTCGTTTTTGGATATTTCTATTATTTTCTGACGGTATTTTGTCGGTGTCATTCCGACTTTTTCCTGGAACAGTTTATAAAAGGTGGACATGGAACTGAATCCTACAGCCGGCCCAATGGCTTTCAGAGGGGTGTCGTCGTCTGTGTCGGAAAGTATTTCCAGAGCCTTTTCTATCCTGTATGAATTGAGATAATTTACGAAGGACATGCCTGTTTTCTCATTGATTACCCTTGACAGGTATGTCCTGTTTGTGCCTATCATTTCCGCTGTCCTGTCCCTCGTAAGCCCGTTGTCCATGTATCATGTATTTTCCCTCGTCTTTGATAAGCCTTTCCACTTTTTTGAAAATCTCTTCATCCGATGATTCCGTGTGCGCGGCGTTGCGTGCCTTCCTTCCGAATTCGTCCTTGTACTGTTTGACAATCTGCATGTACAGTCTGTTTTTTTTTCCTGTACAGGGAAAGGATTACGCCTGAAAGCCCTATTGCGGCTATCAGGAATACGATTGCAATCGTAAGGTCGCGGTTCTTTTTCTTGATTTCGATATTGTGCTGCTGGATTTCTCTTTCGTATTTTTCCTGTTCGTATTTGCGGTTGAGGTCGTTGATGGCCCTTTCTTTCTCGATATTCAGGGCGTTCTCGGATTCTTTACTGAATTTTTTATGGTATGTCAGGGCGGTGGAATAGTCGCCGAGGGTTTCATAGGCTTTTGACAACGATTTGTAAAGTTGGTATTTGTGAACTCTGTTGTCGCTGGCTTCCGCTATGCCGGTGCCTTTTTTCAATGTCATTATGGCCTCGCCAGTACTGTTCTCCTCAAGAAGAAAGTTCCCGAATGACAGGCAGATCGCTGTGGCTGCCGATGCGGAAACGCATGGCATTCCAACATATTCCATTGCTTTTTGAAAATACTTTTCGGCATCTTCGGTTTTGCCTTCCTTGAAAAATATTTCTGCATAGAGGTTGAGCATTTCACCGTATCTCGGGTCTTCTTTCGGCGTGAGTTCGAGGGATTTGCCGAGCATGTCGCGTGCTTTTTCCAGTTCGTTCTCTTTTGAATAGAACATTGCCGAAAGATATGCGCCGTTGCTTATTAGCGATGTGTCCGAGGTCTTTCTCCCGTATTCGTATATTTCAAGGGCGTATTTTATCCCGGAGGTGTCTTCGCGGATGTTGCATACTACGGCCATGTTGGACAGGAAGATAATATTGTAATACGTGTCTCCTCTTTCCGAGGCTGTTTTTGCTCCCTCGGTAAAATGCAGCATGGCTTTTTCGTAGTCGTTTTCTATGTTTACGGCGCAGATTCCCAGACTGTTGTGCAGGACATATACCGCCTTGTAGGCATTGTCTCCCGGTTCATGGGACTTTATGGCATCCCATATTTCCTTGCCTCTGGCAAAATATATGCTGCATGAATCGTATTGATCCATTGCAAGATAGCATTGTCCGATATATGCTGCTGCAAGCAGTCTCCCTTCTTTGTCGTCTTTTTCAACCGACAGCGAATCAAGCATTATTGCGTGGGAAAGGGCTTGCATAATCTCCCTTTGCCGTATAGGCCGACAGAACCGAGTCGGCTCTGGATACCCATGAACTTGTGCCTTTTGCTCTATTCCCGGCTTCGGTACAAGATAATAAGATTGAGATTAGCGGGATTATCAGGGACAGGGGCTTCATATCAGGCCGCTTGGAATGTCGATTACTATTCTTTCGCCGGCTTCGTCATATTCCGCAATCAGATTTTCGTGGAACGGAATATATACTTCATCTCCCTCGTGATCCACTATGAGGCACGGATTTTCGGGAATGTCGAGGAATCCCGTAACGACACCTGCCTTTTTCCCCTCCGTGTCATACACAATCCAGCCTTCGAGCGTTTCGCCCGCATCGTCGTCTTCAACCGGTTGTGCAAGGGTATAAATGTATTTTCCAGCAAGTTCGTCGGCATCTTCAAGGCTTTCGATGTCGGTCAGCCTCAAAAGTGCTTTCCTGCTCCCTCTTTGTGTAGAGTTTTCAATAAAAAAAGGAACCGGCAGTCCATCGAAAACGATGTACACCGGTTCGTCTTTTTCAATTTCGTCTGGCGGGATGAACAATTCTGCCAGCAATTCGCCCTTTGTCCCGTTGGATTTTACTACGCGGGCTATGCTTTGCAGGTCAGATTTGTTGGAATCCGCCTCCATTTTAAGCCTCGGTATTGACTTCAGTTGTCGCTTCAGCGGCAGCGGCTTCCTCGGCGGCTTTTGCAGCCTCTTCCTCGGCAGCCCTGGCAGCCTCTTCAGCAGCCTTTGCTGCTGCCTCTTCGGCTTTCCTCTTGGCTATTGCTTCGGCGCGTTCCTGATTTATTTTTGCTTCGGCTTCAAGAGACTCTTTTGCTTTCTGTGCTTTGTTTGCACTCAGGGAGTCTTTCTTGCTCTGAATCTTGGCATCTCTTTTTGCCTTCCATTCATTGAATCTCCTGTCTGCTTCTTCCTGGTTGAAAGCCCCTTTGGCTACTCCTCCCTGAAGGTGTTTCCTCAGCAGGACTCCTTCATATGAAAGAATGCGGCGTGCGGTAGGTGTCGGCTGGGCTCCTACGTTAAGCCATGCAAGTGCCCTGTCGCCCTTCAATACTATGGTAGCAGGGTCGGTGTTAGGGTTGTAAGTCCCTATTTGTTCGATGAAGCGACCGTCGCGCGGTGCTCTTGAATCAGCCACAACAATGTGAAAGAATGCGAAATTCTTCTTACCGTGGCGTGAAAGACGAATTTTAACAGCCATTGTTAATCTGTTTTAAAATGTTAATAATTAATTAAATGTCTTATGTCCTGTACGAAACAGGGCTGCAAAGTTAGAAAGTAGTTTTGTAATTTCAAAACTTCTAAACGGTTTATTGAGAAAAAGAGGCCGGACAGAGAACCCGTCCGACCTCAAAACCTAAAACTAAACCTATGAAAAAACTATTCGTGTATATAATCTGCAAAACCCATGCCAGAAAATTTGCATATTTGTAATTTTTACGCGTGCCGTGCCTCCGTTCTTGCGAGGAGCCGCAAAAAAGAAACCGGCTGCAGAGAACTGCAACCGGTTTCACTCTCCTAACCTTAAACTTAACCTATGAAAAAATTAATCCGGTTAGATAATTTGCCAAAATCGTGCCAATGATTGTGCGGTAGGATTATTTTAAATGATTATCCGCAAAAATACCCCCTTGTATAGGGGGCAGAGGCGTGCCTTCTCCGGCCAGAAAGCACGCCAATGTGTTCCGCAGTGCATTCTGGGTGACTCGTCCTGAAATAAGTTGACAGTAAAAATAAGTTTAATGTCAAAATTATTAAGGACAATGATTAATTTACGAAACGCGAGTTACCGAAAGAGGACTCAAAACAACTATTCAGACGAAGATAAGATTG
>JADIMA010000002.1 GCA_017694945.1 Candidatus Merdivivens pullicola | reverse complement strand
GGTCGTCGGAGAGCATACGAGGGAAAACGACTTGAATGTCAACGTATGCAAGACGAAGAAACTCACGAACATGCGTGCTTCGGGCAGTGATGACAAGGTGATGCTGCCGCCTCCGATAGTTTTCAGTCTGGAAGAATGCCTTGAATACATACAGGGAGACGAGCTGGTGGAGGTTACTCCGCATTTTATGCGAATAAGGAAGATAATTCTTTCAGATACAGAAAGAAAACGGAAGGCCAATTCGGGAGTTGAATAAAATTTCATGCTCGGATTGTTAATTTTTTCCGAATTTTCTTTTTATAATTGAAATTATTTTTAACTTTGCAGGCTCAATTTATTTTACAGGTATGAACATTGAAGATTTGGTCATCCCTTTGAATGGATTGGCTCCCGGAAAACATCATTTCGGGAAAAAGTTGGGAAAGGAGTTCTTTGCGGAATTTGACGAGGATGCGGTATTGGATGCTTCGGCGGATGTCAGCATAGACATCGTAAAGTCGGGGACATCGTCTCTCGCGGTGACATGCAGTGTTCATGGCGAACTTGGCGTGCCCTGCGACCGGTGTCTGGAACGTGTCGCTTTTCCGATTGATTTTGACAGAAAGTTCACTGTCAAGTTTTCGGCGGACGAGTCCCAGGCGAGGGAGGAGGAGGATGTGATGATTCTTCCTGAAAACGAAGGTAACCTTGACATGAAGCAGTACGTATATGACTACTCTATGTTGTGCCTTCCTTTGAGAAGGGTGCATGACGAGGGCGGATGTGATGCGGAAATGGTACGTATCCTTGAGGAAAGCAGGGAACCGGAAAGCAAGGCCGAAAGTCCGTTTGCGGTTTTGAAGGGGCTTTACGGCGATGAAAATGAAATATAAACTTTAAAAATATTGTTAGAAGATGGCACATCCAAAACACAGAATCTCCAAACAGAGGAGAGACAAGAGGAGAACGCATTATAAGGCAGTAGCTCCGACACTTGCGACCTGCTCTAATTGTGGTGCTACGGTTTTGTATCACAGAGTATGCCCTGAGTGCGGTTATTATCGCGGACGCCAAATAATCGAAAAGCACACTGCCTAAGCGGCAGTCAGGACGGCCCCGTAGTTCAACGGATAGAATGGAAGTTTCCTAAACTTTAGATAGCAGTTCGATTCTGCTCGGGGCTACAAAATAAAGCGGCTTTAAAGGCCGCTTTTATTACATGAATATTATAAACTCATTTACAATGAAAAAAGTGATTTCATCCCCGAAGGCCCCGGCTGCAGTGGGCCCTTATTCACAGGCAATCGAGATTAACGGCATGCTGTTCGTGTCCGGCCAGCTTCCTACAAATCCTGCTACAGGCAAGGCTCCTGAAACTATCGAAGAGCAGACAAGGCAGTCGCTGGCAAACGCTGCCGCTATATTGGAAGAAGCCGGCTACACTTTTGCAGATGTGGTAAAGACGACTGTGCTTCTTGCCGACATAAAGGATTTTGCAGCGATGAACGCCGTATATGCCGAGCATTTCTCGGGAGCGTATCCTGCCAGGGTATGTTATCAGGTGGCGGCCCTTCCTATGGGTGCGAAAGTCGAAATCGACATGATTGCCGGCAAATAATCCTGTCCAGGGTTTCACGTATAAGACGAGCGTGGATTCCAGGTTCTCCTGAACCCCGAATCCGCGTTTTTCTTTACGATTATCCGCAAAAATACCCTTGAAGAATAACAAGGTAAGCCTTCTTTTGGCACGCCCTCGGGCGCACAGGCGTGCTTTCTGGCCGGAGAAGGCACGCCTCTGCCCCCCCCCCATACAAGGGGGTATTTTTGCGGATAATCATATTTTTCTTTATAAGATTTCTGTTGTCAGAACATCAGTTCGTACAGGCCGTAAGTAAAGAACAGTATTCCGATGGCTGCGATTATCCATCCGGCGATGCGGTTTATCAGGATCAGCGTGTTCATTTTGAATTTTTTCCTGAAACGGCTCAATGAATAACTGACTCCGAACCAATAAAGAAGGCTTCCGACCGAAAGGGAAATTATCACAAGTGCGGTCTGCCAGAAAGCATATCCGGACAAGTCAAGGCCGAAAGAGGCAAAAAGTCCGAACATTATTGCTATCGCCCCCGGATTGGTCAGCGCCATTAAAAGCCCCTGGAAGTAGTCTTTTGACGATATTTCGTCAACCTTGTCAATCTGGCCGACTTTTCTGAACGGGTTGGATACTGCAAGCAGGATGCCTATTACTGAGACTACAATTCCACCGCCAATGAGGATTTCGGCCGAATATCTGTTGAGCAGTTCCTGGGCGATTGCAAGGAAAAACAAAGCCACTATTGCATAGATGGTGTCTGCCGTGCTTGCTCCGGCCCCTGTTATGAATCCGGAGCGTACCCCCTTGCTGAGGGACTTCTGTACCACCATGATTGCAATCGGGCCCAAAGGCACGGATGCACAGATTCCTACACAAAACGCTTTTATGATATTCAACAGCATATACCGGACATAAAACCTGACAAATATAGCGAAATATTGACGATTATCCGCAAATACCCCTTGAAGAATAACCGGATACGCCTTCTTTGGGACACAGTACGACTTAATCCAAAGATGTTGTAATGTGCTGATATATTGCAAATTACTATTGTAATAATATTTTACAGGTGTGGAATTAGAGGGGTTCGGAAACCCTTGAAATCCACACTTGTTTTTGATATGCATCAAAAGTTAAGCCGGGGCGTGGCCTTGCACACACCTAGGTATTTTTGCTGATAATCAATAAAAGATACGTATATTTGCCCCATATTGCAGCAATGATGAAAAACAATACCTCAAAAAATGGCAAATCCGGCCTTCTGTGCCTGCTCGCTCTGCTCTTCGCCATCCTGGCTTCAATCCCTTTTTTAGTCCCGCACTGCGGCTTCGTGGCGCTTTTCGCTTTTGTGCCTCTGCTCTGCCTTGAAAGAGTAGCGGAATTGTCCGGGACAAAAAGGGTCTGGCTTTACTATTACGGCGCATTCGTCCTTTGGAATGCGTTTACGACATTCTGGGTGTGCAACGCGACTGTCGGTGGAGGACTGTTCGCCATTTTTGCAAATGCTTTCCAGATGGCGGTGATTTTTGCCTTGTTCAGGTGGTTCAAGAAAGCGGTGCGCGGACTGCTGCCGTATATTTTCCTTGCAGCGGCGTGGATAGCCTGGGAGCATTTTTATTTCAATGCGGAAATTTCATGGCCCTGGCTCGTGCTGGGCAACTCATTTGCCCGCTCGATTGAAAGCATACAATGGTATGAATATACCGGTACGCTCGGTGGCAGCCTGTGGATATGGACGATGAACATCTTTCTGTTTTTCGTCATGACGGCATTGTCCGACGGCAGGGCGGCGTTATGGAATACAAAGGCCAGAATAGCCGCATTCGGGGGATACGCCATATTGTTCGCGGCACCGTTCGTCATTTCGCAAGTGATTTTTGACAGTTACGAAGAACGGGACAATCCTGTTACAGTCGTGGCGCTCCAGCCTAATATCGATCCTTATGACAAGTTCGGCGGCATGTCACAGAAAGAGCAGACTGACAAACTTCTGGCGCTTGCGGACAAAGTAATGGACAGCACGGTCCGGCTTCTGGTAGCACCGGAGACTTTCACGCCCGATATTTACACCAATGCGCCGCTCCAGAGTCCGACCATGCAGAGTTTTATTTCCTACCTGTCGGAATATCCCGGATGCGACATGCTTTTCGGAGCTTCTACATATACTGTTTATAATGTATCCGAAAGACCTTCTTACCTTGCGCGGAGATACGGAAACGGCTGGTACGAGTCGCACAATTCGGCGATACTGACCGATGGAAAAGGTGATTACGGGATATATCACAAGATTAAACTCGTCCCGGGTGTCGAATACATG
This sequence comes from Candidatus Merdivivens pullicola, assembly GCA_017694945.1. Classification (GTDB taxonomy): domain Bacteria; phylum Bacteroidota; class Bacteroidia; order Bacteroidales; family UBA932; genus Merdivivens; species Merdivivens pullicola. The sequence goes on along the minus strand of JADIMA010000002.1, from coordinate 29,549 downwards.
CCATACCCGAAAATTTTCAATTCCATAGATGAAAAACTCGGAGGTGTCATGGGGAGGTGTGTCGGCCAGGACAGCGCGGCGTCTCTCCGGTGCAGGCCGGAAAGGCCCGGAGTCGGATGTGCGATATGCTACGAGTCGGTGTATGGCGATTTTTACAGGGGATATGTGCTTGACGGAGCCGAACTGATGACTATCATAACGAATGATGCATGGTGGGGGGATACTCCTGGCTACCGCCAGCATTTCAGTTATGCCTCGCTGAGGGCCATAGAAACAAGGCGAAGCATAGTCCGTAGTGCGAATACCGGTATTTCGGCCTTGATCGACCAGAGAGGCGTTCCTGTGATAAAAAGCACCTGGTGGGAAGAAGAGGCCCTGAAAGGGACTGTAAACCTCAATGACAAGATTACATTTTTCGTGGCCCACGGGGATATTACAGGCAGGGTGGCGACATTCCTGTTTCTCCTGTTGCTGCTCGCAAGGATTGTAAGGGGTGTCATGGGGGCCGGAAAGAAAAACGGATAATCGTATAGAAAATTTCACTATCTTTGCACCTGTTTCCCGAATGGGGCTGTTTTGGTTTTGACAGCATCTGACATTGGGAGGTAAGCACGTCCGGCGTTGGAGGTTTGCCGGTAAATCTCAATCTTCGAACAATTAGTTGGCAACAACTCTTATGCACTCGCTGCGTAGTCTTAGCCTAAGGCAGACTCCTTAATCCTGCGGACAAGGTCTGCAGGACGAGTATCCCGCCGGACTTTAAGCCGGTTATGGACGGAACACGGGGTATCATTCAAACCGGATGCGGAGACGGACTCCTTTAAACTCTCCCAAGACCTAAAGGATAAGGCATGATTGGCCTGTCCCCCGGCAGGTCATGCCCGACAACCAAAGAGGGAATAAACGTGTAGAAAGCTTTCGGATGCGGTGTTTGGACGGCGGTTCGAGTCCGCCCAGCTCCACTTGAACATCAGTAACAGAGAAGGCGGCCCAGGGGCCGCCTTCATCGTTCGGTTATTCCAGTTTTTCTCCTTTGGCATCATACCATTCGGCCTGAGTGATGAAGAATGTCGATGTCGGAACAATCGTAAGTTCGCACTTGTATTTCTTCATCCACCGGCGTCTGATGTTGAAAAACCCTTTCGTCAAGTAAGCCTCGAATATGGGATTCACTTTCAACGTGAGTTTTTTAATGTCTTTTTCCTGAACGTAATATGACAACTGCCTTTCTATGGTCTCGTCAAGAACTATGGTTGAAGAGATTTTTCCGGTGCCTTTGCAGGTCGGGCATTCTTCCTGTGTGTTGATTTCGATTGCCGGCCTGACACGTTGCCTGGTTATCTGCATTAGTCCGAACTTTGTCAGCGGAAGTATGTTGTGCTTTGCCCTGTCGTTTGCCAGGAGTTCCTGCATGTGTTTGAACAGCAGGTTTTTGTGTTCGCCGCTATCCATGTCGATGAAGTCCACTATGACAATGCCTCCCATGTCCCGGAGGCGTAACTGGCGGGCGATTTCATCTGCCGCGTAAATGTTGACATCAAATGCGTTCTGTTCCTGTTGCTTGTTTTTTGAACGCGTGCCGCTGTTCACGTCGATTACGTGCATGGCTTCGGTGTGTTCTATCACGAGGTAAGCCCCTTGCCGTATCGGGACGACTTTCCCGAACGAACTTTTAATCTGGCGGGTGATGTCAAAATAGTCAAAGATCGGTTGCGCTCCTTTGTACAGTCTGACTATCTTTTCCTTTTCCGGGGCGATAGTCGATATGTACGAGCGTATTTCATTGTAAACAGTTTCGTCATTTACATCAACGCTTGAAAATGAGTCATTCAGAAGATCCCTCAATATTGTCGTTGTCTTGCTGTATTCGGTCAAGAGCAACTGTATGCTTTTGGATTTGGCTATGTTGGGCCAGCAGGCTTCCCATTTTTTTATCAGTGTGGCAAGTTCGTTGTCAAGTACGGCTGCGTTCTTGCCCTCTGCCGCCGTGCGTATGATTACGCCGTAATTTTTGGGAAGGATGCTTTCCATCAGGTTTTCAAGCCTGCGCTTTTCTTCGTTGGAAGAAATCTTCTGCGATACGCTGACTTTGTCCGCAAACGGCAGCAATACCAGATTGCGTCCGGCTATTGATATTTCGGCCGTAAGTCTGGAGCCTTTTGTGGATATGGGCTCTTTGACTATCTGAACCGGTATCATCTGCCCCTGGGTCAGTACGTTTTCGATTTTACCTACCTTTTCTAAAGGAGGGGTGATGCTGATGCGGGAGAAAAGCTGTTTGGCGTCGCAGTTTGGATTGAGTTCCTTTACGAATCTGTCAAACGCGCGGAAATTAAGTCCGAGGTCGAGGTAATGTACGAATGCTTCTTTTTCATCGCCTATGTCAACGAATGCGGCGTTGAGGGAGGGCAGCAGTTTTTTGACTTTCCCGAGATATATGTCTCCTACGGAGTATCTGCGCCCGTCATGGCATTCTTTGTTCAGTTCAACCAGCCTGTGGTTTTCCAGCAGAGCTATAGTGACCTCGTTCTGGTCAACATCTATGACCAAATCTTTTTCACTGGCTTTCTCTTTATCCATCATTGTGTTTTAATCAAGAGAGGGTGCCTTGTCATGACACCCTCCTGATAACATTGTTTAATTTGACATCAGAAGATTATTTTTTCTTCTTATGGCGGTTCTTGCGCAAACGTTTTTTACGTTTGTGCGTAGCCATTTTATGTCTTTTTCTTTTTTTACCGCTTGGCATAATCTGTTGTTTTTAAAAGAAAGAATATTATTTGTTTTTAATCATTTCAATGAAAGTCTTGGATGGTTTGAATGCCGGGATATTGTGTGCCGGAATAACCATCGTAGTCTCTTTGAGGATATTTCTTGCGGTCTTTTTTGCCCTGTGTTTGATTATGAAACTGCCGAATCCACGAAGATATACTGGCTTCTCTTTGGCGAGAGACTCTTTTACGTTTTCCATGAAAGACTGCACGACCGCGTTGACAGTCGCTTTCTCTACGCCCGTTGCTTTGGCAACTTTAGATACGATTTCTGCTTTAGTCATAGTTATATTCTTTTACTTTAATCCGAATTGGACTGCAAAAGTAGATTTTATTTTTGAAACTGCAAACAATTTTTTTCAAAATGTTAAAAATCAATGCCGTTATATTTTGGCACGGCTGTTGACTAATCATTCCCCGCTGAATTTTTTGAAAACAAACTGACAAATTGACATATTATATGAAGATTTTAAAAGATATGTTCGGCCCGGCAAGGGCAGATGTAAGCATTATCCCCGTATTGCAGGGAGATATGGTGACGATGCTGAATGAATCCGAACTTCCGGACGCTTTGCCGATCCTCGCCTTGAGGAATACGGTTCTGTTCCCGGGTACGGTAATCCCGGTGACGGTCGGCAGGGAAAAGTCCATGAAATTGATAAAGGATGCGGAAAGGGATGCGAAACTGATCGGCACCGTGCCGCAGAAGGACGCATTTGTAGAGGATCCGGTAAAGGAGGATCTTTATGACTACGGAACTGTGGCAAAGATTGTTAAGACCATAGAGATGCCGGACGGTTCCATTACGGCCATCCTTCAGGGATACAACCGTTTCCGTGTCGAGGCAATAGTCGAATACGCCCCTTATCTGCTCGGAAGGGTGGAGTACCTCCGTGAGATTCCGGTTGACAAGGCGGATCCGGACATAAAGGCCATTGCGGAGAACATCAAGGATGCGGCGGCCAGGATTCTGAAGATGTCCGTGAACCTTCCAAAGGAAGCCATAATGGCCATCAACGGCATAGACAATTTCGAATTCCTTATCAATTTTGCTTCGGCTACCATAGATATAGAGGAATATGCGGAAAAACTGCAACTGCTGTCGATAAGCGATTTGAAGACGCGGTCGCTGAAACTGCTCGAACTGTTGAACAAGCAGTTCGAACTCCTTAAAATAAAGGAGGACATAAACCAGAAGGTCAAGTCCGAGATAGACCAGCAGCAGCGAGAGTATTATCTTAACAATCAGTTGCGTACAATCCAGGAAGAACTCGGCATGGACGAGGCGGAAGAGTTCCGTTCCCTGCGCCAGAAAGCGGAAAAGAAGAACTGGAGCAAGGAAACTGCCGAGATATTCGAGAAAGAGATGCAGAAACTTGAGCGTTCCAACCCGAACTCCCCGGACTACAACGTGCAACTGAACTATCTGACGTTCATGCTGGATCTTCCGTGGAACGATGTGACAAAGGACAATCTGGATATCAAGCATGCGCAGAAAGTGCTTGACAAGGATCATTACGGGCTGGAGCAGGTCAAGGAAAGGATTATCGAGTATCTTGCCGTAATGAAACTCCGTCAGGACATGAAATCCCCGATACTTTGCCTTTACGGCCCTCCGGGTGTCGGCAAGACCTCTCTCGGAAAATCCGTGGCCCGCGCGCTCGGAAGAAAATATGTGCGCATATCGCTTGGCGGCCTTCATGACGAAGCGGAAATCAGAGGTCACCGCAAGACATACATAGGAGCCCTCCCGGGCAGGATTATCAACGGCATTGCTCGCTGCGGAAGTTCCAACCCGGTGATGGTGCTTGACGAAATAGACAAAATCAGTTCCGATTTCAAGGGAGACCCTTCGTCAGCGTTGCTGGAAGTGCTGGATCCGGAGCAGAACACCACTTTCCATGACAACTATCTTGATGTGGATTATGATTTGTCAAAAGTGCTGTTCATAACGACTGCCAATACGGTTTCTACGATTCACCCGGCCCTCAGGGACAGGATGGAAATGATAAATGTGTCCGGTTATCTTGCAGAAGAAAAGGCTTCCATCGCAACCGGATACCTTATTCCCAAGGAACTGAAAGCCCATGGGCTTACTTCCAAGGATTTGAAGATATCCAAGCCGGCCCTGATGGCGATAATAAATGACTATACGCGGGAATCCGGTGTGCGAAATCTTGAAAAACAGATAGCAAAGATAGCCCGTGTGACGGCAAAGAAGATTGCTCTCGGCCAGGACAGGCCGGTGAGGATAGAAAAGACCCATCTTAAAGAATATCTCGGCCTCCCTGTCGCTTTCCATGACAAGCAGGAAGGCAACGAGGCTCCTGGAGTGGTTACAGGGCTTGCATGGACGGAAGTCGGGGGCGAGATACTTTTCGTGGAGTGTTCGGTCAGCGAGGCGACCGGAGGTGCGCATGGCGTGCTTACGATGACAGGCAATCTGGGAGATGTGATGAAAGAGTCTGCCACTATTGCATACCAGTACCTGAAGGCTCATCCTGCCCTTGCGAAGATGACGGCAGAGGAGTTTGCAAAAAAAGACCTGCATATACATGTTCCCGAGGGGGCTACGCCTAAAGACGGCCCTTCGGCCGGAATTACCATGGTCAGTGCCATGGCTTCCGCCCTGCGCGGAGAAAAGGTGAGAAGCCATATCGCGATGACAGGTGAAATGACTTTGAGGGGCAGAGTGCTGCCGGTAGGCGGTATCAAGGAGAAAATCCTTGCGGCCAAGCGTGCGGGTGTCACGACAATCGTCCTCTCCAAGGAAAACAGGCGGGACATCGAGGATATAAAGGAGGTATATACGACGGGACTGTCGTTCGTGTATGTCGATGCCATAGACGAGGTGATAAAGTATATATTTGAAGACTGACCCGATTATGGATGTGAAAATCGAACCGAGTTGGGGGACGGCCCTGAAGGAAGAGTTTGAAAAGCCTTATTTTCATGAGTTGTCGGCGTTCCTTCATTCAGAGAAGAAAAGGGGCGTGGTCATATACCCTAAAGGAGGGGATATTTTCAATGCATTCAAATATACTCCGGTAGATTCGGTAAAGGTCGTGATTATAGGCCAGGATCCCTATCATGGGGCCGGCCAGGCTCACGGCCTTTCTTTTTCCGTCCCCGACGGAGTGACTCCGCCCCCGAGCCTGAAAAACATTTTCAAGGAAATAGAGGCGGATCTTGGCGTGAAAATGAGCGGAAGCGGCAACCTTGAAAAATGGTGCCGTCAGGGAGTACTGCTTTTAAATGCTTCGCTTACGGTACAGGCCGGCCTGCCTTCGTCCCACAGCCGGATAGGGTGGGAATATTTTACGGATGCCGTGATCCGGTATTTGTCTGACAACAAGCAAGGTATAATATTCCTGCTGTGGGGCAGTTATGCAAGAAGCAAAAAGTCCCTGATTGATACAGGACGCCATTATGTGCTTGAAGCCGCCCATCCTTCGCCTCTGGCGCGCGGGGCGTTTTTCGGATGCAGGCATTTTTCAAAAACGAACGAGATTCTCGTTTCCCAGGGCAAGTCTCCTATCGACTGGACAATATGATTTCCAGGAGTTCTCCGAGTTCTTCTGCATCGATATACTTGGCGTACAGGTCTTTGTCCTCTCCGAGAAGGAAGATGGCAGGCAGCAGCGACAGGTCGTAATATCCGGCAAGAAAACTCTCGGTGTCATATTCGTCGCTGTTGATGTAGATGAATTCCGCCCTGTTCCGGTATTTGTCTTCAAGGGTCTTTATTGCCGGCATTTCGCTTTCGCATCTTGTGCAGCCCGGAGAATATATGAAGACCACGGTAAGGGGGGCTTTTACTCCGTACAATGTCTTTTTCATTCCCGGAAGCGGAAAATCCTGTACTTTTTCTCCGAGCGGGGTCATGTTGTACAGTTCCATGAAGAGCAGGGCGTCGGCCAGTATCGCTCCGTCCCAGTTTTCCCATGATGGAAGTATTTCTTTCTCTGCAAGATATGCGGCTCCGCACTTGTACGGGTATTCGGGCCTGTATCTCAAGTCGTAATAAAGGGCTCCGAGAAACGCGGCCCTTTCGGCCATGCTTGAATCTTCAAGCTGTTTGCGGAAGATGTCAACCAGTGCCTTTACGTTTTCGCAATTTCTCGCTCCGATAGTCGGCAGTACGATGTCCACCAGCATCTTCATCTCTTCGGGCGTGATTTGCGGAGGAGATACGGTCTTGACCAGAAGTTCTTTCAGTGATTCCGTGTCAAGATTGCGCCCGATTATAGTCCCCTGTTTGTCGAGTAGGAAGAGTTTAGGCGTGGATATTACTCCGTAAAGCCTTGGGAAGTCACTTTCATATCCGGGAGACCACAGATTCGTGGTATTGAGCGAGTCCGTCGTGCCGGGAAGCCGCGAGGAGCAGTAATTTCCCCATATTTCCCTGTCCTGGCCCGTGTAAACCATGACAAGGTTCAATCTGACAGGCTGGTTCCCTGCTTCGGCATCGGCCTTGAGTCTGGCTGATTCTATGGTGCATACCGGGCAGCCGGCGTCATAGAAATACAGGACGGTGTATTCCCCGAGGCAGTCTTCGGGTATGTTGAAGTCTTTCCCATCCGGCGTCTTGAATATGCATTCCGGCGCCCTGGCGCCAATGAGCGAGTTCCTGTTGAATTCGGCGAACATTCTGGCGGCAAGCAATTCTTCGTCGGATCTCATCTTCATTCTGCCTGCCGAGAACCATGTGTCGATGAGGTGGATTGCCATTGTTTCCGCCCCCATCAGGGGAGAGTTCCTGTAATGGTCGTACATGCGCAGGGCGGCGTGCCGTGCTGTGGCTGTGTCGTTTCCGCATTCATTGATTATGAAATCGATGTTTTCCTTCTGTATCTCCGGCGGCTCTCCGTCGAGCGATGCGAGGTAAAGGTCAAGAGTGCTGTCGATTCCGCTGAAATCCGGAGCGGCGGGAACCTCCCGTATCTGCACTCGGGCTGTTCCGCAAGAACAGACGGCCCATATTGCAAGTACGAGGCTTCCCGCCGCTTTCAGTAGGTGGCCTGGGGATTTCATTTTCTGTTTTCAGGGAGGATGACGCCCTCGGGCATGAAGTCCTTGAGGTCTCCTCCGTATTTTATCAGATCTCTCACTGCCGTTGAAGATATGTGCGAATATTTTTGCGATGATGCAATGAATATCGTGTTTATCTTGCTGTTCAGATGTTTGTTGGCATCCGCTATGGAACGCTCGTATTCAAAGTCGATTGTAGAACGTATGCCTCTTATGATGTGGTAAATTCCGGTCTTTTCGCAAAGAGTGGCGGTCAGGCAGTCGTATGTCATTATTTCATACCTGTCTTCAGGTATGTCTGCCGATTTCATCGCCTGACGTATTATGTCTTTGCGCTGTTCGCAATTGTAATGCCCTCTCTTGTCGCTGTTTATGCCTATGGCTATGATGATTTTGTCAAAAAAGCCGAGGCTGCATCCGACTATTTCAAGATGGCCGGCGGTGAAAGGGTCAAAAGATCCCGGAAAGATTGCTTTGCGGCAGGTCGTGCTTGGTTCCATGCTATCCTACAAAATGGTAATGCGGCCCGAACCTTTCAAAGGCCGCCCTGTCGAGTTTTTCCTGCGCGGAAGGATCGGCTATGGAAATAATCAGTCTCGCACGCTCCTGAAGTGACTTGCCGTAGAGGTTCACTGCTCCGTTTTCGGTGACCAGCCAGTGAATGTGGTTTCTTGTCGTAACGACGCCGGCCCCGAGAGTAAGGGTAGGGGCGATTTTGGAGATTCCTTTATTGGTTATTGAAGGCATGGCTATGATGGCCTTTCCTCCTTCCGACAATGATGCCCCGTATGTGAAGTCTATCTGTCCTCCGACACCGCTGTAGAACTTCGTTCCCAAAGAGTCGGCGCATACCTGCCCTGTGATGTCTATCTGGAGGGCCGAATTTATGGCAGTGACTTTAGGGTTCCTGGCTATTGTATATGGGTCGTTCGTATATCCTACATCCATCATGGCCACCATAGGGTTGTCATCGATGAAATCATAGCATTCCTGGCTTCCCATGAGGAATGTCGATACCATTTTACCTCTGTCGATTTTTTTGTTGGCCCCGTTTATGACGCCTTTTTTTACAAGCGGCAGTACGCCGTCGGCAAACATTTCGGTGTGTATTCCGAGGTTCCTGTGGTTCCCGAGTTGCGCGAGCACGGCGTTCGGTATGGCTCCGATGCCCATTTGCAGGGTGGCTCCGTCTTCAATAAGGTTGGCGCAGTGCATGCCTATCTTCTTTTCGACTTCGTTAGGTTCGCTGAAATGTGCTGGCTGGAGCGGGTCGTCGCCTTCTACGAAAATATCTATCATCGACATCGGTATGATGGCGTCTCCCCATGCTCGCGGAACGTGCGGGTTCACTACGGCGATGACTGTTCTTGCGCATTCAATGGCTGCAAGCGTCGCGTCAACGGATGTTCCCAAAGAAACATAACCGTGCTTGTCGGGAACGGACACCTGTATCATCGCTACATCCACCGGAAGGGCGCCGCTGCGGTAAAGTTTCTGGGTTTCACTGAGGAAGACCGGGATGTAGTCCGAATATCCGGCCTGTACGCTTTTTCTTACGTTTCCTCCGACGAAAAATGCCTGGTGGAAGAAGACGCCTTCGTATTTTTCATCAGTATATGGAGCCGGCCCCTCGGTATGAAGATGGTGGATTGAAACATTTTTCAATTCGCCGGCGTCTCCTCTGCGGCAGAGAGCCTCGATGAGTATCCTGGGTGCGCTTGCTACGGAGGACAGATGGATATGATCGCCGGATTTTACGGCTTTTACAGCCTCGTCCGCGCTTACATACTTGATGTCGAATTTCATGTGAGTCTGTGTTTATGTTTTGTAACCTGCAAAAGTATAAATTTTTTTATAATTTTGCGCACCGTTTTGTGCTATTTAATCATCTTGATATTATGGAAGTAAACAGGGAAAAGCAGAAAGAGGCATTCGGTAGGCTTCTGGACATAATGGACAGGCTGAGGGCGGAATGCCCGTGGGACAAGGAGCAGACAATGGCTTCTTTGCGCCCCAATACGATAGAGGAGGTTTATGAACTGAGCGATGCCATAATGGCAGGCGATTGCAGGAATGTGGCCAAGGAACTGGGAGATGTCCTTCTGCATGTCGTGTTCTATTCGAAGATACTTGAGGAAAACGGGGAATACGATGTGGAAAACGTGATTGATTTTCTTTGCGACAAACTCATATACCGTCATCCGCATGTCTTTTCGGCCACGGAGGTTTCCGGTTCGGCGGAAGTGGTCCGCAATTGGGAGCAACTGAAAATGAAAGAAAAGGATGGCAATAAAAGGATATTGTCCGGGGTTCCGGGCGCTTTGCCCGCCCTCATCAAGGCATACCGTATGCAGGAGAAGGCGAGGGCCGTGGGGTTTGACTGGGAGGAAAAATCCCAGGTGTGGGACAAGGTGCGCGAGGAACTCGGAGAGTTTGAGGCTGAAATAAAGGCTGGTGAAATGTCAAAGGACAGGGCGGAGGGCGAACTCGGCGACGTGCTTTTTGCGGTTGTCAATGCGGCGAGGCTTTACGGCCTTGATCCGGATACTGCTCTGGATCGAACTTGCGAGAAATTCCGCCGCCGTTTTACTTATCTTGAAGAACATACCATCCGCGAAGGACGCAATCTTAAAGACATGTCTCTTGCGGAGATGGACGAAATATGGGATGAGGCGAAAGCAAAAGGACTTTAGCAATGGTTGACGGGTGGCTGCAACGTACCGGTATGCTGGTTGGCGAGGAGGCGCTTTCCCGTCTTTCTTCGTCAACCGTCATCGTAGTGGGGGTAGGCGGAGTAGGGGGTTATGCCGCAGAGATGCTTGTGAGGGCCGGAGTCGGCCATCTTGTGCTTGTCGATGCCGATAAAGTGGCGGAGACCGACTTGAACAGGCAGATTACGGCATTGCATTCGACTCTGGGCAGAAGCAAATGCTCTGTTCTGGAAGAAAGGTTCAGGGATATCAATCCCGGCGTGAAGATAGATGTTGTGGAGGACTATCTCGAAGACGGAGCGGCCGAAGGGCTTCTGTCCGGCTTCAAGGCGGATTTCCTTGTGGATGCAATAGATACGCTTGCTCCGAAACTGTCCTTGATAAAATACTGCGTTGACAAGAAGATACCTTTTGTGAGTTCAATGGGTTCGGGCGCCAAGTTTGACGCGACTGCTGTCCGTATATCTGACATCTCGAAGTCCCACAATTGCCCGTTGGCCTATGTAATCCGGAAAAAATTGAGGAAAATGGGGATTTCGAAGGGTTTCAAAGTCGTGTATTCCGAAGAACTGCCCGACCGCAGTGCCGTTGTGGAATGCGAGGGACGGAACAAGAAATCGATGGTCGGTACTGTAAGTTACATCCCTGCCGTATTCGGATGCGCATGCGCCCAGGCAGCCATTGAATATTTTCGTAAAATTGACTAATTTTGCAGTTTGTTTGTCCAATGGAAATGAAAACACATTATACTATTCGTGAGATTTCTTCGCGGAGGGATCTTAAAAGATTCATCAGGTTCCCGTTGGATCTGTACAGGGAATGCAGGCAATATGTGCCTGCTCTGAACGGAGACCAGATGCATTCGTTGACGGATGCCCCGTCCAGGAAATATTGCGAACTTGTACTTTGGCTGGCGGAAGACGCTTCAGGGAAGATAGTCGGGCGTATTGCCGGGATGATAAATCCGCGCTACAACGAACTGTATTCCCGGAAGAGGGCCAGGTTCGGATGGTTCGACTGCATTGAAGACTACGAAGTGGCCAGGGGGCTTTTCGATGCAGCCTGCAACTGGGCAAAGTCGCGGGGGATGGAAGAAATACACGGCCCGTTGTACTACAACACAATGGGCAAACAGGGAATGCTGGTTGAAGGTTTCGACAACACACCTCCGTTCAACTGCCTGTACAATTTTCCGTATTATCCGGTGTTTGCCGAAAAATACGGTTTCGTCAAAGAACTTGACTGGGTTCAGTACAAGGCTAAAGCCAGCCAGGGCCTTCCCGAGAGGATGGAAATGATGGCGGAGAGGCTGATGCAACGCTACAAACTGCATGTCGCCGATATAAACAGCCTTAAAAAGGACAAGGCACTGGTGTATAAATTCTTTAAAAATTATAACGAAAGTTTCGCCAAGGTTCCGAATTTCGTTCCGTATGACGACGCCGAGATAGAGGAAGAGGCCCGGCAGGTCATGAAGATGCTGAGCCCTGATACAAACTGCATACTCATGGATGAAAACAACGACATAGCGGCTTTCGGTATCTGTTTCCCGAGCATATCCGAGGCATTGAAAAAGACCCGCGGGCGCTTGTTCCCTTTCGGATGGTATCATCTTGTCCAGGCGTTCAAGCCTCGGCACATAGAAGTCCTCGACCTGATGCTTGCCGGAAATGCCCCGAAATATCAGAACACCGGTATCTCGGTGATCGTCCACAAGTTTCTTGCGGAGAATTTCAAGAGGCTCAATATCGATTTTGCGATAACCAATCCGCAGGTTGAGACCAATACGGCTGTAAACGTGTGGGAGCGCTATGAACACGAGCCTTATATGAGAAGAAGATGTTACATTAAGAATATTTAAAAATAGATGGCGGATTATTCTATAATAGAAAAAATAGGCGGACTTAAAGAGAAGTTCGAATCTTTGCAGAAAGATCTGGCGGCACCTGATGTAATCTCCGATATGAAGAGGTACGTGCAGTTGAACCGCGAATATAAGGAACTGGAGCCGGTGATCAAAGCCGGTGAGGAGTATAAAAAACTCGTAGAGGAGTATGATATGGCCAAGGACATCATAGCCCACGAGAAAGACGAGGATCTCAGGGAACTGGCCAAGGAATCTCTCGCGACTGTCGAACCGAAACTTCCTCAGATGGAAGAAGAGATAAAACTCCTTCTCATTCCGAAAGATCCGCAGGATGCGAAGAATGCGATTGTGGAAATAAGGGGCGGTGCCGGAGGTGATGAGAGCGCCATTTTTGCCGGCGACCTCTTCAGGATGTATTCCAAATTTGCCGAACGTCGCGGATGGAGGCTTGAAGTGACTTCCCAGTCTGAAGGCGCCGCAGGCGGTTTCAAGGAAATAATTTTCAAAGTCATAGGCGAGGGGGTCTATGGAGTGCTGAAATATGAGTCCGGCGTTCACAGGGTGCAGCGCGTCCCTCAGACAGAAACGCAGGGCCGTGTTCATACGTCGGCTGCTTCCGTCGCTGTCCTTCCGGAGGCGGAAGAGTTTGACATAGAACTCAACATGAACGATATCCGTAAAGACACTTTCTGCTCTTCAGGGCCTGGAGGCCAGTCTGTCAATACGACATATTCCGCCATCAGGCTTACTCATATCCCTACGGGTATCGTTGTGCAGTGCCAGGATGAAAAATCGCAGTTGAAGAACTTTGACAAGGCCCTTACCGAACTACGTACCCGCCTTTACAATCTCGAGTATCAGAAATACCTTGATGAGATTTCGGCAAAGCGCAAGACAATGGTTTCCACGGGTGACCGTTCGGCAAAAATCAGGACATACAATTATCCGCAGTCGCGTGTGACAGACCACAGGATCAATTATACCATGTACAACCTTCCTTCTTTCATGGACGGTAATATCCAGGAGGTCATAGACCAGTTGACCATTGCAGAGAATGCGGAAAGGCTCAAGGCTGCCGGGGAATAAAGCAGGTTTTTGTCTTATTCCAGGTATCTTTCCAGTTCCGTCATGGCCTTTCTGGCCGATTTGCCGCCGTACAGTATGTCGTGTACGGTGTTTGCTATCGGCATGAATATCTTGTGCCTCATGTTTATGTGCCTTATGCAGTCAGAGGCGAAATATCCCTCGGCAATCATGGTCATTTCGTTCAATGCCGACTTTACGCTGCATCCTTTTCCTATGAGCAGTCCGAGCCTCCTGTTCCGGCTAAGTGTCGAATAGCAGGTGACCAGAAGGTCTCCGAGGTACGCCGACATGCTTGTATCCCTGGTGTACGGATAACTCTCATTGAGGAATTCGCGCATCTCCTTGGCGCAGTTGGCTATCAGGACGGCTCTGAAATTGTCCCCGTAGCCTAAACCGACCGTAATGCCCACCGCGATTGCATATATGTTTTTCAGTATCGAGGCATACTCCGCGCCGTAAAGGTCGCTGGAAAATGTCAGGTGCATGTATGGAGTGGAGAGTTTTTTGCCTATGATGTCCGCATTCTTGTCGTCAGAACATACTATAGTAAGGTACGAGAGTTTTTTGGCAGACACTTCCTCCGCATGTGTCGGGCCTGTTATTATGCCCATGCGCTTGAACGGGATGATGTATTTGTCGTGCATGTATTCCGTGGGAGTCTTGTAGTCGCCCTGAACGATTCCTTTGATTGCGGATATTATGAATTTGTCGTCAAGCGGGACTTTCATGTCCTTGAGAAAATCCTTGATAAACGCAGAAGGCATGGCAAGTATGACGATGCCGGCTTTTTCTATCACTTCGTTTATGTCTTCGGATACGTGAAGTTTGCTTCTGTCCAGTTCGGCGTCTCTGACATATTTGCAGTTGTATCCGTATTTGGTGACCGATTCTATTATGTCAGGGTTCCTTATATTCCAATGTACGGTGTTTTCATTTTCGCAGAGGACTTTTACAATGGCCGTCGCCCAGCTTCCGTAGCCTATTACGGCGCATTCCGTTGATGGATCCAATACTAATTGATTGTTTATTCTCATATCCTTTTGTGAAAAAAAATTATTATTTTCGCAGTACGGATTCAAATTTGGACTTTTTTTTTGAAACCGCCAAGTTTTTCCGGCATTATTATAATATTATAAAAGGTATGTCGAAAAAACGGAAAACACCCCCTACAGGCCCCAAATAGATTTCTGGGGGGGGGGGTAAAAAATAGTGAAAAAAATTTTGTGGAGAACGAAATTTCATATACATTTGCGAAGTATTAGCACTAAATAAAAGGAGAAGTATATAGAAGAAAAAGCGAAAACAACCTTAAACGACTCGGGTACAGGTTCGTAAACCTATGGCTCTTAGTTAAGTAATTTATTTATTTTTAACCAATTATAAACTCATTTAAACTAATTTTATCATTATGAAAGGTTTCTTGAGAAAAGTTATGTTGATTGCATCTTTGGGTGCGACACTGACTTTCTTTGGGTGTCAAAAGGACTACACCAATGACATCAATGATGTCCGCAATGACCTTACGGCAGCCCTTGAACAGCAGAAGACCGAACTCGAGCAGGCCATCGAGGCTGCCAGACAGGAGGCTCAGGAGTCGGCTGCTGCTGCTGAACAGGCCGCTAAAGACTATGCGGACGGTATTTTGACTTCTGCCCAGGCATATGCCGACAGCGTTGCCAAGGCTATTGCCGACAGCATTAAAGTCGAAATCATGGAAGATGTACAGGCTGATATAGATTCTCTCATAGATCGTATCGAGGCTGTAGAAGGCGATATCGATGACCTTACCATAGATATTTCCGGTCTTGATGGTAGGTTGAAGGCGCTTGAAGACCTTAACATCAAAAACCGCCTTGAAGAACTTGAAGGCTTGAATATCGATGATAGGATTTCGGCTCTCGAGAGCTTCAAGACAGAGTTCGATCAGACATTCACATCTATCGATGCATTGAAAGAAAGGCTTGAATCGATTGAATCTACAAATGCCACTCAGAATGAGGCGATTGACTCTCTCAAGGCAAGCGTTGCCACCATACTTGACAGCCTGAAGGAGATTGATTCCGCTTTGGCAGAAATCGACAGCGAGATTGATTCAATAGTTAATGATGTCGATGATTTGGATGCACGTCTGAAAGCAATTGAAGATCTCAAGCTTAACGAAAGGCTTACAAAACTTGAGAGTGACTTCGAACAGTTTAAGAAAGACATTGCCGAGCAGATTGGTGAAGCAATCCTCGGTGTTGAGAAGAAACTCGGCGACCGCCTTACTTCCATTTCTCTGATTCCGGAACTCTACCTTGACGGTGTTCCTGCTTTCAGATTTGAGTCCATTGAATATACTCCTGTAGTTGTTGATCCTGAAACAGAGGCAGTTTCAATGCCGGCAGGTGCATTGACTTACTGGACTGCTGCCAATGTAGAGGAAGTACGTTATCATCTGTCTCCGGCGCATGTCAGTGTTGATGGCATTTCTTCTTACGATTACCTGATTGAAACCGCAGATGTAATCACAAAGGCCTCTGAAGAAAACAACATCATTGACATCAAAGGTATTGAAGTTAATGAAGACAACGAACTTGTAGTCTCTGTTGCCAAGAAGTCAAGCACAAGCACATTGAGCGACGAAAGTGTAAACGCTATGCGTGAAAACGAATATTCAGTACATACGGCAGCCCTCCAGTTGGGTATTGCAGACGAACTTCTCTATGAAGGCGAAGAAAATGCATTCGTTACTTCTGAATATTCAATCGTTCTTGAAAATGACAATATCGCCCACATAACACCTCTGCTTGACATGAGCCGTGACATAGAAGGATACGCTTGCGAAGGTGACTATATTGAAGGTACAAGATTTGCCACTTCATACGCAGGAGCAAAAGCAGCAGGAGCAGCAACCGTAGTTGATTTTGACGGTGAGTTGGATCTTCTGACACTCGTGACTGCATGTCTGCATCATGGTATGGATGAAGGCGTTGAGTTGACCAAGGAAGAAATGGCCGAAGTAGGTCTTGCTTTCAGGTTTACTATTCCAACTGCTGAAAACTTGGTGAACGGTGTTGACCAGCAGCCTTTCATGACTTTCAAAGAGGGTTCAGAAACTGTAGTCGTTTCTAACATTCCAGAAGGAACAGAGGAGTTTGACGAGGCTCTTCCTATCGTCCGCGTTGAATTGATTGATACCAACAATGACAATGCGATAGTTGATGTACAGTGGATCAAGATCAGGTGGATTAACAAGGTCGTTCCTGAAACTGACCTCGGCGTTGTCGCTGAATACAACTATTATCTTGGCTGTCTCGGTGCAAGGAATACAATGAACTGGCAGCAGATTAATGACAGTATCCTTGTAAACCTCGGCAAACTTGATGAGAACGACGAACCTGCCGGCATTGATTACGAGGCGTTTGACAAGTACTATGTACAGGATGACAATTCTATCAATGTCAAACTTGAGGCTGTAGGTTATGAGTTGTCGCCAAACGGAGACGGTACTTACAACGATATAGTACTTCGCGAAGTTGATTACTCAACCGATGTTGAAGGCATTGTATTGATTTGGAATGTACGTATCAGCCAGATTGGTGAAGTTATTGACCAGATACTCGCTGAAGGCAAGGTAGTTAAACAGATTAAGATTACTGTTGCTCCACGTGCTGACATGAGAGAGTATGCAGGTGAGTTTAGTTTCACACTTTCACTCAATGTAACTGTGAAAGACCTTCCTACTATCTATGGTTGGAATGAGGTTTCAAGCTGGACAACCATTCGTGAACTTGCAGAAATCGACCCTGTAGGATTCAGTGACAGAAGCAATACTAATCCAGGTGTTGATGAGTTCGTAAGGTACAACTTTGCTTTGCTCAATCTCTTCAATGCAGATGACAATGGAAACTTCCTTAACAATATCATACCTACATCGGATCAGATTGCAGCATATGCTGAAGAAGGTTATGACCTTGAGGATCATTGGTCTTGCCGCGCATGGGACATCCAGTTCTCCGCAACTCAGCCTGATGGTCTGAATTTTGCTCCGGCATTCGCTACAGATCCTGATGCTGAATATGCCCTGAATGCTGACGGTCACTATCTGAGAAGAGCAGGTCAGGCTGGATCTGCAACTTGGTTTGATGTAGCAGCAAATCCTTGGTACACAGATGTTCAGCAGTTCCGTGTTCGTCTTGCTGACAAGGAAAACAAGGATTATGAAGGCGCTCTTGCTCTGTTGAACGATATCAATGTCGCTCCGGAAGACAGAGTAGAAGTAAGTCTTAATATTTGGACAAGGATTAACCAGTACAACTATTATCTCATTGAGAACGGTGGTGCATTCAATGCTTGGTTCGTAACTCCGGTAACAATTCCTGATCCTGTTGTTGAAGGAAACTTCGAAGACATCAACATGAATCCTTCGACAATAAACATTCCAATAGGGAAACCTGAAGGTATTGTCGATTTCCAGAATTCACCAGTAGATTCTGAAGCGAAAGAGGCATATTATGGAATAGAAGATATCGTTTGGGATACTGACAACATTTATGTCGATGTCATTGAGCAGGTAAATGCAGCGGACGGTTCTGTCAATCTGATTGTAAACCCTGCACTTAAAGCAAGCAACCCTGCCGACAGGGCACGGATGTCAACCGCAGAGGAATGTCATTTCGAGATTAATTTCGATGAACTTACCGGCGCATTGACAGTAACCAACAATACCGGTCAGTCATTGAAACAGACTTGCCACTTGTGGGTTAAGGCTACTGTTGGACACGCTTACGGCACACGTGACATCTGGTATTCTATCGAATATCGTCCTAATGCAAACTAATTCAACAATTAAGTTAAGCAATATTTAGGGGACGGCTCATATAAGGGCCGTCCCCTTTTTTATAAAAGAAAAGGGCGCGCCGTAGCACGCCCAATTCATTGGTTAATTTAAAAAGGCCTGTAAATATTAGTTCTGGTTAGGAACATATTCTACCGGTACCCAGAGTTCGAAGTTACCGTATGCGTGGCCGTATGAAGCCTTAACCCACAAGTGGCAAGTCTGAGTAAGCTGGTGACCAGTCTGGTTGGTAACAGTAAGCTTGTTACCATCCCATTTAACATCGAACTTGCACTCAGCAGCTGTGCGCATCTTTGCAATGTCCTCAGGGTTGTTAGGGTTCAGGTTAGGATTTACAGTAATGTTTGTATAACCGTCCTCAGTAGTCATTTCAGTAATGTCAACGAGGATATATTCTGAACCACGAGTATCCCAGTTAGGGCCATATATGCCGTAGTAAGCAAGTTTCTCGTTAGAGTTGATAAGTTCGCCCTGGAAGTCCTTAAGACCGCTTGTCGTACCGAACGGATTGGCAACTGTAACGGAAGTAGGGTTCATGTTGATGTCTTCAAGTTTACCGTTGATTGTAGGCTCTGGAAGAGTTACAGGCTCAACGAACCATACGTTGAATGTAGAAACCTTGTAGTAGTTGAACTGGTTGATGCGAACCCATATGTCAACGGCAACATCCTTGCGGTTTTCGTCTGTTACGTTAGCAGGGTTGAGAAGTGCAACTGCACCTTCAAAGTCGCCATTCGTATCATCAGCAAGAGTGAAGTTGATATCGCTAAGATCCTGCTCGATGAATGAATACCAGTTGAGACCCATCTCGTTAGGAACAATCTTAGAAGAGTAGTCGAGTTCTCCGTTCCTGATGAGGCTGTAACCGAGTTCACCGCCATTCTCCGGATCAAACTTCTGTCCGTTTGCAAACTTAGGAGCGTAATTCAATGTCTGGTCGGCAGAGAACTGGATGTCCCACATTCTGCAAGCCCAGTGTCTAACAAGATCATAACCCTTTTCAGCGTATGCGGCAACCTGTTCTGCAGTAGGGTCGATGTTATACATGAAGTTGGTTACGTTCTTGCCGCCATTGCCCCAATTCCACATCCAAGTTTCAGGAGCATCGTATTTTTCAAGCTTGTTGAACAGGTCAAGTACGTTGTAGTTGAACCTTACGAAGTCCAATACGCCTGGCTGCTCATTAGTAGCATCGTTGAATCCTATAGGCTGAACCTGTGCCAACTGGCCTGGAGTGTTCCAGAAATATTCGTTGTAGCCCAAGATTGCAGGACGGTCTTCAAAAGTTATATTCAGAGTAAGTGTGAATGTAACTGCACCTGCATAATCTTCTTCGCCTGCCTTAGGATTGATAGTAACCTTGATCTGTTTCTGAACAGAACCGTTTTCAAGTATCTCGTCGATAACTTCGCCGATCTGTTCAACAGTCATGTTCCAAGTGAGGACTGAAGTAGTAGGGTTCTCATCAGGCTTAACATCCCAGTTGAAAGTGATGTCGGTCTCAGTCTCTTCGAACTCGTCGTTTACAGCCTCCCATGTAATGTTTTCATTGCCTTCCTGCATGTAGTAGTCAACAAACTCCTTGTGAGAGATACCTGTTACATTGCCGTCTTCAACGCCGAGGCGTGCAAGTACGTACTGGTTGATCTGTTTCCAGTTGAGAGAGCCGCTGAAGTCTGTGCAACCGAGAACATAGTCAAAGTCAGCAACGTTGCCCAGGTCAATAGCAGGGATAGTCTGTTTCACCCAACGAATCTTGAACCACTGAACATCTACGATTTCGTTATCGTTGTTAGTGTCAATCAACTCAACGCGGATAACAGGGGTACGGCCGACAGCTGCCTCGTTGTTAATGTACTCACCCGGTACTGTAGAAACTACTACGGCGTCTGACCCGTCTTTGAATTTAATGAATGCTTGTTGGTCAGTCTTTTCATCACCGATTTCAAATGGGACTGTCGGGATTATGAACCTGAATTCGAAACCGAGTTCGCGCAATTCATCGATAGCTGCTTCCGTACCCTCGTCTTCCAAGTAATTTACAAGCCAGCTCAGCGGCATATCGTCTGGATTAGCCAAATTGCTGTTGATATTGTGAATGCAGGATGTAACCATAGTGTAGAGATCCAGCTCGCTGTCGAAGTTCACGAATGCAGCAGGTTCGCTTTCCTGTGCTTCTTCATAAGAGTAGTAGAATGTTTCACACTCGTATCCGTGAATTTCACGTGAATCGTCCCTCAGAGGAGCAATGTGGATGATATGAGGTTCCTCAATAACCATTGAGTATTCAGAAACCACATTTGCTTCTTTCTCACCTTCAAGAAGGAGTTCGTCAGCGATTCCGAGTTGAAGGGCTGCGCTGTAGAACAAATAATTGAATTCGTTCAATGATTCACCTGTTTCAAAGTAAAGGCTTGAAGAGTTGACCTTCTTCACTGGTACTACCAGTTCGTTCCTGTCATTGACTTCAAGATTGTCAAAATCAATAGAGAGAATGTCGTTGTCAACATATGCCTTGGTTACGTTCTGTGCCTTTTCAATAAGATATTCTGCTGATTTCAGGCCGTCAACGGTAACATGCGCAGGTGAAAGGTGATAACGTACATAAGCATAGTCGCGTGCAGTTGACCAGATTTCATAGATGTCTGAATAAACCATTTCTTCGGTTTCATCGTCAATGCTCAGACTTGTCTGGTAAACGATAGCAGGTACGCTGATAGCCGGAACACCATCAACATAGGTTTCAGGAATCAATGAGATTGAAGTAAGGCGGTCGCCTATTTTCGCTGCAAGATCAACAAGTGCTTCATTGATTTCGCGGATATCTTCCTCGATAGCATCCAGCCTTGCACCGTACTTGCTGAGGACATCGTCAATGCGCTCAACATCGCCTTCCAATGCCTCTACATCTTCCTGCAGTTGCTCTATGAGACCGCGAAGTTCAGTCAATGTGCTGTCAATCTGCGCTATCTTTTCAGCATATTCTTTACGGAAATTGTCAATGCTGTCCTGAAGAGCCTCGTCAGCTGCTTTGAGATTGGCGAGTTCGGTGTCAACATTTTCCATCCAAGGTTCAACTGTTGCCTGGAACTCTTCGAGTGCCTTAAGACGGCTTTCAGCTGAAGTTTTGAATTCCTCAAGTGCGGCTATCCTCAGCTGAGCGTCTGACATATTCTTCTGAAGTTCGTTTACATCTTCGCGAAGAGCGTCGAAGTCATTCTCCAAAGTTGATACGCGGCCTGTAAGTGCAGCGATATCAGCCTCAAGAGCATCTACCTCAGTCCAAACTTCATCAATCTGTTCGTCAGTGTACTCTTTTGCTTCTTTCAAGGCATCAGCCACCTGACTCTGAATCTCTGTAAGCAATTCAGCCTTTACATCGGCAGCAGCCTTGGCTGCAGCGTTATCAGCATATTCCTGAGCTGCTGCAAGAGCTTCAGCTGCTTTAGCATCTGCAACTGCATCAGCATAGTCCTTTGCTGCCTGCTCTGCCGCATCAGCATACTGCTGGGCCTCTTCCTTGACGGAATTGATAGCACCAGTCAGATCAGACTCCAACTGTTCCAATTGGGCAGTCAGGTCTTCACGGACTTTGTTAATGTCCTGGGTGTAGTCCTTTTGAGATTAAAGATGTCGCTTGTATAGTATTGACTATCAGAGAGGTGGCGTTTTGTGTAATGTAGGGAGGGCAAAATGGGGGAACTTTTGAAAGGGGTTTTATTTCCACAATATTTTTTTCAGTTCGTTTTCTGTTGTCATATCCATTACCTTGGCATAAATCTGGGTGGTGCTGATGCTTGTATGGCCGAGTATTTTCTGCACTACGGCAAGGGGCACTCCCTTATATATCAGATAGGTGGCCGTAGTGTGCCTGGCGGTATGGAACGTGAGGTTTTTACCGCTTATCCCGGCATGATCGGCTACCGATTTCAGTATCCTGTTGGCTTCTTCATTGTCGTACTTGTTGAAAATCACACCGTTCTTCTCTGATGAGTGTTTCTTTATGATATCTATTGATTTTCCGTTGAACAGCTGCGAGATGGGGAGCCGCAGGGGTTCCTTTGTCTTTTTCATCGTGATTACCAGGTATTTTTTCCCTTCTATGTCCTGTATGTCGCTTGATTTCACGCGCTTGACATCAGAAAACCGCAGTCCCGTATAGACCGAAAACAGGTACATGTCCTTAACATAGTCAAGGTTTTTTTTACTGAAAGTGATGTTTTCTATCTTTTCAAGTTCTTCCGGGGTCAGATATGTCCTGCTCGTCGGTTCTTTTTTGAATTTGTAATTCCTGAAGTGGTCGGCATTCTGTATTATTCCGTAATTATATGCCCTGTTTATCATCGTCCTTATGGTTTTCATGTGTTTTGCGATGCTGTTGTTGTTCAGTCTCATTGAGCGGAGATACTCTTCAAAGCCTATCAGAAATGAATACGTGATGTCTTCAAAATATATTTTGTTCCTGAATTGTTTCAGGCGGCGCAGGCATGAGATATAGACCCGTCTGGTGCCGGTGGAGATGGATTTGTTTTCTTTTATCTCCTTTTCCATGAATTCGCCGAGGCTGTGTTTGCTGGATTCGGCCGCTTCATTTTTCAGTTCATCAAGCGATACCTGTTCGCCGTTCAGCAGTTTGTTCAGTTCGTATTTTTCGATATCGCCTATGCATTTGGCGAGATATTCGTTTTTTTGCATATAATTTATTGCATTGGCTTTTATTCTGTGCTTTTTTTTATCCCATTGCGCCGGTTTTATGCAGATGCCGGTAGAAAAATATTTCCTTTTGCCGTTTTTATATGCGCAGACGCTTATCTGTGCCGTTCCGTCCTTCTTCAAGCGTCCTTTTCTGTTAAAACATAAACTGTATAATATTTTGTCCATATCGAAGATTTTAAAAATGCAAAAATATCAAAACGGCTTGTAAGAGTTTGAAAACTTACGGCCGGCAAGGGGACAAACAGGGATACTTTCTGTATAAAAACCGTATCTTTGTCATGTTATGACAAAAGAAGAATTGATGCGAAGGGCAATAGAGTTGTCCGAAGAAAATGTGAAAAACGGTGGCGGCCCTTTCGGGGCGGTAATCGCCCGCAACGGTGAAATCGTATCAGTCGGAGTGAATCGTGTCGTCCCTGATTGCGATCCTACGGCCCATGCGGAAATAAATGCAATCAGGGAGGCCTGCAAGGTGCTCGGGCGTTTCAGCCTTGCAGGATGCGAAATATATACTTCATGCGAACCTTGCCCCATGTGTCTGGGAGCCATATACTGGGCGCATTTGGACGGGATGTATTACGGGAACGCGAAAGAAGATGCCGCCGAAATCGGTTTCGACGACGACTTTATTTATAAAGAGCTTTCGCTTCCACCGCTTCGCCGCCGGCTGTTTTCAGCAAGGCTCCTTCAGTCCGAAGCGGTCAGGGCTTTCCGGGACTGGAAGGAAAAACCGGACAAGACGGAATATTAGGGACTTCAATAAAGCGCGTCTGCGGAAAGTGGGCTGCCATGTAGTCCCGGATGTATTCCCTTGTGTCGTCCCTTATGGTAGTGTCTTTTATTTCGGGATAAAGATTGTACATTACTGCATCCAGCCTTATCCTTCTTCTTTCAATGGCTTCAAAACTGAGTAAGGTATGGTTGACGCTTCCGAGTTTCCCGGATGTGACGAATATAAGCGGATATCCGCGTTCTTCTATATAGTCTATTGTCAGCATGCCGGAAGTGAGCGGCACCATAAGTCCTCCCGCCCCTTCAACCAGCACGATGTCGTATTTTGCGGCAAGGGCGGCTGTCGCATCGTTTATTTTTTTGAAATTTATTTCTCTCTTGTCGATTTTTGAGGCAAGGAGCGGGGAGGCCGGATATGAAAAAATTTCCGGCATGGTCAGGCCGCTTCTGTCGTCTTCGTTAAGGCCGGTGCCCATGATTTTTCTGTGAAGTTCGATGTCTTCGGAACGCCCGATGTTGCCTGTCTGGATGAATTTTTGAGTTATTGTCCTGATTCCCTGTGTGTTCAATGTTTTTGCGAGGTATCCTGTGGCAAAACTCTTTCCGGCGTCTGTATCTATGCCGCTTATGAAATATATTCCTCTATTCATTCTTTTTACAGATTATAAAGATGGGATGGTATGTGAGCGGGACTGCTCCGTCGCCTTTCCCGTAAGTTTGTTCGTATTTCATGCAGAATTCGTCCAGGGAGGTCTTGGTCCACCGGCTTTTCATTATTCCGGTCGCTCCTGTGTTTTTCAAATGCCTTATTATGTCAAGCGGAGAGGGGAATCTTAAACTGATGTAATTCTGTTTAAGCAGCATTATTTCAAATCCGCATCCTTCCAGCATTTTTTCGAGTTCCCGGGCCGAATAGTAACTGAGACCTATGCCTGTGAGGCTTTTTATTTCGTGGAGATTCCTTTCCCCGAAAGTGGAAAATGCGAGTATGCCGTTATCGGTCAGCGAGTTGCGGCATTTTTCAAAAAAAGCCTTCAGGTCTGAAAACCATTGTATCGAAGAGCATGAAGTAATCAGTGTGAGCCTTTCAGGGAAGTCTGTGGTTTCAGCATCTCCGGATATGAATACGGCATCGCTGGCAACTTGCTTCGCAATGTCTTCCATCTCCGGGCAGATGTCGTTTATATAGAGTTTGTCCGGATTGAATCTGCTCTTTATCATTCCGGTATATACTCCGGTTCCGCAGCCGATTTCAAGTACTTCCGAAAAATCTTTACGGGAGGCAATGTGTTCCAACAGGGCGCACATTTCTCCGGCGATGTCTTTTTGTGCGGAGGCCTCGCGGTTATAGGTTGCGGATGCTTTTGAAAAACGTTTCCGTATCAGATCTTTATCCATTGCCATGCTGTCCGTTGACTTTTGTTTTTAGGATATTCGGGCAGTAATGCGGCGCTTCCATTGTTTCGCATCCTGTCATGGCCTCTTTCCAGTATCTCTCCTGATTGGCCGGAGGGAAGATCCTGTCTTTCGTCCCGATAAGGGCTTCTGTCCAGATTCCTTTTTGCGGAAGTCCGTCGTGAGCGTCGAGCAGTACCGCTTCAAGTTCGTCGTGAAGGCTTTCAAGGCTTCTTTCTGGTGCTTTGGACATGAAATCGCCGTATGTTTCAATATCGCCGCACATCCTTTTGCGGAATTTCATGACGGAAGTGTTGCTCAAGCCTTTGAGAGTTCCGGTAAAAATGCCGTAAGGTATTCCATATATGTCGTTTGCCGGGAGCGGCGTCCCGTTGACCGCCGTTGCCCGGATGATTTTACTGCAATCTTTCAATGATTTGTCTGCCGCATATACTCCGAACGACCATGCGGTTACGATGATATTGTCGTAGCGGTCTATTTTTCCATAGTCGAAACTCATGTCGGTATAGTCGTAGCATATCATGATGTCAAAGCATTCATGTCCGTCGCAAAAGTCATTGAAGGGCCTTGCATCCATTCCCCATCCTGCGAAGAAGATTGAAAGCGTGCCGTTGAGATGTTTTTCTGATATGAATTCCTGTACCATTGTCAGATTGATTTAATCAGGCGTTCTATGTCTTCCCACGGAGTTCCTGCGCATAACGACAGGCGTATCCTTGAAGACCCTGCTGGTACGGTAGGCGGGCGTACCGGCAACACGTAGAATCCCGCTTCCTGGAGTTTCTGCGCTTTCAGTATGGCGGATGCGCTGTCTCCGGTGATTACCGGTATTATGTGCGATGTCGAAGGCGTATGGAATCCTTTGTTTTCAAGCAATCTGTTGGCGGCCCCGGAGATAGCCGCCAGTTGCTCCCGTTCGGTTTTCATTGAGGGCAGCCGGTCTATTATGAACGAAGTCCATTTTATGATCAGCGGCGGGAGGGCGGTGGTGAAAATAAGGGTGCGCATCCTGTTTATGAGGTATTCCCTTATGATGCTGCTGCAGGCGACATATGCTCCTACCGAGGCGGCTGCTTTTCCGAAAGTGCCTACCAGAATGTCGATGTCGCCGGATATCCCGCGTTCTTCGGAACAGCCTGCTCCGTTCATTCCCCTTACTCCGAAAGCATGGGCTTCGTCAACGTAAAGCATTACGTTGGGGTATCTGCGTTTCAATGACACGAGCCTTTCCAGATCGGCTTCGTCGCCGTCCATGCTGAAAATGGATTCGGTCGCTATGAAGATGCGGTCGTGTCTGTCATGACTGTCTTCAAGCAGGCATTCGAGTTGCCCGTAGTCATTGTGCCTGTATCGGATGTATTGCGCGCCTGAAAGCCTTATTCCGTCTATAATACTTGCATGTACGAGTTTGTCGGCAAGTATGAGTGATTTATGCGTACACAGTGCTGGCAATATGCCGGTATTGGCATGGTAGCCGCTGCTGAGTACGAGGGCAGACTGTTTCCCGCACAAGCGGGCGAGTTTCTGTTCAAGTTCATTGTATTCCGGAAAATTTCCTGTAAGCAGCCGTGAAGACGATGAGGTCGGAAGCCCGTTTTCATGATATCCCTCCTTGAGGAATTCTTTCCATAATCTTCCTTCTGCGGCAATGCCGAGGTAGTCGTTGGATGACAGGTTCAGCATTTTTCTGCCGTGTGATAAAATATGCCTTCCTTCATGGAGGCTTTGAGGCAGACTGCGTAAGTTGCCCCCGTCTTTCAACTTCTCGAGTTCTTCGGCCAGCAGTTCTTCCGTCCTGTTCATAATTCTCCGACTATTTTTACAAGTCCCGATGTGAGTTTTGTCAGTTGATCCTGCCTGATGATGAATGGAGGCATGATATATACCAGCCGTCCGAACGGCCTCACCCATATTCCTTCCTCAACAAATCTTCTCTGCATATATGCCATGTTTACGGGCTCTTTCGTTTCGATTACTCCGATGGCTCCCAGTACTCTGACATCGCGGACTGCTTTAAGCGAGCGTGCAGGTTCCAGTTCGTCTTTAAGTTGGGCCTCTATTGAGGCTACTTTATCTTTCCAGCCGGATTCAAGGAGCAGCCTGATTGACGCGCATGCAATGGCGCATGCAAGAGGATTGCCCATGAACGTAGGCCCGTGCATGAAAGAATAGGGGTAGTGGTTTGATATCATGTCGGCTACTTTGTTGGACGCCAGCACTGCCGACAATGTCATATATCCTCCTGTCAGCGCTTTTCCTACGCACATGATATCAGGTTCAGTCCCCGCATGTTCCCATGCGAACATTTTCCCTGTCCTTCCGAAACCTGTCGCAATCTCATCGAAAATCAGCAATACTCCGTTTTCGCGGCACAGGCGTGCGGCTTCTTTAAGGTACTGCGGATGGTAGAACCACATTCCTCCCGCACCCTGTACAATCGGTTCAAGGATAAGGGCGGCGAGTTCTTCGGATTTTGATTCCATCAGTTCTTTAAGAGGCTTGATGTCCTCCGGATTCCAGTCTCCGCCGAATCTTGACGAAGGCGACGGAACGAAATGTCTTATTGGCAGAGCCGTGCCGAATAATGAGTGCATCCCGGTGACGGGATCGCATACCGACATGGCGTTCCAAGTGTCTCCGTGATAGCCTCTGCGGATTGTCACGAAGTTGTTTTTATGTTCTTTACCGGCTGCAAACCAGTATTGTACCGCCATTTTCATGGCAACTTCGACTGCTACCGAGCCGGAGTCGGCATAAAATATTTTCTGCATCGACGGAGGCGCTATTCCCAGAAGCAGTTTTCCCAATTCGACGGCGGGTTCATGGGTCAGTCCGCCGAACATGACATGGGACATTTTCCGTATCTGTCTGATTGCCGCTTCGTTCAATACGGGATTGTTGTAACCGTGTACCTCGCTCCACCATGACGACATGCCTTCAATCAGCGTGCGCCCGTCTTTTAGTGTAATCGTCGCTCCGTCAGCATGATCAACCATATGGACAGGGAGCGGATTGGTGGTGGATGTGTATGGATGCCACAGGTGGTTCCTGTCGAAAACGGATGCCGGCAGGCTATAGCCGCATTCTTTGACCAGCTGTTTGTCTTCATCGACTTTTGAACCGATGGTTGTGAGCAGGTCTCCTACAATCGCCGAGTTGATTCCGCAATACAGGGCAGTTCTGACGCACTTTTCAGACAGCCTGGCCCTTCCGCCGGCAAAGCGGAGATAGGCTTCAGGGTTTATGAACCGGAATAATGCGATGGTTGTAAGTATGTCATCTTCGCTTATGGGCTCCTGTTTTTCCAACGGCGTTCCGGGAATGGGGGCCAGAATATTTATTGGGATGGAAGCGACTCCGATCTTTTTCAATGTGAATGCGAGTTCAATCCGCTGTTCCATTGTCTCGCCCATTCCTATTATTCCGCCGCTGCATATTTCCATGCCTGCTTCCTTTGCCGCTTCAAGTGTATCTGTCTTCTGTTTCTGCGTATGTGTAGAACAGAGTTTTCCGAAGTACGAAGGGGCGCTTTCAAGGTTGCAGTGATATCTGGTCACCCCGGCTTCGTGCAATTTGCTGAGAGAGTCTTTGTCAAGCAGTCCGAGAGATGCGCACAGGGGAATGGAAGAATGCCTCCTGACAAACCTGACGGTTTCGCATATCCTGTCAAGGTCTTCATTGTTAGGCTTTTTTCCGGATGTCACCAATGAAAATCTGCCGATGCCCTGCCGTTCGTTGTATTGTGCATGCCTGAGGATTTCGTTTTTGTCCACCAGGCCATAGACTTCAGTTTCCGTTTTGTAGTGGGCGGACTGGGCGCACCATTTGCAGTCTTCGGGGCATTTCCCGGACTTTGCATTGATTATTGAGCACATGTCGAACTCTTTTTCTGCCATAGAGGCCGTTATTTCATGTGCCGCATCAAAAACAGACTGTTTGTCCTCGTGTCCGGCGAGCCACATCGCCTGTTCCATGCTGATATCGCCTCCTGAGAGGACAAGATTTTTCAGATATTCTATTGTCATCCTATACTATTTCTAAAGTTTTATTTGCCGTTGTCCCTCTTGTGAGCCTTACGGTTATCCGGTTGCGGATTTTATTGTATTCAGGTATAGCAGCCCTGTGTATGATTTCATCGGCTACTGGGTTTTCGACAAATGACTGTATGGCGCGTTTCAATGGCCTTGCCCCGTATTTTGGATCGTACCCTTTTTCGGCGATGAATTCTTTTGCACCGTCGGATATTTCTATCACGTATCCGTTGTCTTTCGCCCTTTTCTTGAGTTTGGCAAGTTCGAGATTGATTATTTTAATGATGTCCTGTTTGGTCAGAGGGTTGAAAAGTATCTGTTCATCAATCCTGTTGAGGAATTCAGGAG
>JADIMA010000028.1 GCA_017694945.1 Candidatus Merdivivens pullicola | reverse complement strand
GTCTGGATGACATGAGGAAACCGTTGCGCCCGCACAGGGAAGGACCCACGATAGTGGGAGGGGTTTCCGAAGTCATCCTGACCGTATTATATGATAAAAGAAAGAGAGTGACCTTTTGGGTCACCCTCTTTCCTTTTGTTTGATTATGGCAACGTGTGCAGTGACACCTATTCTGTCTTCCCTGCGAAACTGCCCGAGAACACAAACTCGGGCACGGAAGCCATAGGCAGCGATATGGTCTTCCTCGCCATGAAGTCGTAGGCTTTCTTCGCCTTTCTCTCCTTCATCCTGAAAGTACCGAATCCACGGAGCGACACCTTCTCGCCGCGTCCGAGGCATTCCCTTGTTATCTCCACGAAGGCATTGAGCGCGGTCGTGGCATCATTCATGCTCATTCCTGTCCTTGCGGATATCTCCTCCGCCATCTTTATCTTAGTCATTTCCTCTTGTTTTATTCATTCTCTTTTCCTTTCTCCTGTCGCACTCCTCCTGCATCCTGTGCTTGAGCGCGATAATCTTGTGCCTGTTGTAGCCAATCTTGACATTGTTGAACGTCTCGTTCCTTATGCCGTTCTCCTTCATCAGATTGCAGAATCCGACCCTGTTCCTGTTGAAGCCGAGGATTCTCATCCCCTCGTCAATGGTCACGTAGTCGTCCTCCCTCTTGAATCCGTTTGCCTCGGGCGAAAGCCTTGACATCGTGTCGGCAATCTCCTCCTCGCTGCATTCCCCTGCAATCACCTGCCTTGCCGCGCCCCTGAGCATCTTCAGTAGTGCCCGTCCGGAATCGGACAGCCTCCTTTCATCTCCGTCACTCATATAAGTCCCCTCCTGTATTTCTTCATCATTGCAATTATGAAATGCCCTATCGCAAGGAATACCGTCGCTATCGCAGCAAGAAACCATGTGACGAAAATCACAATTAGCATGGGCTTGGCATCTTTGAATATACAAAATATTGCATCTGTATAATTGATTAATGGCACAACAATCAACTCAACATACATTGCTCTATTCCATACACAGTGATATTTCCTGTCTGCAAGAGATATGAAGAAAAGTACGGCTGCATAAATTGCGGAGTTTGAGTGAAGCAGATTGAAAGGGTATTGTGAAATACCTCTCCATGAATCAAGGATTACATCCCCGAGCATAATAAAAAGCACAAGGGGAAGAAACCTCACTATAAAGACATCAGCCTTTTTTAGTCTGCCTGTTTCTCTCTGACTCATTCTTCTGACTTTCCTTTTCCTTTTTCACCACTGCAATAATCCTTGCCGAAAGGAGTCCCGCATCTCCTCCTTCCATTTTCATTGGCTTGCTTCCCGAACTCGGTCTGAGGACGGTCTTAATCTTCGCCTTTATCTTTCCGCCAGCCATATCTCAGATACTATTCCTCACCGGACTTCTTTTCCGCCTCAGCCTCGGAAGCATACGCCTGTTCCATGTTCGCACGGAACTCCTGGTTGGCGGCAATGTCTTCCGGAGTCTCCTCACGGAGCTTAGACGAAGCTCTCTCAAGACTTTCCTTCCACCTGTCGAGGATATACCTGAAGCAATCCCCGGCAAAGATGTCATCGGAGAAGAGCATGACGGGAAACGAGAACGCGAGGGCAAGCAGATTCTTAAAAATCGCAAGTGCATCCTTGTCTTCCTGCGTGGTGCTTCCGTTCTCTTCCGCATCCCTGAGGCTGCAGTACGACGACATGGTGGAGTACAGTACTCCGCCGCCGTTCGAGAGGTCGGGATTGTAGACAGGATATATGACTATTGAGGATGCCGGTGTACTGTAGACGTAGCATTCCCTGCATTTGAGAATCTTCGCCGCACCGAACGGATATTCCTTCACCACGTCCTTCATCTCCACACATACGGCCGAAGGGACGACATCGGCCTGCCCCTTGAGTTCCATGAGCCTGTCAAGGCATTTCCTGCCCTCTTCACCGTCCGTGAGCATGGAAAGGAGACGCGAGCGCATCTCCTCCATCTCGGACTCAAGCACCTCACGTCCCTTTGACGCAGGTGCGGAAGCCGCAGCCCCTATCTTCTGCTCTGACATTTCCTCTGCGTGTCGATTAGATATGAATAGAACATCCTGTCCCTGTCCTCCTGCGGAAGCTCCGCAATCTTCTTCTCGGTGTATCCGTAGACCTTGGACAGAAGCGCGGACTTCTCCTGCTCCGTCTTGTATGACGCATAGAGTTCCTTCTCGAGAAACTCGTAAGGATAGACTGCCACAATACCGGATATGGCAGCAGGTTCGCCGAAGACCTTGACGACCCTCGGTGCCTTGCCGTAGTCGTTGCGGACAATCGCGTATGACGTCTCCCCGTTAATCTTGGAGATTTTCGCTATGGCCGACACCCATATCTTCCGTGATGCGGCCGTGAGCTCCTGCGGCAGCTTGGGTATCTCCGCATACCTCAGTGCCTCCGCGAGCTCAAGTTCATCTGTCTTTCTTCCCATCGTATGTGTTGTTAAATAGTTCCTGCAAAAGTGCGGGGAGATGCAGTCATCCGACACGGACTTCCGTCATCCTGTGGTGAGCACGGCCCCGCACACCAACGAAAATGGCCAAAAGTAGCAATCAAATCATACCCCAGTCTCCTGACTGTCCGGGAAAGTGTTCCCGAACAGGTTCGTGAAAGTGAATTCAGCGATGATGTAAGGCTGCACCCCAAGCACCACATCGTCGCTCGGTTCTACAGCCGAATTCAGTATCATGTACGCCACACGGTTCCTGAGCGTGTCCCAATACTTCACCTTGCCCTGAGAAACGTAGTCATAGAACGAATCGAACGTGTCCCTCCTTGACGCCCCTCCGAATCCGAGCTTCAGCTTTATCTCCGTAGACTCCCGGCATACGGTCTCCGGGACATATACGCGCGACTCATTGCTCTCCGCATAATCCTCAATGTATATGTTCTTCGGTGCCCCCTTCGAGCTCAGCCCCGTACTCTCGATGTAGGCAAGACCCGCGAAGTCTGTCTCCAAGTCCATGACGGGCTGCGAGGCATCGTCCGCAGTGCCGTATCTCTGCATGTAGTAGTGGTATTCCATGTCTCCGTCCTCCGCTAAAGCCTCACAATCCTTGAGCGTCCCTTGCCCTCCACGGTGATGTTGTCGGTATATGACTCAATCTGGACGACGGACGAATCCTGGCAGAAGACATGGAGCACCGACGATGCGTCCGCATATATCCTGCACACCATGTTCCTCGGGACGACCACGGAGCAGTCACATCCTATGAATCCGCATAGGGTGGTGTCGGCCTTCACGCCTCCCTTGTATCCGCAGTATATCTTCGAGAGATAGGAACGCCCGTTGTCACCTTCATGGCGGCTGACATACCTGCCGTTGATGAACGGGGCGAACTCGGAGACGATGCTGTCACGGCTGAATCCCCATCCCTCGCTGCTGCACTTGGAAAGGAACATCTGCCCCTCCGTAGTGCATCCGAGGTCGAACATCTCCTTCCTGCTGCGGCACTCCTTCCATCGGGAGAGATAGCCGTCGCATATCCCGTGTACCTCGCAGTCTGCCATTATGCCTTTGATTGTATTCTCCACTTCCTCTGATTTTCAGCAAAGATATTAATTTTTTCTGAATCTACAACAGTTCATCGGATTTTTCTTCTGTCCTCGCCCACAAGCTCTATGTAGTTGCACATGGAGCAGATGCGCGACTGCACCCTCTCGCCGTACCTGTCCGTGAACTGGCGTGATGCGAGCGGGATGTTGGAAGTGACAAGTGTGAGCAGTCCGCCGTAGTCGGCCCGTCTCTCTATCACGCTGCGCATCACCTGCAGCCTGTTGCCCATATACATGCTCTCCGCGGGCTCGGCGCCGAGGTCATCGAAGCATACGGTCGCCCATACGGTAGAGAAGCTCATGTCGCCCCCTGCGGAATAGTGGTCGCATATCCTGTCAGTCCTGACGCAAGGCCAGGCAAGCGGTCTGACCCTTCCCCTGCATGTCACCTTCAGTCCCCTCACCTTCGCATATTCGTTCATCGTGTCGAGTAGCCATGTCTTGCCTGTGCCGGTGTTCCCGCACACGTATATTCCCGCGTCAAGCCTCACGGGGCAGGGCTTCCTTGTCCACGGGTTGGTGCATGTCGCGCCCTCATGGCCGAGCATCCACAGCAGCACGGTACGGTATGCGTCCTCGTTCTGCCAGTCTATCCGGAAGTTCGGGCTTCTTGTGAGGCCAATCTCCCTGACCACCCGCATCTCTTCCGAAGGGTCGAGGTCACAGCGTTCCCTGACCACCTGAACAGACCTTCCGCCGGAGCGGATTCCCGACAGTATGTCGGCTATGCTGCCCGTTCCGCTCATATCCTGCCCTCCTGCTCGGCACGCCTGCGCTTCTCCTCGATTATCTCCTTCCACGGGTCGTTCACATGGTTCATGTCCACGTCGGCAGGGCTCACGGATCTCTGTCTCCTCGCATAGACCCTGTTCTTGTCGAAGTTCGCCCTAAGCGTGGCCTTCATGTCTATCTTCTTCGTCCTCGACCTGCGCTTCTTCTCCCAGCCGGTTTCCGTGCCCCAGTATTTTGACACGCAGCTATCTATGGTCTTGTCGTAGTCCACATTCGGCTCAATCCGCTCTATGTCCGCACGGAAGTTTGCATCCGCCTTTAGTGCAGCCGCTCCCTCCCTCACCAGCTTCATATATTCGTCGAAGCTCTCGCGCCACGGTTCTTTTGTGGGCTTTTCTTTTCCAGAATTATCTTTATCGTCTAAAAAATAATCATCATTATTTTTTTTCGCTTCATCCGCGCCCTCTCCCGCTTGTCGGGAGTGTGGATTAAAGTTTAACAAATTATCTTTAAGTTTATATGTTTTTTTAAGTTTATTATTATTGTCTTCCCCATTTTCCGTGTTGTCGGATAACCGTGTTGTCGGATAACCGTGTTGTCGGTTTTCGGGGTACTCGGTAGACCCGACAGACTTCTTTCCGGCATTGGTCCTGTTCTCCGGATCCAGCGGTTTGGCGTGAAGTATATAGTTCCACCCTGACAGCTTGCCCGTAGCCTCGTCCTGTATAGGCTGGCGCGATATGTATCCCTCGCGTTCGAGGAGGGATATTGAATGTCGGATTTTCGTGTCCGAGATACCGAAATAGGAAGACAGTCCCTTGATATTCAGCTGCCAATTCTTCCCGAGCACTAAAATCTTTGTATATATGCCGAGCGTAAGGCAGTCTATATTGTTGTTTAGGATAATACTTTTGTGTATTCTCTTGAAGTCGCTCTCGGCCTCTTCAATGTATATGTTCCCGGTCTTTTCCATAGCTATTTAGCGTGATGTTTTTCGTGGCATTTCTGACATAGGCATATGAGGTCCTCTATATGATGAATCTCGTCTCCGTGATTCTCGTAGGTCTTATGGTGCACATTGAGATTCTCCATACTGCCGCATTCCTGGCATTTATAATTATCTCTCTTACGTACCATTTCAGCGACTGTTGCCCAGTATGGTGTTCTTAAAAAATCTTGATAATCCATTGATAGAATACGTTTCTTCACTCTATCGTACTCAACATCAGGATTAAGAAGTACCTTGAGTCTACCTTTGAGAGAGGACTCTATAAAATAACCTGGCCCTAAACAACATTCCAGATATAAATTCATCAACATATCGTGGGAATGTTTATAGACTTCACTCGATTTATCAATTTTAGTTTCAGAATCCTTGATGCCATAGCGACAATTCGGGCACTGATATTTCTTTGCCGTCGGATTCTTTATATACCTGAATATAGCATCCTTTGTTTTTCTTGCATAGAAGTATTCTCCACAAGAAGGACATTTCTGCTCTATGAAATAAGTGAATCTCACACCGTCAGGAATTGGTTTGAATAAAGGCATGACGGCATCTTTGGAATAGAGCGAGAACAGCTCTATAATTTCTTTGTTGAGACAATCTCCAGGAGCAATATATCCGGGATTCTCATTTGACAGGATTTGCCTGAATAATTCTATATCTACCATAAGGATAAAATTCAAGTGCCTGACCGGGGCTGCAACCACCCGAATCAGGCACTCTACATTAGGGCTCTCGCCCAGTTTATATTTCTTTCCGTAACAGTTGCAGTGCTACGTCCTTGATTACTTTCCGGGACGCCGTGACTGCACTGCACGCCCCGTTCATGTACATATCCAGTGCAAATATGGCGATTTTTTTCGGATTTCCAAAGAAAAGGGAGGGAAAACACACAATCCCGCCCGTGTCCATGAAAGTAACCTAAAGGTCATGGAAACAAAAGACCATGCAAATGTAGCGAAAATGCGCGTCATATGCAACACATGCGGCTCATTCGTCCCGCAGGGCGTACCGCCTCGGCTTGGACATCCAAGTTGACTTGAGCTGCTCGAATGTCATGCCTATGTTCACGGCACCGTCCGGATACCCCTTGCCGCAGTTTCTCGTGAGAGTGTCAGCGCTGCCCCCGAGGGGCTTGCCGTTCATGTAGTTCATTGTCATTAAGTTTTTTTTTAAGGCAGAGGGAAGAGTATCCTGTCAAAATCGTTCCCGTTTACCCTCTGCCTCTGTTACGCAACAATCTCGATGCAAATATAGGAATTATTTGCTGAAAAGCAATGCTATTTCCCGAAAATCGGCATCACGATTGCAGTCGGGCCTTCTCCCTCCGCAGGAGTGAACATCACTGGCCTTTTCTCCGATATGAAGGATATCCTTGCCTCGCCTCCCTCGATGGCGGAAAGTGCGGAAAGCATGTATGTACCCTTCATGTGGATAGAGAGAGGCTGTGTGGATTCCTCAAAGTGGATTTCAGTGACGGAGGACTTGCCCGCAAGCGTATCCTCGGCGGATATCTTCATCATGCCGTCATCCGAAAACGACATCCCTATGGACGTGGTTTTGTCGGAACATGCCATTGCAAGCGATATGTTCCTTGACAGCTCCTGGGTATCAGCCTTTACCGAGAATGTTGACTCCGTAGGTATCACGGAGCGGAAGTTCGGGAATTTGCCTGCCGTCTTGCGGAAGTACAGACTCACGCCGTCGGCGGACAGGAACGCGCCGTTGTCACATACACGCACCTTGACCGATTGCGACTTCCTGAAGCATCTTGCAGCCGGCGAGAACACGGACGAGTGCATTAGAAGCGAAGTCTCCTCGGTACATGATTCATTAGCGGTCTCCTCCGTAATAAGGCCATGACTGTCCGTTGCACAGAATCCGCATCTGCCGTTTCCGGCATACAGGTACATGCAGTTCATTACGGGACGAAGCTCGTCATCTGCAACGAACTTGCCTGAAAGCGACATCCATCTGCGGAGCACGTCTCCGTCCATCATGAAGGTACTCTTGACCTCTTCCTTTCCGAATTCCGGGAAATCAACTGCCGGGAGTGCGGGGAACTTCAGTTCTCCGTTGCCGTGTTCAATCCTTACGGCATTCGCATCTTCCCCGTCGACTATTATGCTCACGACCTCATCGTTGAGCATCCTCAGCGGCTGCAGCAGCGATCTGAAGTCCACGCATACCGACATGTCCCCTTCGGTTGAAAGCACCTTCACGGGACAGCTTATTCCCGTCTCGCCGTTGAACGACACTATCCTCAGCACGTCTTCCTTCAGTGTGAGCCTCACGCAGTCAAGTATCGGCAGAGTCCTGTTCCTGCCAGCCATCTGTCCGCCCGTCTCAAGTGCCTCGACGAATCCTTTAAGTTCAATGTTTGTCTTCATTTCTCTTTCCTTTTTTATTTGTCTTTTATGCCTTTTTCCTGTATTGTCTCGACGAACATCACCCCGTCTATCGACACGGAGTCCATCTTTCCCTTGCGGATTCTGCTCCGTATGGTCTCGGGGACTACGCCTTCCTGCTCGGCACGGTGTCTTACCGTCACAAGCCTCTCTATGTCAATGTGCTTCATTTCTTGTCTTCCTCATATAGCAACCAGAACGGTTCAGCCATCAATTTCAAATCAGTGTCGTCGAGAAAATCATTCTGATGCTCGTATTCCGTAGTCTCTGAAAGTATGTCTTTCAGTTTATTGAGACATTCCGCCAGACATTTGTCGCATTCGTCTTCCGTTTCCTGAAATGTCTTTTTCGACATATCCGTCTCTTGTATTTTCTTCAGGTGGAAAGACTCTATCCTTACGAGCTCGATGCGATATGCTGATTTCCTTATCTCGTCAAGAGCCAGACTTATCTTTTCATAATTAGTCATATTGTTTCCTCCTTGTCATACCATTCAAAAAATTGTTTTTCTTTTTCATGCCAAAAGTCAAAGCCTTCAGGTGATTCATACCAACTAAAGGAATACGCAAACGTATATTCCTGCATTTTGCCTGAAATATAATCCTGCACATCTTCTTCTGAATTCAGTGAATCATTTTTCACATTCCGCACAAATTGCGGATACCACTCCTGCTTTTGCAGCCATTCCTTGATTTGTTCCGGGGTCTTCATTTAATTAGTTTTAAGAAGTTCAAAAATCTGTGTCTGACAAGTTTCTTGACAGCTTTTTCCTGTAATTTTTTCAAATCATCATCACTGTAATAGCCCAAGTCTATGCTTTCCCATTTTGCTTCTTTTGCATTTATATCCGGCCAATCTTCGCTCATCTCACTTTCCGGCAGTGTTATTAGATCAACCGTCCATGGGTCACTATATCGCCATCTTAGATAAATGCACTTCAGTTTTCCTCTGTCAAGAAAAAAATAATAGCACTGGGATGGGCACCGGATAAGTTCCTCGTACCAAAAATTCAGTTTCATAGTTCCTCCAATTCTTTTTGGTATTCGTCTCTCCATTTTTTCAGCAGGTCAAGAATTTCCTGATGATGTTTCCTTTCAATATCTACACTTGCTCTTCTATCCCAATTATTGTTGGGGAATGAATTGAAGCTCATCCGCGGATTCTTCTTATGTGCGCTTAAGAAATCATTGATTTCATCAATCGTATTCTTAAGAAAGTTCGCCCTTTCAAGTTGTTCCTTTGTCATAGTAATTCTGTTTTAATTCCCCCGAAATCGGGGGTTTATTTGCATTTCACTTTTATTTACATATTTGCGTTTATAATCAAAAGAATATCCGTGTCTATTGTAGAATTTGGTCGCCGCACAGAAATACTTTCTTATCGCACATCGGTGTGTCCTGTTCGGTATGTCGTGCCATGACGGAGAAACCCATACGCCTCTTTCCTCGTCATAGTACGTTGGCCGAAGTTTTTCACGGTATCTTGTCCAATGCCGGGCGTAGATTATCTTCTTTGCCTGTCGGATTTTCATTTGTTATCCTCCGGCAATAAGTCTTCGATGTATGCCCATCTGGTGATATTAAGACCCTTTGAAAAAGATTCCCAATTATTAGAATCATAAAAAGTATCAAATGCCTCTTCTCCCATTTGAGCTAAATAAACCCTATTTCTTTTCGGTTGTTCATTCGGTTTATGCCAAACTGAATCTATGCGCCATTGATCACCGTCAACGAAGCCCTTAGTGTATCCGACATGTCTTCCGACCTCGTACTCGTCGTAGCAGTCCGTCACCTCGCAGAAGAGGTCTGCGCTGGCCGCTGCGGCCTTCTGTATATCTCTGTGTGTCATTTTCAGTCCTCCAAAAGCTCCGGATTGTCGTGGATTATATCTATCACTTGGCAGTGTTCAGTGAGTTCGTAGTAGTCATTTTCACGGGTGCGGATGTAGAAACCGCATCGCGCCACCCACCATACCACCTTGCCGGTCACGGAGGAACTATCCGTGAACCGGTATCCAACAGTGTCCCCCTCGTATATCTCCTTCCCGTTCCTGTCCTTCAGTCCTGTGTACTGCCCGATGGTGTCGGGGTCTACCGCCACAGCAATTACAACGATATTCACATCATTATCCTGTAACGTTGTTTCGCTTGTGGCGTGATATATGAAATAACGGCCTTGATTCTCAATAAGGTCTCCGTACACCCATTCTCCGGTGTCAAGGCTCTTGCCTCGGAACTTTATCTGACGGCTCATTTTATTCCAAGTTTTGCTTTAACCATGTCCAATACTTCCTCAGTCAGAACCATGTACCCCATGTCGAAGAGGTCGCACAGATACCGCTTGAATTCGCATGGATTGTCTGCCGGAGTCTCGGCGTTTCTTTTCGGCAGTATATGCCGTTTCACTGCTTCATCAAGTATCTCTTCATCAGAGATTGCATTAAGAAATTGGTCTTTATATCATCCACGTCAATGTCACAATCGACCTCAACATATTCGCATATATTAATCGTTCTTCCCATAACTATTCTTTTTAAGTTCCTCAATCAGTGCGTCGGCATAAGCGACTGCCGCGACAACCTCCTCTCCTCTTATCTTATTCCAATAAGGCTTCCTCCGGTCACATGTAATCGGCAACATCTCTTTCGCTATCTCGTAGCGTCTCTGTTCCCAGTCAATCTCTTTCATATACTGTCCTCCTGCAATTACCAAGGCAAGTCGTCGTTGTCGCTGCCCATCACCGGCTCCTTCCGTGGAGAAGCCGCAGTCGCTGCCGTCTGAGGTGCTGCGGAATCCGAATGTGCCCTCGTGCCGAGGAAATCCACCCTCTCTGCCACGACCTCGGCGAGCCTCCTGTCCATGCCCTCGCTGTCCGTGTACTGCCGGTAGCGGAGCTCGCCCCTCACCGCCACGGTCTCTCCCTTGTGCAGATACTTCGCCACGGTCTCGGCCATCTTCGTCGTCCTCACCGCGACATGGTGGAAGTCCTTGCGCTCCTCGACCTTCGTCCCGTCCGGCTTCGTATAGCCCCGGAATCCCGTTATCATCACGAACTCCGCCGAGGTCGTGCCGTTGTCAAATCTCCTTACGTTCGGCTCCTTCAGAACCGTTCCCACAAGAAATACACAATTCATGCTCATGTTGTTTTCCTCCCTTTTTCTGTTGTCTTCATTGATTAACTATGCAAATATACGAATAATTTGTGATTTGTTAATAGACAAATACAAAAAATATTACTGATTTTCAGTATTTATGTCCGTGACGAGTGCAGCTGCACGCAGCATTGCCGACGGGGAATACTGCCCGAGGACATAGAGGAAGACGTGGGGGCTGCAGTAGGCCCTCATGCCGCCGCGTCTCCCTGCGGCCATATAGAGGCCCATGGACTTCAGGTCGCGGACTATGTTGGGGCTGTGCGAGATGTCCCTGCCTATGAGGAGCGAGAGCCCCTGCCGGAAGCGTCTGCGCTGCATGAGCTTCCCGACCGTCACCCGGTAGATTCCCGCGTCAGAAAGTGCGCGGATGAGGTCTGTAAGGCAAAGCATCCCGTCCTTCTCCGCGATGCAGGTGTCCCCCACGACAAGGAATCCGCTGCGTACGTCCCTTGTGCACACCGGCTTCCCCGCCTTTGCCTCTTTCAAATTGAATTCTTTCATGATTGTTTCCTTTTACGTTCTTCAATTCCTTCTATATCCCTAAGAATTTCCCCCTTGTGCTATAATAGTTCCCATTCTCATATCGGAAGTCATCTACCTCCCTTCCCATCTCTACTGAAGGGAACGCACGGGTGACGTCCTGTCCGAACTCTGCATGCCAATACATCTCACCCTTCTCTGCCCTCCATCGCCTCTTCCTCAACTCCAGCTTCTCCGCATCCCAGACATAGCCCCGCTTCTCTATCTCAGCGAAAAGCATCGCCTTCTGTTCCTCGGTGGCGTGATCAAATTCAGATATATTGCCCCAACCCCTATCTTTCCTATCTGTAAAATGGTCTAGAGACCTTTCATAACCGCAATATGTAACTATACCTCCCTTAAAGACATCAGCATATATCACCACTTGTCCAACACCACCTATAAGAACATCCCCCGGTCTGAATACTTGCCGCTCTTTCTCTTTCCTTTTCAGCACAGCCTTCCCGTCTACCCTCGACAGAAACGTCTCTATCGTAAACAGGCTGTGGTCTATCTTCTTCTCCAGCGACCACCCCTGCCTTTCCCTAAGCTCCCTTATATCCATGATTGCTAATTTACAGATTGTTTCACTCCGCAAAGTAACAAAACCATCCCCACATTTCCAAACCTTTCCGGAAAATAATCTTTTCCAGATTACGGCATAAATAAAAATAATGCCCAAATCCACGACTTTCTCCCGTCAGACATACAAATTATCATCCGAACACCAAAAGTCCCGAAATACCCCATAAAACGCCCCGAAAACAGCCTACCAGACGACAACCCGAACACTCATACCAGACAGAAAACAACAAAAGCCGCCGCATCTCACGACGCAACGGCTACAAAAAAATATGAAAAACAAAATACGACACAATGATGCAGCAAAAAAATAAAAAAATAAAAAAATAAAAAATTTGAGAAAAGGCTGCCTGAGGTCGGCACCTCCCCATAGGGGGTCCCCCCCCTTGCTCAAAAAGCAATCCCCGCCACATTTGCCCGCTTTGCCTGTCTCAAGGGCTTTTGCGGCATTTTCTCCCCCAGCAAGGAATTATACATTTGCGGAAAAATAAGGGCTTAAAAAGGCTCTGAACACGACAATAACGGACGTTTTACAGACGTACACGGCAGCACCGCCAGACACGCACCTCAAGCAAGGCTTTAGCAAAACGCTGCAATCTGCTGTCTTTCAGTATTTTGCGGCTACCGCTCTCCCTTATTATAAAATTTCCAAACTTTTGTTTTTCTTGTAACTTATTGGTTTTCAAGGACTTATTTCACACTTCTTATGAATATCTATATAATTATAACAGATATAAGAAAAGGATATAGAGAAACGGAGAATATGAATGCATAGTTATATATCCGCGCACGCGTATACGTGTAGTCCCCTGTGTTCAGATGTCCGCCAATATCCGCACATATAGCCTTCTGTAAAAATCTTTATTTTTCTTTGTTTTTGTATTTCTTTGGTTATCAATAACATATATAAAAGATGTAAAGTTTTTTTGGAAAAAGTTTGCAAAATGTTTGGAAGTATCGAAAATTCGCCATATCTTTGCCCTTGGAAGTTGAAAGGAAGCCCACAGGGGCACGGGTTGAAGTCTCAACCCTGAAAGTAAACATCGGAGTTCTGCCGGGACTTTCAGAAAAACGATCTTTAACATAATGCAGCACCACACAGGCGCGGATGTCTGGATAGATCCGGCTTGTCGCTGCAAGCCCTCAAGCCTTCGAGGGTGTGCGAAATCGGGGCGCGTCCAGGCAGCCACGGCCGCGCGGTGCACGAGGTGCACGGCATGGACAGCCCC
This sequence comes from Candidatus Merdivivens pullicola, assembly GCA_017694945.1. Classification (GTDB taxonomy): domain Bacteria; phylum Bacteroidota; class Bacteroidia; order Bacteroidales; family UBA932; genus Merdivivens; species Merdivivens pullicola. The sequence continues at coordinate 9,910 of JADIMA010000028.1, read as the reverse complement.
GCGAACCTTCCGGGTATCGTGAAAACCGCCAAAATAGCGGGCAAAAGTCCGGGAATAGTAACGCAGGAAAGGCACTATTTAACGGCATTATACGCACGGGCGAACGGTTGTATAATGTCAGTAGAATTGAATTTTGATATTTTCAAAATTGGAAAACATTATTAAAGTTTCCGTAAACGGATATATACCAATGAATTACATTGCAGCGGTGCAATTAATTACATGGTTGGTTGACTTCCAATTATATTGCTTTAATACTTTGATTTTCAATTTTTTGAATATAGTCGAAACGGCCGGATTTGCGGCCGTCTGCCGGGATTTGCCGCCCGGCACTGATGAGACAGGCAAATTTTTGTTAAACCTTATAAATCATTGAATTATGGAAAAATGGACACTTTACTTGGGACTGAACGACAAAGACAGTAAAGTTCAGAAAATCAGCACTTTGGAGGCGTACAAAGTCGTTTCTAACCTTATTGCGACAAAGTTTGACGGCGGGACTATCTTTGAGGCCAAGGGCATATACAAGCACGACAACGGGGTAATTGTCACGGAAAACACGCTGCGCATTGAATTGCTGTTTGCCCCGGAAAATGAAGTCCGGGAACTTGTAAAGACGTTGAAAGTCATATTTAATCAGGAATCGATCGCGGTACAGAAAGAAGTTATAAACAGTGAATTATGGTAAAGATGGAAACAAAGGCGGACATTTTGAGGCGGGACGGTCTGGCTCGCCTCCTGTGGATAGGAGAGCAGGACGGATTTGGTGACTATTCGGTGGCCTGGCACTTGAAAAGTGCCGAACTGAAGGCACTGAAAAAATACGGGATAACTGAATTTACAAAAATGAACAAGATTCCCGAAATCGTTAAATCCTTGTAAAACAATTAAATATAAATATTATGAAAACTACGGAATTAATTAAAAAGATTGAAGCGAAACCGGCACGCAGCGCGTGGGCAAAGGGTGTGAAAGACTATGCCGTTATGATTATTGAAAAGCTTGAAATTAAAACAATTACACGGGAGGACATTGCAAATAAAATACTTCTGAACGGGGCTGAAAACTGGAGCCAATACAGTTACGGCGGTTGCGCCCTCGTGTATGATGCGGACATCGCGGAAACGTTGTGCACGCCTTCGGAACTCCGGGAAGTCACCCGGAAGGACGGCACTGTAAGGCAGAACGCAAACAGTCGGGAAAATTGGCTTGATGTGCAGGCGCGTGCCCTGTTTCAAGCAAATATATTGATAAACCGCTGCATGGCATAACGTGCGCGGCTGCCCGTTATGGACTTTGCCGGGGTTCGATACCCCGGACGGGCGCAAATAAACATTAAATCTATTGAGTTATGAATCATCTTTTAGAAAACACGCGGAAAATGCCGGAATATTACGGCGAAATCAAGAACAAAGTGACATTTAACCGGGCGCGGCATACCGCTACAATACGGTGCTTTATCGTGTACGCATATTCAGAGGCGCGGTACGCATACCGGTTGAGGACTTCCCGGCTTCCGGATGATGTTTTGAAATCATTGGAGACGGAAACGGGGGCGCGGGAATTTCTCCGGAAAAATCCGGACAAATTCAATATAATAGCTTGCCCGGATCCATGTAACAACGTCCGGAGTGACTACAATTTTTACCTACATAACGAGAAGTAAGACCGGGGGAGCAATTCCCCACAAATGACAAAGATATGAAAGCAATAAAACTCTATGCCGTGCCGACATTCGGCGGACAAATCATGCACGGGGGCGCAATCCGTGAAATTAAAGTAATACCGAGCGAGAAGGATTTACAGGATTTGCAGCGGCTCGGCTTCATTTGGGATAATTCTTATAACTATTACAAGACACTGAAACAGGCCCGGCACGCTATAAATTGGGCTTTGTCGAACTAAAACAGGGAGGGCATAACAATGAAAGCAAAAATACTTGAATTTCTTGTAAAGTCAGCCGCTGCAATGCCTTATATAGCGATAGTAGCGGCGACTATCTGGATAGTGTCTATATTGATAAGATTGTAAAAATAAAAACGGAGGGCAAAGAAATGAAAATCTACAGAGAAGAAAGCCTGAGCGGCTTTGAATTTTGGAGCGGGGCGAAAGACTTCGCCGAGAAACTGACAGATAATGAACTGGACCAGGTGGAGAACTGTCTGGAAGAAATCTATCCGGACGGGATGGATGAAACAGAATTAAACGACCTGTTCAGATTTGATCCGGAAACTGTCTGTGACTGGCTCGGCCTGGACTATGACGAAGTAATGGAACGGGATTAAATGAACTATACCAGCGCACAAACGGACAGGTTTATACCCGGGGCGGTTTTCCGGGGTGCGCTCTAAACCAATTAAACCGAGTGAATTATGAGAAAAAACGAATTGAAGCGAATTTTGAAAAAACATTTGTTGAAACAAATGGATATTGACGAATTTATTGCCCATGATTATAGGGACACATTCTGTGACCATGCTAATAATTTAACAATCCATGTAGGGCGCAAGCTGACATTTTGCATTGACTATTCAAGTGCGGACTTGTCTGGATATTGCGCGGACGGGAACTGCATCATTTCATGCAGGGAAACGGCAATATACTTTCTTATGCAGTTCTTGGACTGCAAAATAATAGAGAAAGAAATAATAGATAGATTAAGTGGAATAAACCGAACTAAATGAACGAATTATGAAAAGTTTTAGACGTTGGAGCAGAAGCCGCCGGAATATAGACCGAGACGGCAATCTGTATAACATTGCCAGATACAAGGCACACCAGGAGGGAATAAAGATAACGGACAAGTCTTGGATAACCGGGTACAGGTTGTCCGAAAGCATTGACGGATCGATATGTGCGGAACTTATGTTTTTTGATGAAGTGTTCAGAAATTGGTCTCAGTTTGATGTGGACTGGTTTGACACGATGAAAGAGGCAAGAGAGAGCGCAAGGGAGCAGATGAAAAGATTAAATTAAATAAACCGAATTAAACGACAATATCATGGAAATAAATGCAGCATTGGGCATGATAGATGCCGGACTGGATGCAAATGCCAACAAGGAAAAGCAGGCAAGGGAGAGCCTGCATAACCGAATCAAATTATATGAGGAAAAAGTCCAGAGGTTTATCCCTAAAATCAAGGAATTGCGCGAAGTGGTTGCTAAACTTGCAGAAAACAGGATAAACAATCAGTTTTGCTTCACAGACGGGATAGACCATTTGCCCGGCTTTTATTGGGGACAAACCATCTGGTCGGCACCGGACTACTTCAGATACGGGGCGTGCCGCCAGCCGTCAAAATTTTTCGGGAAGGCTGGCGGAGGATGCTGCGAGCCGAGTCTGAAAATTGACATGGAAACGGGGGATATATATCTGTGGGGGACTGACAGATACCATAGTGACCCCGTGAAACTTGACCCATACGAAAAAACAGACAGGACACGGGACTATCTGGACATGCTGCAGAGACTTGTCCAGCAGATGCCCGACTATGAAAAGCGGATAGAGGAATATATAAACAATCCAGACAAGTGGGTAATTTATTAGTAATTAAGGGAGAAATAACATGAGACTTATTGACTATGTGGCAAAGCCAGACACACGCGAATTTCTTGCGGTGTTCCATGAGGAAAACAGTATTGAACTGAACCAAATTCGATTCAAAATGACTGATAAATGGGACTTGAATGAAGATACACCGGAAGTTCGTATCGCCATTTGTGAAAAAGTTGAGGAAATAGACCGCCTTGAGGTCGGGCAGTCCATACCGTTTAACCCTTTCCGGGGCGAAAAGGCCGGCAACGGCTTTATATTGAGAATGAAATAAATTTGGGAGGACGAATCATGATGCGGAACAATTTACCGGATGAAATAATCGTGCTCGGCATGGTCTCATCCACAGAACTTGCAAACGAAATCGAATCACTCCCGGACACGGCCAGGATTGAGAGAGTGAACGGTGCGATATATGTGTATAACTTATAATATCGGACAAACCAGCAAATTACAGGACTATGAAAAAGGTTTTGAGGACAGCCAAGAGAGCCGTAGCCATATTCTTCACTTGGTCGGCGGTGGCGATACTGGTGTACGGCATCTGCACTCTCCAGTTGAGAGTAATCATCGCAGCACCCCTGTGGTACTTCATTGCAGGCGGTCTGACAATCCAGTCGCTCTCGGACATCGAGGGCATTCTGACTGGAGACGGTAAGGAAAATGTTGAACAAAAGTGAATGACATACTCTGAAAGACAAACGAATCATGGAAACAAGAACCGAAAAATTACAGAGGATAGAAATCATGGGCGAGGTCACGAAGATTACCATCGTTGAAATCGGCGTGAACAACACGCGGACGGCATACATAACCGTCCGGACGGAGGTCGGGGAATACAGGGTCACGGCACCCGAGTCGGGAAGGACGCCGGACTTCGACGAGATAAGGCCGGGGACAATAGTGCTCGTCACCGGGAGACTGAAGCAGGACGGACAAATAATAGCACATAACATTGAAATCATTTAAGGAGGAAACAATCATGAAAGAAACACAGAAAATTTACGATGTGCTGAAGATACTGGAAGAAATGGACCAGAACAGCCAGACCGAAAGAGCAAAACAGAACCTGAAGGCATTTCTCATTGCCAACGACACGGTGAAGAAGTCCGACAAGGTGAACATCTGGAAGTTCGTGGGAAAGGAAAAATTCCGTCCGGTAATGACAGGCGTATGCTACATCCCGTCCATGAAATTGGCGGTGGCTTCCGATACGATTAACATGCTTATATCCAAGCCGGACTATGTGGAGAGGGAGACGAACAACGGGGTGCGTATAAACGGTGCATCCGAGCCGTGCGGAATATACCGGAAGGACGGGACAGGGGTGACAAAGGAATACCAGACGAGCGACTATCCGGCATTTCTGTCGGTAATCCCGAAGGAGGAGACACAGAAACCGGCCACGATGAACGACCGGGATGCGGTGGCCCGGGCAATCAAGGAGGCCAAGATCGCAATCAAGGCGAAGACAGCTTTCAGGGCGATAATACAGGTGGCGGAAGGTATATGGATGCGGCCCGAGAGCGCAGAACTAATGCTGACCATGCCGGAATGGAAGTTCGCCTGCGACAAGGATATGCCGGGCAAGAGGGCGATTACATATCGGGACGACAACTATACGGCACTTTTCATGCCGTCGTTGCCGCCGAAGAAGGAAACAGACGAGATACTTTATGTAGAAGAATAACATAAACGCAGGAGGATAGAATTATGCTTTTTGTAATCTACTTCATCGGCTTCCTCGGAATGGTTGCCGGATGCCTTAAAAAATAGGGCAAATAAGACACTTTCTCCGGGCGGACATATAATCTACCGTCCCGGAGGAGAAAATCGAAAATCGGGCCGTTTATGGCGGCAAAGAATCGAAATTACGAACTATGGCAACAATACAGGGAACACAATATGACAGAAGACGGAAACTCTCCGAGGAACAGAAGGCGGAGATTTATATGCTCCGCGAGGTGGACGGACTGTCCACATACAGGCTGGCCGAGATGTTCGGGGTGTCAAGGCGCACGATAGACTTCGTGCTCAATCCGGACAGGCTCGAAAGGGTGAAGGCCCAGACAAGCGAGCGGGCGAAGGACGGACGGTACAGGCCGGACACCGCGACTGCCACGGAGAACGTCCGCAGAACAAGGGAATATAAAAGACAACTGAAAATGGAGGGTAAAATATGATTGACGAACAATATGTCGGGTATGATACAGCGGAGCTTCTGAAGAAGGCAGGGTTCCTCGAACAGACGGACACCTGCTACTTCGGCACGACCAACCGGATAGGCGGAGCCACTACTATAACGGAGGACAACGGCGTGCTGCCTCGTCCCACCCAGGCGGTTGCGGCCCGGTGGCTGCGCGAGAAGAAGCGGCTGCATGTGTATGCAATTCAGACGAATCTTCCGCTCACAGAGCCGCAGACGACACATTGGGAATGGGGCTATATCGTCACGAAGGTGGACGACCCGAACACCCCGGACGAGCTCTTCGATATGAACTATACCACATACGAGGAGGCAATGGAGGCGGGAATACGACACGCGATTGAATCAGTCATAGACAAACAGGAGAAATGATATGCAGTACATCAAGGCATTGCTGACAAGGCTCGGCGCGGAACTCATAACCGAGGGGAAGCACTCGTCATACTACACGATTTACGGGGAAACAATAAGGCTGTCAGACCATATCACAAAGAACTGGGAAACGAACTGGATGTCCATAACAAAGGATGCCGGGGGAAGCAGTATGTTCATCACCACGGTCATGGAATCCTGCGCACCGATAATCAAGGACAGGAAAGGCACAATGAACCTCATAGAGACAATGATCATGGTTCAGAAGACACTTGCGATGAAGACGGATGCCGAGCAGCAGAAGAAGGCAAAGGGCACGATGAAGCGGTGGCGGATAGATTCCGCCATAAGACAGGCTTCAGAGCAGGCCAATGACGACATGGACTGGGGACAGTTTTCATGTATGGTCAACTCCTGCATACCCCAATATGCCAATTTCAACAGGCAATACCGCAAGGTGATGAAACAGGCATACATTGACGGGCTGCGCGGAAAGGAATGGCTGGACATCTTCAGGAAGTCCATAAGCGCGACCAATGCGAAGCCGTTCGAGGAATGGATAAAGGCAAACGGGGAGAGGGCTACGGGAGAGGGGAATGATGAAGGATATTCCGATTTATAGGGCTACGGAAAAACTATTCATAGCCCTATAAAATCTCAAAATTGTATTACCAATATCCGTCCGAGGCGTTTTGCGCCTCTTTGGGAGATATTTAGACAAAATTTAATCTGTATTTAATTATGCTATACCAATTTTACGGGTTGAACTATATCAATATTACGGGCTGACATATATCTATTTTACTGCCGCCATATATCAATATTACGGTTCGTAAAATACATATATATCAATTTTACGGTTTTATTCGTTTTGCGGTTAAAAAAACATTTTATATCTTTGTGTATCCTAACAATCATAAGGGATAGGCGTGGAGTAGCTACCCGCTGAAAAGAGTCATGTGGTGGACTTTTCCCTTTTGAATTTTTACACCACGTATCAAAACACCACAAAATGAATATACCTTTTACAGCGAATTGACGAAGTTGGTGGAATTATCGCCGACGGAGCAGATTATGTATTCCTATCTTCTTTTCAAATCCATCTCGTGTATCGAATATGTCTTTAAGGATGATTATTCCATTGATATGGTGGTTCTGAAAGAGGCGATATCGAAAGACGAAGGACTTATTGGATGTTATGAGCAGAAACAGTCTGTCATTGCCGGAACATTGAACATTTCGGAGAAATCGGTATGGAGTTCCCTTAAAAGATTGTCTAAAATGGGTTTCATAAGGAATGGATATATCTATGCTCCTGAAAACATAATCATAAAAGGAGGTTATTATCCCTTGCTGATTGATTCCGGCTTGAAAGCTACCCTTTTGATATTCTATTCTTTCCTCAAAAGCAGGTCTGAACTTAACGGAGGCTGGCTTGTTATGTCAAAAACGAAGATGTCATCAGCAATGATGATAACCAGATGCGGAATAACACAGTTGCTCAACCGACTGTATAGATTGGGATTAGCTAAAAGAATAGGAGATAAATTGTATATAAGATAGCAATGATATGATAGACGAAAAATTAATGAGTGATTACGAGCGATTAGAGTATATTCGCCTTCATTATGGGAAAAGGAAAGACAACCTTATTAAAAAACATAGTGTGGCAGAACTGCATTTCAAATGCCTATTGGACAAGACGCCGTATTTCTATATCCGTGAAAAGTGTTGCTATGATAAAAATTGGAACTGGTGCTATATCGACTTCTATATCCCATTATTCAAACTGGGTATAGAGATTGACGGGAAAGAGCATAGGAACAAAGAGACATTTTGCAATTTACATCAGGGTCAGTACACAGAAACAGGGAATGTCGGGGCTCGGACTTGATGCCCAGAAGAAGATATGCGAAGACTATATCCGCTCGAAGTCCGGAGAGTGTGCCGCGTTGTTCAAGGATGTGGAGAGCGGTACGCATCGTGACAGGTCCGGACTGAACTCGGCGATAGACTTCTGCAAGCAGACGGGAAGTGAACTTGTAATCGCCAAACTTGACCGACTTGCCAGGGATGTGGAGTTTGTATTCAAGGTGGTCAATACCGGAATAGAGATTCATTTCTGCGACATGCCGGTCGTGAACACTATGATTCTCGGTGTATTTGCATCAGTGGCACAGTATGAGAGGGAACTTACCAGCGCACGAACAAAGCAGGCTCTCGCAGCAAAGAAGGAGCGCGGTGAGAGTACGGGCGGCAATAATGAACTCTGGGGCAAGAACACTGGCTCTGACAGGGCTGAGGCTCTCCGCAAGGCGAACGAGGCTTCCGCAAGAAGCAAGAGGGAGAAGGCTATGGCCAACCCGAACAACCGCGCTTTCCGGGAGTTCATCGAGGACTGGGAGATGATATACGGGAAGATAACCGCCAACACAGACTTCCAGCCGATAGCCGACAAGCTAAACGAGCGCGGAAAGACCACCGCCACCGGACTTCCGTTCACGGCGAACAGGGCAAGGGCGATGTATTCGACAATCAAAAGACTGTACGCATGAAAAGGAAAATAATGCACCATATCATAGCCTTCCTGGCTATAATTCCAGGATTTCTGATATTCAACGATTCTGATGTAATGTGGCCGAATATGCTCGGCCTCGGATATATCATAACGATATGTGCACTGACAAAATGGACAAGACCGGGCAGGTCGGCCTTTCTGAAAATTTATAAATCATTGAACTAATGATAATTGGAATCATAAAGAGAATCATCCTCGCATGGCTGAGGATGCCGAAGACAATAGACTAAAAACGTAGATATAATCATGGAAACAACAGAGAACACAATCCAGACAAAGAAATGCTGCAAATGCGGACGGGAACTTCCGCTCTCGGAGTTCAGCAAAAACAGTGCAGCAAAGGACAGGTATGACTATTATTGCCGCTCATGCAAAAGTATTATGTCAAAAGAAACACGGGAAAGGACAAAGTCCAACAAGATAAAGGAATCCGGCATCTATCCGGCCAACTTCTTTGACAAAAACACCGTTGGGGGGGGGCAATCCATTACTCGCTGACTTCACCGCAAGGGACCTCATGGAAGAGCTGAGGGCAAGAGGATACAGGGGACAGCTTGAATACACATCGAAAATAAATCTTGAAACTATATGATTAATAAAAAACAGAAGAAAGACGACAAGTCCGGCACCGCATTGAGGATGCGGCGAATAGGCACAATCATCGACACACAGAAAAGCAGGCTGAGATATACCCAGGTTGAGCTTTCAAGGCAGACAGGGCTTACAGACCAGACCATAATCAATATCAGGAATGGAGAGAACACCTATGTCAAGAACTTGCTCGATATATGTGAAATACTTGAGCTCGACATGAAGCTCGTGGACAGGACAACAGGGGAAGAACACTTAATTTAAACATAAGATGAAAGGAACGAAAGTAATTGTAAGGGGTGACAGGAGCGGAGTTTTCTTCGGTACACTCTCGGAAAGGAACGGCAGAGAAGTAAAACTCACAAACTGCAGGAGGCTGTGGTATTGGGCTGGTGCGGCAAGCATCTCCCAGCTTGCGGCGGAAGGCACAATGTGTCCGAATCAGTGCAAGTTCACGATGTATGTTGACGAGATAGAGATTCTTGACGCAATAGAGATTATCCCGTGCTCGGACAGGTCGATAAAATCCATCGAGGGAGTTGACGTATGGAAGCGATAGAAAAATTCCTTATGATAAATAATGGCTCTGGCTATGGCGATGGCTCTGGCT
>JADIMA010000027.1 GCA_017694945.1 Candidatus Merdivivens pullicola | reverse complement strand
CGGGAACAACGATCCGGGCACCGTGGATGTTGATTACGAGGAAGTCAAATAAGCCGATAATATTTCTTAATGAAAAGGATGTGTCAGAAAACAGTGGCGCATCCTTTTTTTTCATCCGGGATTTTGAATTTTTCAGTTTTCTTACAAAATTTGAAAATAATTTTGCGGCAAAAATGAAAATACTCATAGTAGAAGACGAGCCTTCATTAAGAGAAATGATGAAGGAAACACTCATGAAAGAGCAATATGTGGTCGAAACCGCCGGGGACTTCGGATCCGCCGAAGGGAAAATCAACGACTACGAATATGATGTCATACTTCTGGACATAATGCTTCCGGGAGGCAGCGGCATGGAACTTCTGAAAATACTCAGACAAAGCAACAATCCGGCCCACGTGCTCATAATCTCCGCCAAAGACTCTCTGGACGACAAACTTGAAGGCCTCGACCTCGGGGCGGACGACTACATAACCAAGCCGTTCCACCTCGCCGAACTTTCGGCCCGCATCAGGAGCGTGATAAGAAGGGGCATGAAACAAGGCTCGGACACAATAAAGTACGGCAATGTGTCCCTTGACACTAAAACCAGAAAATGCCTTGCAGGGACAAACGAAGTGACTCTGGTAAGAAAAGAATACGATATCCTGCTGCATTTCATGACAAGGCCGGGCCATGTAAGCAACAAACTCACTCTTGCAGAAGCCGTATGGGGAGACAACATCGACCAGACAGACAATTTCGATTTCATTTACGCCCAAATCAAGAATCTGCGGAAAAAACTCCAGGCCGCCGGAGCCGATATCGAAATCAAGGCCGTATATGGTTTCGGGTACAAACTTGTCAAACTATAAACCCAACCGGCACCATGAAACTGATAACCAAAATACTCATCAGCACGGTACTGTCACTCATCGTCATAATATCGGCATGGATGGCGTTCACATATTACAGCACCGTATCCGAAATTTACGAGGAACTGGACGAGTATCTGGAAAAATATGCGGAAGGGCTCATAGCACGGTTCGACAGCGGCATAAGCCCCGACACCCTCGCTCCAAACTTCTGGGTCAATTCCAACTGCTTCATGGAAAGGATTTCCGAATCCTACGGACGGAGCGACGGACGCTGGGAATATTCGAACGACGAGATATATCTGGACGACATCCGCGAAGAACAGGAAGTCCGCACGCTTGAATTCAACTATGGTTTCCCGGACGGACGCTGGTACCGCGTAAACGTAATATCCCCGTCCTTTGACAAAGAAGATTTTTCAGAACTCCTACTGAACAGTTCCATCCTTCTGGGAGGCCTGCTCATACTCTCAATAGTCCTAATTATCACCTATATAATATACAGGAACATGAAACCCCTGTACAGACTGCTCGAATGGCTGCGCCGTCACAAAGTCGGAGAACCGGCCGACTTCCAGAGCAGCAGAAAGGAAATCACGGAACTCAGGCTGATACGTGAAGCCGTAATGGAAAGCGTCGAACGCAACAATGAGATATACGAACAGCAGAAACTCTTCATCGGAAACGCCTCACACGAAATGCAGACCCCGATTGCCGTATGCGGCAACGCCGTAGAAATGCTGGCGGAAGATCCGGACATAACCGAAAGGCAGTTAAGTTACCTGGAACGCATCAACGAAAGGCTCAACTACATGTCGCGGCTGAACAGGACGCTCCTCATGCTCAGCCGCATCGACAACAACAGATACGAAGACATGCAGGACGTATGCCTCGGAGAGATTGCGACAAAATGCGCAGGCGACATTTCAGAAATCAACCGCCAGAAAAACATACGGCTGGAAACAGACGGAGACTCGAGGATCAAAGTAAAAATGGATCCCACCCTTGCAGGCTCGCTTGTCGGCAACCTTGTCAAAAACGCTTTCACGCACAGTCCCGAAGGAGGGACAGTCAGGCTCATCCTCCGCGACAGGAGGCTCACGGTGGAAAACACAGCCGTCAGCGGGCCGCTCGACGAAACACGCATATATGAAAGGTTTTACAAAGGCGGCGATGCAAAAGGCAAGTCCACTGGTCTCGGGCTTTCAATCGTGGACGCAATCAGCAAACGATACGGATTCAATATAAAATACACATTCCGCGACGGGATGCACTGTTTTACTGTCAATGTCTGAATTTTTTTATTCTCCGCAAAATTTTTCAAAAAAAATGGAATTTATTCAGAATTGATTCAGTTTCATGCCTCAACTTTGCATCACGAAAACGAAACAACAACATTAATATTAATTTAAAACTTTAAAGACATGATGACATTAACAGCAACCATCGCATCCGTACTTCTTTCAGTAAGCACCTTCTTTTCATTTGACAGGGAACGGCTCATCGAATTCAGCCAACTTCCTCAGGTTTCCCAGGAGTTCATCCAGAAAAACTTTCCTTCACACGAGATTTCTTACATCATTGAAGAAAGCGAACTCACCCACACCAGTTATGATGTCAAATTCACCAATGGCGACAAAATCGAATTCCGCGGAAACGGCGAATGGAAAGAAATAGATTGTGAATACAACGGCGTTCCGGCCTCCGCAGTACCGGCCAAACTTATCGACTATGTAAATGCGAAACATCCCAACAACACCATTGAAAAGATTTCACGCGAATACAGCCACTATGAAGTGGAATTGAACAACGGCCTTGAAATAGTGTTCAACAGCAATTTCGAAGTACTCAGATACGACGACTGATTCCCGATTATTGATTAAGATGATGTTAAGGCGCGCCCCACGACGGCGCGTCTTGTTTTTATGCTTTTTCAAATTGAATAAATTTCTCTATATTTGCGTGTTCTTGCTGATACTGTTTTAAAAAAATATAAAATGGAAAAAGGACCTATTTCAAAATTCATCACCCACCACTATCGCCACTTCAATTCGGCGACACTCGTGGATGCGGCAAAAGCCTTTGACGAACACATGAACAAAGGCGGTAAAATGATGCTTGCAATGGCAGGAGCGATGAGCACTGCCGAACTTGGAATTTCTCTTGCCGAAATGATTCGCCAGGACAAATTCCAGATTGTATCCTGCTCTGCAAACAACCTCGAAGAAGATATCATGAACCTGGTTGCCCATTCCCATTACTACAGGGTTCCGGGATACAGAGACCTCACGCCCGCACAGGAAAAAGAGTTGCTTGACAATCACATGAACCGTGTCACCGACACCTGCATTCCTGAAGAAGAAGCCTTCAGAAGGCTTGAGCACCATCTTCTTGAAGTATGGAAAGACATGCAGGCAAAGGGCGAAAGACTTCTTCCTTACGAAGTAATATACAGGCTTCTCCGGAGCGGAGTGCTCGAACAGTACTATGAAATAGACCCTAAGGACAGTTGGGTTCTTGCCGCCTGCGAGAAAAACATACCTATCGTAGTACCTGCATGGGAGGACTGCACTACCGGCAATATCTTCGCTGCGCACTGCATCAAGGGAGAACTCGACCCTCACATCATCAAGAACGGCATTGAAACAATGATGTTCCTCACCGACTGGTACAAGAAAAATTCCGGCGGCGAAGGCGTGGGCTTCTATCAGATCGGAGGCGGCACGGCAGGCGACTTCCCTATCTGCGTGGTACCTATGATGGAACAGGATCTCGGATGGACAGGAACGCCGCTATGGAAATATTTCTGCCAGATATCCGACAGTACGACTTCCTACGGTTCTTACTCAGGAGCCGTTCCTAACGAGAAAATCACATGGGGCAAACTCGATGTTGACACACCACGTTTCATCGTCGAGTCTGACGCCACAATAGTAGCGCCTCTGATGTTCGCCTACATCCTCGGATGGTAAAGACGGCATATCGAACGAATTATTTTGAATCTCAATGCCGGACGTTGGCCGCATGGCTGCCGTCCGGCATTGTTGTACGATTGCCCGTTTTGGCAATTATCCCTATTCCTGCCGCTCCATGAAAGTTACGGAAAAACCCTCCCAATCTGACGATCAGGAGGGTCTTACGTGCGGGCGAAGGGACTCGAACCCCCACGCCTTCCGGCACCAGATCCTAAGTCTGGCTTGGCTACCAATTACAACACGCCCGCGAAAAGGATTGCAAAGATAAGCAATCTTTCATAAACCTGCAACAGGGCATCTCTGCAAAATCATTTTTTCACAAATCGGACGACCGCCCAGTCTTCCCGGTTTCTTTGGGAACTGTATTCAAGCCCGCATTTCTCGGCCACCGCCGATAACATGACAATATCTTCTACATAAAAACCGCTCACCAGCAACACTCCGCCATGATGCATGACCCTTGCATACGATGGGATGTCGGCCATGAGAATGTTACGGTTGATGTTTGCCATAACGATATCGTACCTTTCATCCGTTCCAAGCACCGAAGCGTCGCCGCACTTGACGGAAAGCCGCTCCCCGACACCGTTCAGCCCCGCGTTTTCAAGCGCCGAGTCGGAGGCGATCCCGTCAATGTCTATCGCATCCACCGGAGACAAAGCCCCCATCTTGGCGGCAAGTATGGCGAGTATCCCTGTACCGCAGCCCATATCCAGAACCGACTTACCGGCAACGTTTTCCCGCATGAGCGATGAAGCCATGAGATAAGTCGTCTGGTGATGCCCGGTCCCGAAAGCCATCTTCGGGTCGATAGTGATATTGTACCTGGTTTCAGGAAGTCCTTTATGGAAAGTGGCCTTGATTGTACACTCGCCGTCAACTACTATGGGCTCGAAAGACGACTCCCAGATGGCATTCCAGTTCTGCTCCGGCACCGGGGCATGGCTGACTTCAAGTTCCAGATGTCCGGCAAAAACCTCGAGTGCGTCCGTCAGCCTGCCGAAATCAAACCTGCTGCTCGGAATGTAGGCTAACAGACAAGACTCCTGTATGCAAAACGATTCATAGCCGAGAGACTCTATCTCGGCTACGACCCAGTCCGCATTGTCCTCGGTAAAAGGGACAATGGATATCCTGACTTCTGTATATTCCATCAGAAAGATTTTGCAATTGCCAGAAAATCATCTGCATTCAATGACGCCCCTCCGATAAGTCCGCCATCGATATCGGCGCATGCGAACAGTTCTTTCGCATTGGACGGCTTGCAACTTCCGCCATACAATACAGGCATCGTCTCCGCGACATCGCCGAACCTGCCTGCAAGCACCTTGCGGATATGCGCGTGCATTTCCTGAGCCTGGCCTGCTGTAGCCGTTTTCCCTGTGCCTATAGCCCATACCGGCTCATAAGCGACTATGACGGATGCAGCCTGCTCCGGAGTAAGAGTAAAAAGCACGTTCCTTATCTGGGATTCTACAACGCTGAAATGATTTCCCGCCTCTCTTTGTTCAAGGGTTTCCCCGACACAGAATATCGGCGCCAGGCCTTCTTTCATGGCCAGGGCGATTTTTGCGACAAGGCGTTCATCGGTCTCCCCGTAATACTGCCTGCGCTCTGAGTGGCCGAGTATTACATAACCGCATCCGACGGATTTCAGCATTGCCGCCGAAACCTCTCCTGTATATGCACCGCTCTCCTTGTCCGCGCAATTCTGCGCCGCCAGTCCTATGCCGCTGCCCGATATTGCTTCCGCCACACCGGCCAAATGCGTAAAAGGCACTCCAAGAATCAGTTTCACATCTGAAGGTTTCTCTGAAACTTTTGCCAGTACATTTTTTGCGAGTTCCACTCCTTCAGGCACTGTCGTATTCATCTTCCAGTTGCCTGCAACGATTTTCATCCTCATAATCATAATTTTATTAAGCAAATGCAAAAATACTAAAGAGTTTCAACAAAACAAAAAGAGGACGACCGGCGGCCGTCCTCCCATATCGGAATCAATAAAAATTATTCAGCCTTGTAGCCTTTTTCCTCATAAAGTTTCTTGACAGCATTTGCAAGCCTGCAAATACCTTCATCTATCTTCTCGTCGGAAGCATATGAGAAGTTGAGCCTCATGGAGTTCTGTCCGCCTCCGTCGCAATAGAACGAAGTACCCAGTACGAATGCCACGTCTTCCTTGATTGCAATGTTGAAGAGGTCGAGAGTACTCAGTTGTTCAGGAAGGGAAACGAGCAGGAACAGACCTCCTTCAGGATTAGTCCATTCAACGCCCTTAGGCATGTAACGCTCAAGTGCGCTTATCATCTTGGACTTCTTTGTGCGGTAAAGATCGGCTATCTTCACAAGGTTCTTGTCGAAATGTCCTGAAGCAAGATACCTTTCCGCTATCATCTGCGACATGATAGGAGTACAGAGGTCGGAGCACTGCTTTCCTACGATAAGACGGTTGATCACCTCGTCCGGACCTATAACCCAACCGATACGGAAGCCCGGCACAAAAGTCTTGGAGAATGTTCCGAGTTGTACCACGCGGCCGTCGGTATCAAGACTGAGAATTGTAGGGACAGGCTCGCCTTCGAAACGGATATCCCTATAAGGGCTGTCCTCAATGATAATCATGTCATGCTTGCGTGCCACTTCAAGAGCAAGTTTCCTCTCTTCAAGAGTCATTGTCGTTCCTGAAGGGTTCCTGAAGTCAGGAACAAGATAAATGTACTTAGGCTTTCTGCCCTGAGCGGTAAGGTCTGTTATGACCTTGTCCATCTCGTCATAGTTCTTGAAGCCGACAGGCTCTCCCTGCTCGGCATATATTGCCTGGAGGGCGCCGAGATAAGACGGAAGTTCGCAAAGCACTGTGTCGCCCGGATCAACGAAAATCCTCGCAACCAGGTCAAGGGCCTGCTGCGATGCAGTGGTGATCAGGATGTTCTTTATATCCACGTCAACGCCCTGGGTGCGCTTAACCATCTTTGCAAGTTCCTTCCTGAGACCCGGATGCCCTTCGGTAGTGCTGTACTGCAAGGCCTTTGCAGGGCATTCGTTCATGATATCCATCATAATCTGCTTCAACTCCTCAACAGGGAAAGTCTCTGCATTAGGGAAACCGCCGCCGAAAGATATGACATCAGGGCTTGTAATAACGCTGAGAAGATCCCTGATTGAAGATCTCCTCATGTTCAATGCGTTTTTTGATAAGATTTGTTGTATATTTACGCTCATTATTTAAGGATTTTATTTTGACGCAAAAATAATAAATTGTAAGCACTTTCAAATAAAATCTTGAATTTTTTGAAGTATTTTCAAACAGATAACTAAAAAATTTAAATATCACCACCGATGAAGAAGTTATTTCTCATAGACGGGCATTCCCTGATATTCAAGATGTACTACGCATTTTTACGAAGGCCCATGATTAACTCCAAAGGCATGGACACCTCCATACTGTTCGGTTTCACAAAATACATTCTCGAACTAGTCGGCAAAGAAAAGCCGACCCACCTCGCCGTCGCCTTCGACCCTCCGGGGAAAACATTCCGCCACGAACTGTTCCAGGACTACAAAGGGACGAGGAGCGCCACCCCCCAACTGGTAATAGACGCGCTTGAACCCCTGACAGAGATATGCCACGGCATGAAAATCCCGGTGCTCATCGAGCCGGGATATGAAGCGGACGACGTAATCGGGTCATTCGCCACCCATGAGGCGGAAAACGGTTTTGACGTATATATGGTGACCGTTGACAAAGATTACGGCCAACTCCTGCAAAACAACATATTCCAATACAAACCGGGGAAATCCGGTGCCGAAAACGAAATAGTCACAGCGGAAGACCTGTGCAGAAAATACGGGATTTCCTCCCCTGCACAATTCATAGACATACTCACCGTATGGGGAGACACATCAGACAACATCCCCGGAATCAAAGGAATCGGAGAAGTGGGCGCGGCCAGGCTAATATCCGAATTCGGCTCCATAGAAGGCATATACGACAATCTGGACAAACTCAAACCGAAACAGCGCGAAGCCTTCGAGGAAGCGAAAGACAGAATCGGGCTCAGCAGGGAACTCGTCAGGATAAAACGCGACCTTCCGGTAGCCGTCCCTGAAAAAGAACTTGAAACCGCGCTGGAATTCACCCCCGAAGTGAACGCTCTTTTTGAAAAATACGAATTCGGATCGCTGCGGAAATATTTTCCCGACAGTCCTGAAACCGGACAGGCCCCCGACAAGAAGGACATTGTCATCGAATGCTTTCCATCCGACCTGGAAACTGCAGCAGCAGAAGCGGCCGCATCGGGGACAGCAGCCATCTCCGTAAGGCAGAACATGCTCACGATAGCCTCCGGCGGAAAAACCAAACATGCGGCGAACGTGATTTTCCCGCTCAAAGACAGCAGCGACCGGCAAAGACTTGAAAAAATTTTTTCCGACAACTCAATAAGAAAAACGGGATACGGCCTGAAATCGGCGTACAAACTGCTGGCCCGCGAAGGGATACGGATATCCGGAGAAGTTTCCGACATTGAAATCATGCACTACCTGTCCGACCCTGAAATGAGCCACAAGGCTGAAATGGTCATCCAGAACTGCACGGGCCTCAAACCTTCCGAATACAGGCTTTCAGGTTTCAGCAAGCAGGCCGGAGACGAAAACATTGAAACGGACCTGTTCAGCCAGCCTGACGAAGAAGCCGGCATCGCCTCGATGGCCGCCGAAGCAGTCCTGTCGGAAAAATCCGCCGCCATACTGTCACAGAAACTGGAAAAAGACGGAATGACCGGTCTTTACACCGGAATGGAGGCCCCGCTCATCGAAGTCCTTGCCGACATGGAGGCCACCGGGGTGAAAGTCGATATCAGACAATTGCAGGCTTACCGGGGCACACTTGAAAAAGAGATGCTCGCCATAGAAAAAGAAGTCAGGGATATTGCCGGAGAACCGGGACTGAACCTTTCGTCCCCGAAACAACTCGGGACAGTCCTGTATGAAAAAATGGGACTGAATCCCAAAGTAAAACCTAACGGGAAAAACAATTATCCGACAGACGAAGAGACCCTCAACGGGCTTATAGACAAAAGCCCGATAATCCAGAAAATACTTGATTTCCGGGGACTGAAAAAACTGATATCCACATACATCGACCCTCTTCCTTCGCTAATAGGCTCCGACGGAAGGCTGCACACCAGTTTCAACCAGGCCCTGACAGCGACCGGAAGGCTCAGCAGTTCAAGGCCAAACCTGCAAAACATCCCTGTCCGCACTGACAAAGGCAAGGAAATCCGCAAGGCATTCATACCCGGCACGGAGCACGGCTACATCCTATCCGCCGACTATTCCCAGATAGAACTCCGAATCATGGCGCACATAAGTTGCGACCGGCACATGGTGGAGGCATTCCTCAACAATGAAGACATCCACGCGATGACAGCCGCAAAAATCTTCAAGACAGACATACAATCGGTCACAAAAGAGCAGAGGCGGCGCGCCAAGACAGCCAATTTCGGCATCATTTACGGAATTTCGGCATTCGGCCTGTCGCAAAGACTTAAAATCCCGCGCAACGAATCGAAAGAACTCATCGATGAATATTTTTCCAACTTCAAGGGAGTCGAGGCATATATCAAAGACGCCATAGCGATGGCACGCGAAAAAGGGTACGTCGAAACACTTTTCGGCCGCAGGCGCTATCTCCCCGACATCAATTCCAAAAACAACACAGTACGTTCGCTTGCGGAAAGGAACGCGATTAACGCACCCATACAAGGCACCGCAGCCGACATCATCAAACTTGCAATGGTAAACATATTCAGAAGGATGGAGAACGAAGGCCTCAAAAGCAAAATGATTCTGCAAGTACATGACGAACTGGTTTTCGACGCGACTGCCGACGAAGTTGAAAAACTTGCGGCATTAGTCAAAGAAGAGATGGAAGGAGTTGCAAAATTATCCGTACCTTTGACGGTTGATTGCAACTGGGCCTCCAACTGGCTGGACGCCCATTAAACCGGATGCCTCATGGGGAAAAAGACATTAGGAGACAAGGATTTGATAATCAAGGCGCTTCAAAACGACCAAAACGCGTTCAGGATGCTTTACGAAAGGCACAAGAACGGGCTTTTCAGCCATATTTCGAAATACATCCAGAAACGGGAGGACATAGAAGACCTGTGCCAGGAAAGTTTCAGAAAAGCCTTCGAGCAACTGTCTTCCTACAATCCTGAATACAAATTCACCACCTGGCTTTACAGCATAGGGGCGCATACCGCCCTGGATTATTTGAAAAAACAGAAAAACGACGTATTCACAGACCATCTCGACCCGCAGAACGAAAACAGCGAAATGCTTTCTCTTACTCCGGAAGAAGAACTCGTAATACTGGAAATGGCCGGAGAGGTAAAGAAAAACCTTGAAAACCTGCAGGAAAAATACCGGAAGCCTGCCGAATTGCGTTTTCTCAAAGAATACGGCTACGAAGAAATAGCCAAAGAACTGAATCTGCCGCTGAACACCGTAAAAATCAGGATAATGCGGGCGAAAGTAGCACTTATAACCATGTTAAAAAGCAACTGACCATGGAAACATACGGACCTGAAATCATCTTCAAATACTTCCCGGAAACCACTCCGGAAAAACGCAAGGCCTTTGAAAGCCTTTGGCCGGCATATACGGAATGGAATTCAAAGATAAATGTAGTATCGCGCAAGGACATAGACAGCCTGTACCTGCACCACGTACTGCATTCACTGGCAATAGCCGCATTCTTCAGAGAGAACATGCCGGAATTCTACCGGGAAGCGATGCTTCCAGGAGAACCGATGGGCACTATCCTCGATTTCGGGACGGGCGGAGGTTTCCCGGGAATCCCGCTGGCCATAATGTTCCCACGCATAAGATTCACCCTGTGCGATTCGGTCGGCAAGAAAATCAAGGTCGCCCAGGCAGTCGCCCAGGCAGCCGGCCTTGAAAACATAACTGCCGAATACACGAGGGGCGAGGAACTTAAAGGAAGATACGACTTCATCGTTTCAAGGGCGGTAACCTCGCTCGATGTTTTCATGCAATGGGTCAGGGGCAAATACTCAAAAGGAGTCATTTACCTCAAAGGCGGAGACATTGTTGAAGAAATCTCCATGGCAGCGATGAAAAACAAACTGAAAATGAAGGATTTCTCCACTACGCCGATAGACAAATGGTTCAAAGAAGAGTATTTTTCAGAGAAAAGGGTAATTTTTGTTTGTAAATAGAATTAAAAACATTACCTTTGCAGTCCCTTTTTTCCAAAGAAGGGACAATACAGTTGAAAATAAATAAAATAGGCAATAACAATGAAAAGAACATTCCAACCTTCAAACCGCAAACGCCGCAACAAACACGGCTTTCGCGAGCGCATGTCCACACCTAACGGACGCCGCGTATTGGCTTCACGCCGTCGTCATGGCAGAAAGAAACTGACTGTATCTTCAGAAGACAGGTTCTAACAGCGGACCTTGACACGTCATTTCATTGCGAAAAATACCGGCCGCGGAATCCGCGACCGGATTTTTATTTACCGGCACCCGTCCAGGCCGAGTATTTTCCTGTTCGCCTCCCTGACGACACCTATCGTCGTCGAATCATCGGCATACACCGAATAAAACCCCTGCGGCTCATGTGCCGGGTCTCCGCTGTAATCATCTCCCGGCTTCCACTGATCCTGAGCCTTCACGGCCTCGCCGCCCCAGGCCCAGAAGTTACAACCGGCCACCGGCCCCCCTTCCGTAGCGCTCTCGACCACCAGACTGCATATGAACCTGTAATACTCGTCTCTTGCAGAAGTAGGTGTTCCGCGCTCGAATGACAGGCCGTCACGAGGATAGCCGAACTCTTCGATGACCAGCGGCTTTTCCGCATCCCTGACCGCAAACATGTGAGCATCGATGTATTTGCCGCTTTCAGCAATGGCGGCATCCACGCTGTCTATGCCGTCCTTTTCGACCCAGTTCCAGTTATAAGGCCAGATATGGATATTGAAATAGTCAATCTCCGGTATTGAATGAATTGCCCTGAAAAGGTCCGGGTCAACCTCGCAGCCATAAAGCCCTTCACTCCCCGTCGATACCATGTGATTGGTATCCAATGATTTGATTATGGCCGCATTTTTCCTCACCCACTCAAGGAATACTGTCTTGTTGTCCTTCGAGAAAGGCCTCGGCTCATTGCACAACTGCCATGAGAATATGGCCGGATCTTCCGAATAAGGCTTGCCCGTAACGGTATTGACACGCGAAACCACATTTCTGACATGCTGCGAATACATGTTTGTGGCCTCTTCCGAATTATAAAAACGCGCTACGGCCCGACAGTACTCGCTCCAGGAGACTTCCGACGACAGAGGCGTCCTTCCGAATCCCGCCCATTCAAGATACTGCCCGAACCCTCCGGACCATTCCCATGAATTGGTAAGATAGAGCACGGCCGTCATATTCCTTCTTCCAAGTTCCGCCATAAGGTAGTCAAGGCCGAGGAAAAGGGTATCGTCATACCTTCCGGGTTCAGGCTGCAAAGACGGTTCATACTTCGTCCTTACCCCGTCCGGGCCGTCAGAGCCGACACACACTCTGATATTGTCAACTCCCATGGCCTGCAGGCTGTCAAGTTCCCGCGACAGGCGCCCGCGGTCTCCGGCCTCCCCCTCCGAAGCCAGAACGGCCGCATACCACATATTCGCACCTATAAAATAATACGGAGCGCCGCCTTTCACGAAATGCCCGTCCTCCACCTTGATGAAACCACGGTTTCCCTCAGACGCACCGCCATTGCAAGCAACCAGAAACGCCGCACAGAACAAAACGGAGAAAAACTTAATAATGTCCATAAACTTTTAATCAATTTACACAGAAAACAAATATACGGGATTTTTCTTAACTTTGCGCCTTGCTAAACACAACTTTTATGGTTAAGAATTTTTTCAAGAACTGGATAGTCAAGAATCTGCTACTGACAATAGCCGTCGTAGCGGCAGTAATTGCGGCGGCAATCATTTTCCTGAATCTCTATACGCGGCATGACAAAGGACTCAGCGTACCTGATTTTTACGGAATGAACTTCGATGAAGCCTCCGCCGAAGCATCGCTCAACGACATGACGGTCAGCATTGCCGATTCGATATATGTCAAGGATCTGGAACCAGGCGCCGTTTACAAGCAAGTGCCCAAGGCCGGAAGCGCCGTAAAGAAAGGCAGGAGGATACAGTTGACAATCAATGCATACCTGCCAAAAACGGTCACCATGCCGGACATCGTAGGATATTCCATGAGGCAGGCAAGGGCCGAACTCTCGTCGATAGGGCTTAAAACGGGAAAACTTATTTATCAGGAGGACATTGCAACAAACAACGTCCTCGGACAAAAATATAACGGGCGCGACATCGATCCGGGCGTGAAAATCAAAAGCGGTTCTTCCATAGACCTTGTCCTGGGGCTGAACCCTTCCGACAACGAAACATTCATACCCGACCTGCGCCGAATGAACACCTACAACGCCGTTGAACTGTTACAGGAAAGTTCACTCAACATCGGAAGGATCATATATGACAATACAGTCAAGACACGCGACGACTCCATCAAGGCCGTTGTCTATAGACAGACTCCCGAACCGTCGGAATACCCGTTGGAAATGGGGGCGGAAGTCATCATATACCTGACGACGGATCATAACAAGATTCCTCTTGACACTGAAGAAGAGGAAGACACCGAACAGCAGACAAACCCGGAATAACCCGACGATGGCCGAAACAGAAGAAGACTTGCAGGAAATTCAGGAAATGTTCGAGCATTTCCGCTTTGTCGTGGACAAAGGACAGACTCCTTTGAGAATCGACAAGTACCTTTCCACCCACATGGAAAACACATCGCGGCACAGAATCCAACTGGCGATAAAGCAGGAATACATCCGTGTCAACGATACAGTTGTAAAGGCGAATTACATCGCGAAACCGGGCGATGTAATAACTCTTGTAATGCCTTTTGAAAAACACGAATATGAAATCAGGCCTGAAAACATCCCGTTGAACGTGGTATATGAAGATGAAGACGTGCTGGTGATAAACAAACCGGCAGGCCTCGTAGTCCATCCCGGCCACGGACATTTCAGCGGCACCCTGCTAAACGCCCTCGCATGGCATCTCGGCATCGACGGAAAAGACTCCTGCGACGACAGGCTCGGGATACTCGTCCACAGGATAGACAAAGACACTTCCGGACTGCTGGTCATCGCGAAGAACGACGAAGCGCAACTCGTCCTTGCAAAACAGTTTTTCGACCACAGCATAGAAAGAAGATATATTGCAATAGTCTGGGGAAACATCAAAGAAGACAGCGGGACTATCACCGGAAACATCGGGAGAGACCCCAACGACAGGCTGCGGTTCAAAGTATTCAAGGACGGCACAAACGGCAAGCACGCCGTAACGCACTACAAAGTCCTTGAGCGTTTCGGCTATGTGACGGTTGTAGAATGCCGCCTGGAAACAGGCAGGACGCATCAGATAAGGGTACATTTCAATTACATCGGACACCCTCTGTTCAATGACGAGCGGTACGGAGGCGACCAGATCAAAGAGGGCACGATTTACTCCAAATACAGGCAATTCATTGAAAATTGCTTCAAGATACTTCCACGCCAGGCGCTACATGCCAAGACTTTGGGATTCATACATCCGCGCACGGGAAAACCCATGTCCTTCGACAGTCCGCTTCCAGAAGACATGACCGCCCTAATTGACAAGTGGAGGAGATACACAATCCCGGCAGATGCTTCCGACGGCCTTTCGTCTTAACGGCGAGGAGGAGGCCCCATAGGGCCGCGTCCGCCGCCTCCGGCATTTCCGAAATCGCCGAACCTGTAAGTCAGGGATATCATGATATACCTTCCGAGAGTATTGTTTCTGGTATCCTGGACATAGTTGTCCGTAGTGGTACGATAGACATTCCTTGACTGGTTCAGAATATCATAAGCCCTTATCGAAAGGGTGAACTTGTCATTGAAAAGCAGTTTGTCTATATGGGCGTTCCATATCAACTGCGGCTCGTTGAACCCCTCATCGTAACCGACATAGAAATTGTACCTCGCATCGGTCGCCAATGTAAACCCTAACGGGAGCGAATAAGTGAACGAAGCATTGACATTGTTGTTCCAAGTCGTCGTATTCTGCTCCGTATTGATTGAATACCACGCCTGATTGTATCTTGCGCGCGCACCGAGAGTCACTTCGAAATCATCGTTCCTGTAAGTAAAACGGAGCATCTGCGACACAGACAGCGAATTGGTCTTGTTTCTCACGAATGAGCGCCCGTCCTCAAAAGCCTCCTGGAATTCGGCTATGAAATCCTCATACACGAAATCCCCCGTATTGATCTGGCGATCCCATGAGCCTACGAAACTTGTAGAGTTCGAATATCTGGCGTTCGTGAATGCCGATATGGAAAAATTGGATTTGGCTATAGGGGAATTGATCATGAAACGGAAATTGGCGGAATAAGTTCCTTCGGAATTGACAGGTATCGAATACTGTACTCCTGCGGCATCATACCAGGTGGCATTAATGATACTGTTGGCTGTATAATTTCCTCCAATCATACCGTTGAGCGTCAGGAAAGTCTCGCTGTCGCTATATCTGAAATGCCCCCTGAGCATGTGATTGAACGTAGGGTTCAGCCTGTTGTTACCGAGGGTAATCAGCAATGGATTTGAAACATTCATCGACGGCTGCAACTGGGTTGAAGACGGCTGGTCTGAATATCCCATGTAGAACAGTCTGAAAAACGTCCCGTCCTCAGGTCTCCAGTCGATACGCGCGGTAGGGGCCCAGTTGACAACCTTGTAATCGGTAGAATCAGTGACACCCTGTGAAGTAGTGATGTTCACCGTCCTGTTAGGCTGGGCGGATGCTCCGAGCGCGAAAACAGTCCCGTCTTTCTGCCATTGGAGGTTCACCCCCGCCCTCTGGTCGATATACTCGTTTATAAGTTCGCTGGAATATACGGGATCGGGGCCGTCGTCATAGTTACCTGTCGCCGGATTGTAATTGTACGTATTGTTCACACTGTAGGAACGGCTCCAGTTTATAGAGTATGTGGCTTCCAGGAAAAGCCTTTCCTTGTAAAGCGGCTCGGTGTAAGAGAAACGGCCTCCCAGCCTGTTGCCGCTCTCATCCTGGAAATACTGCTGGGCTATGGTTTCCTTTTCCTCTCCGAGACTCGCATAATTGTCGTCATACAGCCATGTAGTCGTTTCGGAACGGTTGAATCCGTCAAGATTGTTCTCGCTGAAATTGTAATCCAGGCTTACCGAAAGAGTCCTGCCCGGCTTTCCGAGTTTCTGCCTTAGCAGGAAGAATCCCCTGGCCTGCCATGACTTGTTGAAGCCGTCGGTAAAACTGTTTCCGCTGTTGCTCTTCAGCAAATCCGAAGGCACTCCGGAAACGGAAGAAATATCGGTATTGGTACTGTATTCAGATGTGTCTTTGAAATAGCCAGTGCCGAAATTGAACTGCGGGCGGAAATATATGGAAGTGTTTTCCGTAAACTTATGATCGAGTTCTATGCCGAAGCGGTGTCCGTTGCTGCGCGAAAGGCTGTAACCTTCTTCATTATAAAGCAACGAAGTCCCGTCTGTCTTGAAAGTCGTTTTTGAAACATCCTCCTCGACTTCGGTCGCTGAGCCTCCGTACATATAATTCGCACCGAGTTCCATCCTGTCGTCAAGCAGGTTGAAGTTGCCGTTGGCACCGGCCATCCATGAAGTGGTGATACCGTTGAAGCCGCCCCAGCCGCCCATGCCGCGACCCATGCCGCGCCCTCCGCGCATGGTTGACATCATGCCGTTGGATATGTCGTTGAAACCACGGTTGTTGGTATTGTTGGCATTGACAATTATGCTCAACTGCATCTTATCAGAAAAATTGGCCACCATCGCACCGCCCTGCCAGCGTGGATCTGTCTGCCATGAAGTCTTGCCCTCTCCATCTACATTCTTCATCAGATCCAGGCCTCCTCCGGCGGATACGTTTCCGAACCAGCCGCCAAGCATCCCCGGTTTGATGCTGAGGTCTATGACCGTTTCCTCATTGCCGTCGCTTATGCCGGTGAACTCCGCCTGCTCCGATTTTTTCTCAAGAACCTTCACTTTGCTGATGATGTTCGCGGGAATGTTTTTCGCCGCAAGCTGAGGGTCGTCGAGGAAAAACGTCCTGCCGTCTATGGTAATCTTGGTTATGGTTTCTCCGTTCGCCGTAATCGAACCGTCAGAATCCACCTCTACGCCCGGGAGTTTCTTCAGCAGATCCTCCAGCATGTCGTTATCGGTAGTCTTGAAAGAAGAAGCCGAATATTCTATCGTATCCTTCTTGATTATTATCGGATTGCCCACGGCTGTTACTACCGCACCGTCAAGCATGCTTACATCCTGTTCAATCTTTATCTTGCCCAAAGACACTTCGGGCTTGTCGATTTTTATTTCCTGCGCATAAGACTTGTATCCGAGCAGATCGCATTTTACCACATAAGTTCCGTATGCAACACTCGTAAACGTCACAGAACCGTTTGAGTCCGTTAAAAGATATTTATATATGGAATCCCCTCCTTTCACCGTAAGCGCCACAGTTGCAAATTCCACGGGAGCACCCGTATTGGAATCCGTAAATGTCATCTTCACTATCGCTCCGCGCTGTGCAAACACAGAAAAGGACAAGAACATCAAAATCAAGACTGCGGTAAAACGGTATCTGGCTTTCATGCTATTTTCAATTCTACTTTCGATTTTTTTCAATTATAAAAACAACTTCTTAGACTTGCAAAAACCCCGATGGTTTAAGGCCGGCCTAAACAATCCTGCCGGGATTGGAAGCGATAAAACTCTTCCAGTCCGTTGAGGCGGACTCCGAAGACAGGGGATTGGTCAACTGATAAAAATGGCACATTGCAAGGGCCAGCGCATCCGTAGCGTCCAGAAAACGGGGATTGAATTCGACATCGAGGGTTTTCTGCAATATGAGGGAGACCTGTTCCTTCGATGCCGCGCCGACACCGGTAATGGCCATTTTTGCCTTTCTCGGAGCATATTCGAACACCGGGACGTTTCTGGAAAGAGCCGCCGCTATCGCCATGCCCTGCGCCCTGCCGAGTTTCAGCATCACCTGCACATTCTTGCCGTAAAACGGGGATTCTATGGATAAATCATGCGGGGCATACCGGTCTATCAACGCCCCCACTTCAGTAAAAATGGCCTTCAGTTTTTCAAAATGATCCTTCTTCCTGCGCAAATCGACAACTCCCATGTCCACATAATGCGCCTTCCTCTTATCGGCAAGAATAACCCCGAAACCAAGTATGTTGGTTCCGGGATCTATCCCCATTATGACTCTCTGGCCTGCAACCTCCACTGCCTCAGTCTATATAATCGAATCCGACATAAGGACGGAGCACTTCCGGAATACGTATCCTGCCATCTTCCTGGTTGTTTTCCAGCAAAGCCGCCACTATGCGCGGCAAGGCAAGAGAACTTCCGTTCAGAGTATGCGCCAACTGCATTTTTCCGTTTTCATCCTTAAAGCGGAGTTTCAGCCTGTTTGCCTGATACGACTCGAAATTGGACACGGAACTTACCTCAAGCCACCTTCCCTGAGCCGCCGAATACACCTCGAAGTCATAAGTCAAAGCAGAAGTAAAACTCATGTCGCCGCCGCACAGCCTTACTATTCGGTAAGGAAGCCCGAGGCTTGAAACTATTCCCTCCACATGTGCGACCATTTCATCGAGCGCCTCATAAGAACGTGACGGATCCTCGATTCTTACTATCTCCACCTTGTCGAACTGATGCAGGCGGTTAAGTCCCCTTACATCCTTGCCGTAAGAACCCGCCTCCCTCCTGAAACACGGGGTATATGCAGTCAGTTTGATCGGGAAATCCCCTTTCGACACGATGGAATTCCTGTAAAGGTTCGTCACAGGCACTTCCGCCGTAGGAATCATGTAAAAATTGTCCAGATTTGCATGGTACATCTGGCCTTCTTTGTCCGGCAACTGTCCAGTACCGAAACCCGAGGCCTCGTTCACCATTACAGGAGGCTCTATCTCCAGATATCCGGCCTTGGTATTTATATCAAGGAAAAAGTTAATGAGCGCCCTCTGAAGCCTTGCTCCTTTGCCTTTATATACAGGGAAACCGGCTCCTGTCACTTTAACTCCAAGGTCGAAATCAATGATATCGTACTTCGAGGCAAGTTCCCAATGCGGAAGGGCCCCTTCGCCCAGTTCCGGAATCTTGTTTCCAGTCTTTACAACCACATTTTCCTCGGCAGTAAGTCCGTGAGGCACGATTTCGGCCGGAATATTCGGAAGAAGAACTATGAGAGAATCAAGTTCCGAATTATTATCCTCCGACTGCTTCTCAAGCATTTTCGACCTGTCTTTCAACTCGGCGACTTCGTTTTTGAGAACATCAGCCTCGTCTTTCCTGCCCTGCTTCATCAGCCCGCCTATCAGCGAAGCCTTCTGTTTTTGAAGTGCAAGACAAGAATCGAGTTCCGCCTGCAATGATTTCCTGTTAGTATTAAGTACATTGATGCGTTCTACGATATTTTTTGCATCGAAACCTTTCACCGCGAGCCTTTCAATAACATAATCAGGGCGTTCGCTCAACAATTTTAACGTAAGCATAACAATTTATTTCTTCAATGCCAATCAAATAACCCGTAAAGATATAAAAATTCCGGCTAAAATCACCATATTTTACTATCTAAATCATGGTTTTCATTAAAACTTATGATTTGTACTCTTCAAATTTATTATTTATTTTGCAGTCGATTTTAAAATAGGGATTTTGACAGATGAAGTTGTCTGTACTGAAAAACGGTCAATCCGCCATAATAATGAAAGTCAACGGTTACGGCGGATTCAGAAAAAGGATAATGGAAATGGGGTTCGTCAAAGGCAAAACGGTCACTCCGGTACTCAACGCCCCTCTCAACGACCCGGTTAAATACGACATAATGGGATACGAGGTATCCCTGCGGAAAAGCGAAGCCTCCATGATAGAAGTCTATACCGACGAAAAGGATATCAACATCGGCATGGCCTCCAATTCCGGCACATCGGAAGACGAAAGCACTGAAAGGAACTATATAAAGACCGGCAAAAACATCTCCATCGCACTCGTCGGAAACCCGAACTGCGGAAAGACATCTCTGTTCAACCACCTTTCAGGAGGACATGAGCATGTAGGCAATTACAGCGGAGTCACAGTAGAGTCAAAGAACGGAAGTTTTAAATACAAGGGCTACAGGTTTACCGTAACCGACCTTCCCGGGACTTACGCCCTCTCGGCATATTCCCCGGAAGAACTCTATGTCCGCAAACACATAATGGAACAGGATCCGGACATAATCATAAACGTTGTCGCCGCGTCGAACATAGAGAGGAATCTTTATCTCACGACAGAACTTATCGACATCAGCCACAGTATGGTCATAGCGCTGAACATGTACGATGAGCTCGAAGCCAGCGGCGCAAAACTTGACTACGACCAGTTGGGCAGGATGCTCGGGGTTCCGGCCGTACCTGTCATAGCAAAGAACGGCAAAGGCCTGGATGAACTTCTTGACACAGTCATAAATGTCCACGAAGGCAGGGACACGAGAGTAAGGCATATCCACATCAACCACTCCGCCGTCATCGAACAGGAAATCAAGACCATCTCTTCAGAGATGAAAGCCTCCGAGGAACTTCCGAAATATTTTCCTCCGAGGTATTGGGCCATCAAACTGCTTGAACACGACAAGGAGGTGGACAAAATCCTTTCTTCCTGCAAGAATTATCCGAAATGGAAAGAGATGTCCTCCAAAGCGTCGAAAAACGCCGAACGGCTTCTGAACGAAGATATAGAAACGGCACTCACCGATGAAAAATACGGTTTCATTTCCGGCCTGTTGCAGGAAACATACATACCGGCAGAACATGCAAAAAGTACAAAAAACTCTCTGATAGACAGAATAGTCACCCACAGATGGCTGGGCTTTCCGATATTCCTGCTGCTGATGTGGCTCATGTTCTGGGCGACATTCAACATAGGAGCCTATCCGCAGGAATGGATTGAAGCAGGAGTGGCATGGATCGGGGACTGGATTTCCGGAATCATGAACGACGGCATGCTGAAAGACCTGCTCGTGGACGGAATCATCGGCGGCGTCGGCTCGGTTCTGGTATTCCTGCCACAGATACTGATACTCTATCTGTTCATATCACTCATGGAAGATTCAGGATACATGGCAAGAGCCGCATTCATAATGGACAGGCTCATGCATAAAATGGGGCTTCACGGCAAATCTTTCATACCGCTCATCATGGGGTTCGGGTGCAACGTACCGGCAATAATGGCTACGCGGACAATAGAAAGCCGCAGCAGCAGGCTTATAACCATCCTGATCAATCCTTTTATGTCCTGCAGTGCAAGGCTGCCCGTATTCATCGTACTTGCCGGAACATTTTTCCCGAAACACGCCGGGACGGCGCTCTTCCTCCTGTATCTGCTGGGAGCGGCAGTAGCGGTATTCACAGCCAAACTGTTAAGAAAATTCGTTTTCGGAAAGGACGAAACACCTTTTGTAATGGAACTTCCTCCATACAGAATACCTACCGCCATCGCCACGCTCAGACACATGTGGGACAGGAGCGAGCAATACCTTAAGAAAATAGGAGGAGTCATACTTATCGCCTCGATTGCGGTATGGTTTTTAAGTTATTTTCCACGTCAGGATATCACCGCCGAAGCCGGCACCGCTACAGAAACGACACATTACTCGTACCTTGACAGACTCGGCAGAGGAATCGAACCGGTGCTCAAGCCGCTTGGACTCAACTGGAAAGCAGGAGTGGCCCTTGTGGCAGGAATACCGGCCAAAGAAGTCATCGCCTCTACGCTTGGAGTACTTTACAATTCCGAGGAGGAGGGAGAGGGACTTTCAGAAAAACTGGCGGCGTCGGGTGATTTCACAACTCCTTCTGCCGTGGCATTCATGATCTTCATCCTGCTGTACTGTCCTTGCATCGCCACCATATCGGCGATTTCCAACGAGGCCGGCAGCTGGAAATGGGGGGCGTTTTCAATAATATACAATACGGCAATAGCCTGGATTGTGGCATTCATAGGGATGCTGGTAACCTCGTTGATTATATAATGGGCCTTCAAGAAATCATAGTTATCCTCATAGGGCTTGCCACGGCGGCAGCCATCATAACCCGCATCGTAAAAACGGCACGGGGCAGGAAAAAGGGATGCGACTGCTGCGGATGCTGCGACAAAAAGGAAAATTGCCGACGGCTATAAGTCGCTGTTGTCTATCATATTGTTAAGCATTGCATATACTGTAAGACCTGCAATGCTCTTTATGCCTGTCTTCTGGGATATGTTTTTCCTGTGCGATATTACAGTATATACGGAAATATTGAATTCATCGGCTATTTCCTTATTCGTTTTTCCTTTCGCCACGGCGACAAGGATTTCTTTTTCCCTTTCAGACAGGTCATATTCCTGGCCTTCATGCGGCTTCACCCCCTTTGCCGTCTTGTACGCTTTCCTGAGGGATTTGACAATGGCCGAGGGACTGTCATACACGGAAATCACGGCATCGAACTGGCTGAAAACCGCCTCATCATACAAGGTAGATGTCAATGCCGCTATCGCCATACCTTCTTCACCGGACACCATGCTCCTGACCGAGGATTTGGATCTGTAATCAAACAGTACAGGATTGACGACAAGTATATCCGGGAAGTATCTTGACACCACTCCGGGCAAAAATCTCAAATCCGATATATGCTCCACAATCTTGAATGCATTGTAGCCCGACAGCACAGAACTGAAACCGGCTGCAATGATTGCGGAAGGCTCGGCTATGACAATCGATATCTGACTATTTTCCATGTTTTTCTATCTTCAGGGCAATCGGGACAAGAATCTTGTTTTCAATAAAGGTATGGCGGTCAAGTTCATTCCCGAACTTTACGATATCCGAAAGCAGACCGTACCTTGTCTTTATCGAGGCCTGCCCCGGAAGGTACTTTATGATGATATTCCTCAAATCGTCCAGGTTCCCTTCTATATCGCTGTGGTTGTCCTCGAAATCCGCTATTGAATAGCGCCCGTCTCTTTTTCCTTCAAGGAGGTCGCGCAGATATGGAATTACAATCCTTTCCTCATAATCAAAATGCTTGTCAACCTCTTTTCGATAATCCGAATAGAACCTGGTAAGAACTTTCTTGTGGGTATCGTCATAGCACGCAACGACCTCTTCAAGATGCCTGTCAAGTTCCGGCAGCACTTCCTCAATATAATACAAATGCGACTGATGGATATACTGCGCCACCACTTTAAGATCATCCTCCCCGAACATGGAACAGTCGGGCATATAGCCAGGCAAGACATAAGCCCTGCACATTG
>JADIMA010000026.1 GCA_017694945.1 Candidatus Merdivivens pullicola | reverse complement strand
GATGCCGAGATAGGTGAATATAAGAACCTGCTCTAAACATCTTTTCCTTATTTGAAGAATATCAGGATGGCCGACTGTCGGTTTGTCCTGATATTTACATTTTAACCGACAGTAGACTCAACTGCTGCGGTCCTGACTTTCAAGTCCCACCCGCCCATTCCTGCGGTGTCGGCCGTGCGCCCGTCCTCTCTCCGCAGGCTCCGTTCCGCCAGCCACACCGCTGCAATTATCTATACAAGTACCTCCTGATTTAAGCAAATTAACGCATATCTTTGTTTCCACAAAAGGCGATATATGAACATATCGAACATAAGACTATTGAATCAACAATTGGTTAATCCGCAAATGTTTCAAATATTTGGCGACAGCCTGCGGCATACCACCTACAATCAGGTATTGCCGGAAATAATCCATCGCCCGGCGGTGGAAAGCCTCCATAGGAAGACGTTTGTCAAATCGCATCCGTATATAAGGCATCAGCATCTCGTCTCCCATAGCCCACAAGAATTCCTCAAAGTCCATCGGAAACATTTCAATGGCGTGCTCTTCGGAAGGCAGCATGATGTCCTTCACATTCTACTTGATTGAAATCAACGAGCCTGTCTCGATGTAATCATAGCGACGGTCTGCTACCAAGTGTTTTATGACTGCACGGGCACGGGCTTCCTCATCTTTCGTCTGACGAGGGATGAGCTTCCGCCTGAAGTAAAGCTCCAGATTCATGAAAAGCATGTCGAGGTCGTCCTGATAAAGGTTGAAAAACTCCATCACTTGCGGATTTACCTTGCTGAAGTCCACCAGAATATAAGACGCATATTCCTTACGTGCAAATTCTTCCACGATATAGCTTTTCCCTATACGCCTGGCTCCTTCTATCAAAAGAGCCGTATCACCTTTATGGTTCTTCTTCCATTCCAGCAGTTTATCGTATATCTTCCTTCTCATAATTCACGTATTCGTCTTTATTGCATTATTGGCATTTCACATATTCAAGATTATCACGTTTGCAAAAGTACACTTTTTCTTGGATTAAAAAGAACTTTAGGATGTTTTTATTCCAATCTATCGTTTGACTAACCACCAGTAACCACCAAAATACCCCTTGAAGATAACCGGGTATGCCTTCTTTGGGCCACGCCCCGACTTAATTTAAAAATGTCGCAATATATTGATATATAGTAAATTGCCGTTGTAACAATGTTTTATAAGTGTGGATTCCGAGGGGTCCGGAAGCCCTTGAAATCCACACTTGTTTTTCGGAGTACATATTGTTTATCCTTGATTTACAATGGGTTGCATAAATAAAAATTAAGTCGGGGCGTGGCCTTGCGTGCGCTTCATGCCGTTACTTGATGCAGGTTGCCATGCCCGGAACCTTCGGGGTATTTTGCGGATAACCATAATCAGAAATATTGCATAAAACAATTGCAGCCGATCGTTAATGAGACCGGCTGCAATTGCTTTGCGGAGAGATCGGGATTCGAACCCGAGATACGATTTTGTCGTATACACGCTTTCCAGGCGTGCCTCTTAAGCCACTCGAGCATCTCTCCCGGAAATCGAAGTGCAAATATACGGAGAGTTTTTGTAATTTTGCAACATTAAACGAATATCTTTTAAACACATGCAACATGAAACTGCTTAACGAATTCAAGACATTTGCCCTCAGAGGCAACGTAATCGACATGGCTGTCGGTGTAATCATCGGAGGTGCATTCGGAAAAATCGTAACATCATTGGTGTCGGATGTCGTAATGCCTCCCATCGGCCTGCTCGTCGGAGGCCTTAATTTCAGTGATCTTAAATGGACGATGAAGGATGCAGTCACAGATGCAAGCGGTGCTGTAATAAGCCCTGCCGTAACACTCAACTGGGGCAACTTCATCCAGGTAACGGTGGACTTCCTGATCATAGCAATCGTCATTTTCGCCGCCATCAAGTTCATCAACAAACTAAGCGCAAAAAAGACCGAAGAAAAACCGGCCCCCGCTCCGGCGCCTAAACCTGACGATGTAAAACTGCTTGAAGAAATCCGCGACCTTCTGAAAGAGAAAAAATAACAGAGCGTATTTTAATCCATTGTCATGCCCGCGCCTGATCCAAAGGCTTGCGGACATGGTATTTTTTACTCATCAGAAAACAGACTGTCGCCACAATCCCTATCAGGCCTCCGATATAGCCTACGGAAGAGACCGACAAATGCGAGCATACAAAACCTCCGGCCAAAGCCCCTCCGCCTATTCCGACATTGTAAATACCTGAATAAATGGACATTGCCACCGCCACCCCGTCCGCAGGAGCGACTCTGATCACTTCGGACTGGAATGCAAGGTTAAGGAAAGAAACCGCCAGCCCCCAAGCCATGCAAAGGACAACCAAGCCCGCCCGGCTTGAAGACACAGGCCCCAACAGCAGCAGGGACACACAGATTCCCATGACCGCGCAGGACATAAAAAGCAAGGGATGCGAGTCATAATAACGTGAAAACAGCATGCTGCCGAAGATTCCCATCAGACCGAACAGCATAAGTATCACTGTAATCCACATTTCGCCGAAACCTGCAACCGAAGCAAGAAAAGGCTCTATGTAACTATATCCGGTAAAATGCGCCGTCACAGCAAGTATCGTCAGGACATACAGACCCCGCAAAGGGACGATACCGAACAATGAAGGGAGCCGCGACCATGAAAAGCCGCCGCTTCCCGGCACTTTCGGCAGCAGGAAAACGAGCATAAAAAAGATGACGGCAGAAACGCCTGCTATCAGGGCGAAAGTAGCGCGCCAGCCCAGATACAGGCCCACTGTACGGCCGAGAGGAAGGCCGACTATCATTGCAATCGAACTTCCGGCCACAATCATCCCCAACGCTTTGGAACCATGTCCCTCCGGTGCTATCTTTACTGCCAGCGGAGTCACTATTGACCAGAATATCGCATGGGAACAAGCGACAGTAAACCGCGAAAACATAAGCATCCAGTAACTTGAAGACATGGCGGACAGGGCCTGTCCCAATATGAAAACTCCGACAACTGAAAGCATGAGCCTGCGCGCCTCGGTACGGGACGCTGAAATCATCAATGGCAGGGAAGCCGCCGCCACCACCCACGCATATACGGTTATCAGCAGCCCCGCCTTCGATTCAGTTATTGAAAAATCGTCCGCTATCCCGCTCAGCAGGCCGATCGGAATGAATTCGGACGTATTGAACACAAATGCCGACAAAGTAAGCCCGATTACGGGCAACCAGCCATTGGAAAGATTCTTTTTCAAGCCTGCCTCCTTGAACAATCCCTGCAGATTCCCTTGATGATATAATTGGCAGAATCCATAACGAAGCCTTCAGGCAGTTCGACAGAAGGAATCGGTATGGAAGTAAGACATGTGGTCTTGTGGCATTTTTCACAGAAAAAATGGACATGCATGTCATCGACAGAGCATTCTTCCTCTCCAGTACATACTTCATACTTCAACGAACCGGTGCCGTCATCAATGACATGTACAAGATGATGGGCGAGAAAAAGATTCAACGTCCTGAAAATACTGGATTTATCCACTGTTTCAAGTATTCCTTCAAGATCAGCGAGGGAAACAGGCGAAGAAGCCGACATCACGGCTTCGGCCACAAGCAGGCGGTTGGGAGTCGGTTTTATATTACGGCTTCTGAGTTTTTTCATTACACTGTCTGACATAATTTCTCCTCCATACTTTACTTTAAACATCCGCAACAGTCGCAGTTCATATCATTGCAATCAGTCCCTTCGTATTCTACTTCCAGCGTAGCATGCGCTATCCCGATTTCAGCAAGACGGTGCTTGATTCCGGCCTTTACTGACTCCATCTCCGCCCCCTTGCGTAAAACTATATGGGCAGTAAGGGCTGTTTCGGTAGTACTTATGGCCCAGACATGTATGTGATGTATCCCGGAGACATTGCCATCAGCCATGATAGCAGACTCCACCTTGTCCATATCGACGTATTCAGGCATTCCGTCAAGCGACAAACGCACGCTTTGAGAGAGCAGTTTCCAGGTAGAGACCAGGATTACGACCGCTATCACCAGGCTTATTATCGGATCTATCATGTAAAAACCCGTAAACATCATCACCAGTCCCGAGACTACTACTCCGGCAGACACGAGGGTATCGGCCGCCATGTGAAGGAAAGCCCCCTTGACATTCAGGTCTTTTTTCCGGCTCTTCATGAGAAGCCACGCGGTAAGGCCGTTGACAATGATTCCCACGCCGGCCGTCCATGAAACGGCAGCACCGTTGACTTCTTCAGGATGAGTGAATTTATGTATGCTCTCCACTACTATCGCGCCCACAGCCACAAGAAGTATGATTGCATTCAGCAACGATATCAGCACCGTACTTTTCTTGTAACCGTAGGTATATTTTCTCGACGAATGCACTCTGGCGAGTTTGAATGCCACCAAAGCCAGCAACAGACTGAAAACATCTCCGAGGTTGTGTCCGGCATCGGAAAGCAGCCCGAGGGAGTTCTGCGTGAAACCGACCAGTGCTTCTACCGCCACGAAAAGAAGATTCAGAATAATTGATATTATAAATATCGAATCCAGGGATTTTATCTCATGGACATGCTCGTGATTGTGATGTTCCATAATCATTGTTTTTTTAAACCGGATGCAAAGTTAAAATATTAAAATTTGCAATTGCGTTGCATTGTGCCGGAAGGGTATCCGAAAACTTTTTCGATTTTCCCGCTGTGGCACATGTCTCCTACTGGCATATATTCCATCTCCCCTCCGTCTATCAACAGGGCCGAATCGCACATTTCCAACGCAAGCGGAAGTTCGTGAGTGGAGAAAAGCACTGTTTTTCCCGCCTCGTGCGCCAATCCGGCCAGAAGCATGCACAATTCCCTGCGGTTGGGATAATCAAGAAACGATGTCGGCTCGTCAAGAAGCATCACAGGCGTATCCTGCGCAAGAGCACGGGCAATCATCACCCTCTGGCATTCGCCGTCAGACATTTTTTCCATTGTCCTGCCGGCAAAACCTTCCATCCCCACCGTTTCCAACGCACGTAAAACGATGTTCCTGTCCTTGGATGAAAGCCTTCCCGCCCAACCGGTATATGGAGCGCGCCCGAGGGACACGAGTTCAAGACATGTCATTCCCGGAATCCTGACCCGTTCGGTCGATACGAAACTTACAGACATGGCGAGCCTGTACTGGGGAATGCTTTTGACATCGACACCTCCTGCCGATATGGTTCCCGAATAATCCCTTTTGGCGCCGCACACGGCCGAAAGCACGGTACTTTTGCCTGAACCGTTACGCCCGAGCAATGCCGTAAAGCAACCGTCCGGAATCATGGCATTCGCATCCCGGACGAGCGTCCTGTCTTTATAACCTATTGAAAACGAGTCAAAGCGTATCATCGGAAAATATTTTTATTCCTGATTACCACCCACACGACTATAGGAATCCCGAGCAGGGAGGTTATCGTATTAATCGGAAAATTCATGGTTTTAGACAAAAGGTCGCATACAAGCATCACGGATGCACCGGTAAGAACTGTCGCCGGGACAAGCACACGATGGTCGGAAGACGAAAAAATGTACCTCGCCACATGGGGGACTGCAAGACCTATGAAGCCTATCGGGCCGCAGAAAGCGGTTACCGAGCCTGCAAGAAGCGTAGTGGATAAAAAAATCATAGTCCGGCTCCGTTTTACATCCAGCCCCATCGTCCGGGCGTAATTTTCTCCCAGCAACAGCAGATTCAAAGGCTTCACGGCAGCCACTGCCAGGAGCATTCCGACGACAAAAACCGGAGCAAGCAGAGCAAGCTGGACATAAGTCACATCGCCAAGCGCCCCCATAGTCCATATTACGAAAGACTTAAGCGCCGACTCGTCACTGACATACTGCAACACCTGCACAACGGCGCTTACGCCCGATGAAAACATCATTCCAAGTATCAGGATTACCATTATATCCTTGATCCGGCGGCTTACGGCCACTATCACCGCCATTACGGCAGCCGCGCCAAGCCACGCCGCCCCGGCAACGCCGAAAGAAGACAGCAACGGAGAAATGCCGCCAGCCATCGGAATGCCTATGATAAAAAGCGCCGCGCCGAGACTTGCGCCGGAAGTAACACCAAGGACGGAAGGACCTGCTAAAGGATTACGGAACAAAGTCTGCATCTGAAGGCCGCTTACCGACAGGGCAGCCCCGGCAATCATGGCCACTATTGCCTTGACGAGGCGTATATCGATGATTATCCTTGCATTTACAGTATCACCGCCTGCACCGGACAGGACAGCCGCTATCTCGGAGGGACTGATTTTCACACTGCCATACATCAAATCGGCTACAAAAAGCGCCACAGTCAGCAGAGAAAAGATTATGAATAACGCTTTTCTTTTCATTCCAACTTCCTATAATAGTACAACTGCCGCCCTGAATCAAGAAACCCGGGATGGAAAATGGTTATCAGGTCTTCAAGGATTATATCCGGATGCATTATACCAGACTCCCAGAAATCATCGCCCCCACGCCCGTTCAACCTCAGGTTGTTGTTGTAAACCCTCCCTTCTTCCAGGCACGGCATTCCGGAAAATTTCGGAAGTTCGGCGATCAAAGCCGCTTTCGTTGCCACCCGTCCGGTATTAATCCAGTAATCGCACTCGCTTACAAGTTTGTAAGCCTCTTCTATATCGATTGTACGTGAAACTTCCGTTGTATCTCCGGGGTAAATATAGTCCGCGCCGGCATCCGTTATCAGCCTGCCGATATAACTGCCTGGAGGGGACATTATCCAGGCAT
This sequence comes from Candidatus Merdivivens pullicola, assembly GCA_017694945.1. Lineage (GTDB taxonomy): Bacteria > Bacteroidota > Bacteroidia > Bacteroidales > UBA932 > Merdivivens > Merdivivens pullicola. Next base: position 3,024 of record JADIMA010000026.1, on the reverse strand, counting down.
CGCCGTAAGGGATGTTAACCATGACTTTCGGCCTGTATTCAGCCTCGGAGGCTATGGATTTCAGGCTGTCGTATCTCTGCGGTATCTTTCTGAAAACTTCTATGCCCTTGTCTCTCTGCCCTATGATCTCCGCCACAGGGACGCACCATTCAGCCTTACCGAGAGGAGACTCCTCCATGTACTCGCCTATGTACATGAACGGGATTCCGAGTTCTTTCAACTTGTCTTCCATTCCGCTGGCACCGGTAATGCCGTACAACAGCACTATATCAGGGGAGGCGGCTACAAGACGTTCATAATCGATATTCCCGTCATAGCCGACATCGGCAATCCTGTCTTTTTTCGCAAGGATATCCGGATTCGAGATGAAATCCATTCCTGAAACCCCGGTTATTTTTCCGGTCTCGCCAAGGGCATCGAGCATGGCTATGTACGAAGAAGACATGCAGACTATCCTGTCGGCATTCCCTTTAAGTACCTCGCCCTTGAATCCGTCCGGAGCAGATTCGCCATTGCGCGACACAAAAACGGCCCTTTCCTCTCCGGAGGCCCCCTGCCACGGAGAAGAGGTCGTGATTATCACACTCTGCATGCCCTCCGCCGACAATATTCTGAAACCGCCGGCATATTCGGGAACATAAACTTCTTCATTCCACTGAGAAAGATCCCCGCTGCCGCCGGTGCAGGAAACAATGGCAAAAACCGAAACCGCCGATAATATTATTTTTTTCAACATTTCTTTAAAAATAACGACAAAAGTAGTAAAAATTGCGCTTGATAAATTAACGGGCATGCCGCTCCTGTCACAATGTACAGAAAAAGGACACGAAAAACGGCACGCTGAAATCAATAATGGCCCCATGCAATACGGCCACGAAAGCCCACCGCTTCCCGGAAGCCGCTGTTATGGACGGGAGAAGCACATCCATCGAAGCAGCCCCTCCCACGCATACAGGGGCCAAAGGCCCTGCCAGTTTTGTCATAATGGGCGCACCTAAGAGGACTGCTATCTCCTTGAAAACATTGGTCAGCAATGCCACAGTACCCAACCATGCGGCACCGGCAGCCCCTATTACCGGCGTTTTAAGTTGCGTAATCAGTACCGAAGACAACGAATAATATGTAAAGCCTCCTCCCACTGCCAACCCGTCCGGGACAGTCATGAAAGCGGGTGTACCCGAAAAGCCGAGAAGCAGTGCCGCTAAAGCAGAAAACGAAAGCGTCCCGACTATGGTGGCTAACGGGACAAGAAGCAATTTCGGGCGCACCGTCTTCACTATTTCTGAAAAACGGCTGTCGCTGCCTATCCCGAGACCTACGAAAAGCAAAAGCGCATATAAAGCCCATTTGGAAATCTCCCCTACCGGAAAATCCGCAGGCAGGAGTCCGGACACTCCGGCCAGCAGGCCGGCGGCAAAAAAGGACACGATCACGAGGCTGCCTTTCAAACCTCCTTTAACAGGGGCGCCGCCGTCATCAGACTTTTTATCCATATTTTTGAAAAACAGACAGTAAACCGCTTTTGCAGCGAGCATAGCCCCTGCTATGCCTGCAAGAGCAAAGACAAAGGCGGCCATACCGACACGGGCGAAACCGCTTACTATATTGTCGTCCATTCCGGCGGAAAGCCCGAGTGTAAACAACAGGAACCACACCATATACTTTACGGTGTCACCGCATCGACGGACAACGGAGACTTTCCGCAGCAGAAAACCTGCCGCCGTCGCAAAAAGCATTATGGTTACAGGAATAAACATTCTCAATTCGGACAATTGCCATTCATCCTGTCCGTAAACAGGACACCATCCAGGTGATCGGCTTCATGCTGGAATATGACCGCGGTATAACCTTCAACCGTATCACGCACGATTTCAAGTGACGACGGGTCTGTATAACTGATTACGACCCATTCAGAGCGTTCCACGTTTCCGGACTTTTCAGGAATAGACAGGCAGCCCTCGAGTCCGCTCTGCTTTCCAGATGAAAAACATTCAATCCGTATATTGGGATATATCTCAAACGGCATCCCCTCCTTGTCGTACCTCATCACTGCTACCAACCTCCTTGAAAGTCCTATTTGCGGGGCCGCTATGCCAACGCCGTCCTGCATCGAGTCGGTAACTGTCTCTATCATTCTCTCCGCAAGGTTTGAAAATGCTTCGGAACGCAGGTCTGCATCAGATATGTCTTCGCATACAGTCCTCAATACCAATGAATCTTCACTGTCCGATACCGTCAGTACACGCATCACCCCATGTCCTGCGATTATCGCCAGTTCATCCTCGGTAAATGCCGGAATACCGTTTCTGGCAGAACATCCGGTCAAAACCGGCATTGCCGCCATGATTGTGCAGAAAACAGCCAATACTGTATTTTTCATCTTTTTTCAAAAGTAAAATGCAAAGTTAAAACAAATTTTATGGTAATAGGTTATTTAAGAGTCAGTACAGAAAAACAGCACCCGGCCAATCAGCAAAATGAAATAATGCGTTTCGCCACCGCACGCGGGCTGGAAATTGAAAAATGGGTAACGGAAGTGGTAAGCGGCAAGACCAAGGAAAGAGACAGGAAACTGGGATTGCTGCTCAAGAAAATGAAGAAAGGCGACATCCTGATAGTCACCGAAATATCAAGATTGAGCCGCTCTCTGACAGACATAATGAACATAATGGGAAAATGCCTGAACAAGGGAATCTGTCTTTACACAATCAAAGAGGGCTACTCATTTGACGACTCCATCAACAGCAAAGTCCTCTGTTTTGCTTTCGGTCTTGTTGCGGAAATAGAACGCAATCTTATTTCGATGAGGACAAAGGAAGCATTAGCCCTGCGCAAAGCGGAAGGCAAAATCCTTGGAAGAAGAAAAGGAACTTACACGAAGACATCCATTCTGATTGAAAGACAGGAAGAGGTCTTTTCCATGCTTGGAAACGGGACCAGCATAAAAGAGACATGCGCCCACTTCGGTGTCTCAAGAGACACATTGAGAAAATTCCTAAAAAACCGCATTTCGCCCCTTGAAGA
>JADIMA010000025.1 GCA_017694945.1 Candidatus Merdivivens pullicola | reverse complement strand
AGCGAAAAGTTACCGTAAAATACAGGCAAGGTAGAACCCAAGTCCTGCAACTGGAGCACCTCTTTCAAAGTCCCGTCCGGATTCAGGACAGCCTTCGACCCCCTTATGAATCCGACAGGCTTTCCTTCTTCCACGACAGTCTGCACGGTACGCGAAGAAAAACCACCGATTGCAAACGGAACTGTTCCTCCTGCGTCCAGCACTTTGTTGTGATTCGTATTGAAAGACGCGTTCAGCCTCACGTACCAGTCGCGGGTGTCCACAAGTTGGAAAGAAGTCGTGATTTCAACACCCTTGTTCTCTATTTCCCCGACATTTTTCAGATAACTGGCTTCCTGGCCTGATGAAGGAAGGGACGGCACACTGAACAATGCACCTTTTGTAAGCGCGTAATAGTACGTAAATCCGATGTTCATGAAACTGCCGAACAGCACGGCGTTAAACCCCGCCTCGTAAGAATGCTTTTTCTCCGGCCCGAGATCGGGATTCCCGTATTGTCCGAACGAAGCCGCCTGCTGTCCGAGGAATGAGTTGATATCTATGGTCTTCTGATAGGCGAATGCTGGAGGATAATTTCCTGCCACGCCATAGTTGGCAAAGATTTTCAATGAAGTGATGATGCGGCTTTCAACAACCGGACGCATGAATTTTTCATCCGACATCAGGTAGGACACCCCCACCTTCGGGTACAACTGCCAGCCTACATTGTCGCCGAATGCGGTATTATAGTCGGCGCGCAAACCCAAATCCAGATAATATTTGTCTTTGAATCCGATATTTTCCTGCACGAATACGCCGTAATTGTACAGGAAACTCAGCCATTCGTCAGATGTCTGGACGCCTGCTCCCGTAATAATCTGAGCCCCGTCCCTCACATTGGAACCGTTGTAAACGGACTGATGGTCGTAAGTGCTGAAATACTGGAATCCCACGGTCGTGAAAGAACTCAACAAATCCTTGTAGCGGTACCTGTACTGGGCGTTCAGATCGACGGTCACACCCATATATTTACGGTCAAAGTTGTTGATGCTTCCGGCATCAGACGTACCTGCCGGTTTCTGCTGGGTATGAATCAGAAACTCATTGGTAGTAATGACCTTGTTACTGTTCAGGCGATAGTCCAGACCAATAGTTCCCTTGACTGTCAGATTGTTCAATGGAGTCAGTTTTATCGAATGGGATGTCTGGAAACGGCGCACCGATTCTCTGTTATGCTGCAACGCCTCGGCCCTATCTACAAATGCTTTCATCCGGCTGTATTCGTATTCGTCAGCCGCATCGATGTCTGGATTGTAATTCACGACATTGCCGTCCGGATCCGTATAGGTGAAATTGGCTGCAGCCGAACCCTCGGTAAACCACAGGCCCGTATATCCCCCTTCATTGCCATTGCGGCTACGGCCGAAATCCTCAAGTGTCATACCGAAAGAATTCTGGTATTCTATCCACTTGTTTATTCTGGCACGCGACCCGAAACGCAAATCATATTTCCTGTCTTCATTGACATCATGTATCAGCGTCCCTGTATCGTCGCTCATACTGAAACCAAGGCTGAAACCGTATTTTTCGGTTCCTCCATCCATCGCCAGCCTGTATTTCTGATAAAAGCCATTCTGGTGCAGCAATTCTTTGGTACGTTTGAAATAATAGAATTGCGATGAAGCCACGTCCGCCCCCAACTGTGTCTCGAAAGAGATGTTCAGGCCTCCGCCATAGCCGCCCTTTTTCGTAAAAATCTGAATGACCCCGTTTGCGGCGTCCGACCCGTACAGCGTAGTGGCAGCCCCCCCGGTAACATACTCGATATGATCGATATTTTCCATCGGAATATCGCCGATAGAGCCGCTCATGGCAGTGTTCCCGTCCAACGGATTGTTCAATGCCGCACCGGTATTCATATTGTCCACGCGCACACCGTCCACATAGATTACGGGGGTTGATGCCGAATATGCTGAAGACAACCCTCGCGACTTAACCAGGGAGGTTGTTCCCGGCTGCCCGTTAGACATGGTTATCTGAACATTGGGAAGCGCATTCTGCAACATTTGATCGACACGTCCCTGAGGCATGTTTTCCAGTTCTATTGCATCGACGGCAGCAACATTCGAAGACAGACGCCGTCTCGATATTTCCGCTCCCTGACCGGTGACAACAGCGACATCCAGCCTGAAGTTGTCCCTGTTCATCTCTATAACCAACGGCCACTCCACTGAATCAAGGCTCACCTCACGGGTTTCGTAGCCAAGATACATCACTTTCAGTATTTCTTGCAAGTCATCAAGAGGAAATGAAAAATCCCCGTTAACATCCGTAATCGCACCCACCGCAGGATTATCCTTTAAGAAAACAGTAACCCCGACTAAAGGCTCCCGTGTCTTGCTGTCCACGACTTTTCCCCCGACCTGTCCATCAGGGGCGGGCAAGAAGGAACCGAATAGCACGCTTAATAAAAACAAAAACTTCATACATCGGATCTTAAAGATTCGCTACAGGCAATACGCGGCTGTTCAGCAGTGGATAGCGAGCGCGCAAAGATAGGCATTTCCTGATAATATACAAGATTGCTTATGCCAATGACCCCGGCAGAGCCTGACGTAGGCACGGTAAAATAAGGGCCGACCGTAAAGTCTCTCGACTTTCAGGCCGGCCCGATACGATTATATGACTATCCGTACTATTTTCCGCAAGCGCAAACAGGCTTCAGTTGCTTGAAGAAATCGTTGCCCTTGTCGTCCACAAGTATGAATGCAGGGAAATCCACTACATCGATCTTCCAGATAGCCTCCATGCCGAGTTCAGGGTATTCCACACACTCGATGGACTTGATATTGTTCTGGGCAAGGATTGCGGCAGGGCCTCCGATGGAACCGAGATAGAACCCCCCGTGTTTCTTGCAGGCATCGGTAACCTGCTGGGAACGGTTGCCCTTGGCAAGCATGACCATGCTGCCGCCGTGGCTCTGGAACAAATCCACGTAAGGATCCATGCGGCCTGCCGTAGTAGGGCCCATCGAACCGCAAGCCATTCCAGCAGGAGTCTTGGCAGGGCCGGCATAATATACCGGATGATCCTTGAGGTACTGAGGCATTTCCTCACCACGGTCAAGGCGTTCCTTTATACGAGCGTGTGCAATGTCACGGGCGACAATGATAGTGCCGTTAAGGCTCAGTCTTGTAGAAACCGGATATTTTGTAAGTTCCTTAAGTATTTCCGACATCGGACGGTTAAGGTCAATCTTCACGGCATCCCCTTCTCCTGCATTACGGAGTTCTTCCGGAATCCAGCGGCCTGGATTGTCATCGAGTTTTTCAATCCAGATGCCGTCCTTGTTTATCTTGCATTTGATGTTCCTGTCCGCCGAACAGCTTACGCCGAGCCCTACAGGGCAGCTTGCACCGTGACGAGGAAGACGGACAATCCTCACATCGTGCGCGAAATATTTTCCTCCGAACTGGGCGCCAAGACCTATTCTATAAGCTTCTTCAAGAACCTGTTTTTCTAGTTCCACATCCCTGAATGCACGGCCTGTCTCGTCCCCTGTAGTAGGAAGGCCGTCATAGAAATGCGCAGAAGCCAGTTTTACTGTCAGAAGATTGCGCTCGGCGGAAGTTCCGCCTATTACAAAGGCAATGTGATATGGAGGGCAGGCCGCCGTTCCGAGAGTTTTCATCTTCTCGACAAGGAAAGGGACGAGCGTGCCAGGATTCAGTATCGCCTTGGTTTCCTGATACAGATAAGTCTTGTTCGCCGAACCGCCGCCCTTGGTGATGCACAAAAAGCGGTATTCCATGCCCTCGGTAGCCTCGATGTCTATCTGTGCCGGAAGGTTGCACTTGGTGTTCACTTCGTCGTACATGGTAAGAGGCGCATTCTGGGAATAACGGAGGTTTTCTTCCGTGTAAGTCTTGAAGACTCCGAGCGACAATGCTTCTTCATCGTCGTATCCGGTCCACACCTGCTGGCCTTTTTCGCCATGTATGATAGCGGTTCCGGTATCCTGGCAAAGAGGAAGTTTCCCCTTGCATGAAATCTCGGCATTCCTGAGAAATGTCAATGCAACGTATTTGTCGTTGTCGCTGGCCTGCGGATCGGACAATATCCTGGCAACCTGCGCATTGTGTTCGGGACGAAGCATAAAAGAGACATCACGGAATGCTGCATTGGCCATTTCGGTGAGGCCTTCTTTCGCAACTTTCAATATCGGCTTGCCTTCAAACTCGCTTACCGATACATAATCCTTTGTGAGCAAATAATATTCAGTCTTGTCTTCCCCAAGCTGAAACATTGGTGCATATTTGAACTCCATAGCCATAAATGTATTTTTTATTGTCTTTTACCATTACCCATCAAATAAACTTTCATGAACTCGTTCAGGTCTCCGTCAAGAACTCCCTGGGTGTCAGATGTCTCATATCCGGTGCGCAAATCCTTTACCATTTTATAAGGATGAAGGACATAACTGCGGATCTGAGAACCCCATTCTATCTTCATCTTCTGGCCCTCGAGTTCCGCCTGCTTCTCCTGGCGCTTTTTCAGTTCCAGATCATAGAGACGGGATTTCAATATCCTCAACGCCCTTTGGCGGTTGTCCAGTTGCGAACGCGTCTCGGTGTTCTCAACTACTATGCCGCTCGGTATGTGACGCACGCGCACCCCTGTCTCCACCTTGTTGACATTCTGTCCGCCGGCGCCGCTGGAACGATAAGTATCCCACTCAAGATCACCGGGATTGATTTCTATCTCAATCGTATCGTCCACAAGCGGATATACGAATACGGAAGAAAATGTGGTCTGGCGTTTTCCTTGTGCGTTGAATGGAGAAATACGCACCAGACGGTGTACACCGCTTTCCGCCTTCAGGTAGCCGAAAGCGAAATCCCCTTCAAACTCCAATGTGGCGGATTTGATACCGGCCTCCTCTCCGTCCAGCACATCCGTGACTGTCACTTTATATCCGTTTCTTTCGCCCCAGCGCACATACATGCGCATGAGCATTGCAGACCAGTCGTTGCTTTCAGTACCTCCGGCACCGGAATTGATGGTAACAATCGCTCCCAGGCTGTCGCCCTCTTCTCCGAGCATGTTCCTCATTTCAAGGGCTTCCAGTTTGTCTTTAAGTTTATTGCAACATGACTGCAACTCGTCTGCGGACTCTTCTCCGAACTCCGCAAGCACTTCAACATCGCCCATCATGGACTGCAACTCGTCAAAAGATGAAACCCACGATTTAAGAGGTGACACGCTTTTAAGGAATTTCTCCGCTTCCTTCGGATCATCCCAGAAACCAGGCTGCTGCTCCTTTTCGGCAGCCTCCGCTACCGCCTTGCGTTTCGAATCGATGTCAAAGACACCTCCCCAGCGTAGTCACACGCTGCTGCAAGGCATGAATCTCTTCATTGGATACCATTGCCTTCCAGTATATTAACGATTCTGTTCGTATTCTGTAATCGTAGCCACTCTTGCCGCATGGCGGCCTCCCTGGAATTCTGCCGACAGCCACTCGTCCACAATCATCTTAGCCAGTTCGATCCCGACTATGCGCGAACCGAAAGCCAGAATGTTGGAATCGTTGTGTTCACGGGACATCTTTGCAGAAAGGGGTTCCGAACAGACCACCGCACGGATTCCGTTCACCTTGTTGGCGCTGATGGAAATTCCGACTCCTGTTCCGCAAATCAGTATGCCTTTCTTGAATTCCCCGCCTGCTACGGCCTTGCCGACAGCAATGCCGTATTCGGCATAGTTGCAACTGTCAGCCGAATGCGTGCCGAAATCGACGCATTCATAACCTTTTTCTTTCAGATAATCTATAATCTTCAGTTTCATTTCGTACCCGGCATGATCCGAGCCGATGGCCAATCTTTCCATATCTTTAAAAATTGAATCAACATCCGGCAAAGATAATACAAAAAAACCAGATTATTCCAGGAAGCCGTTCCTCTCTACGCTCTGCATGATTTCCGCATACGAATATCCCCTGCCGCACGCAAAACGCAGAAGCCGCGCCATGCGCTCCTGCCGGGAAACATCCGGATGGCGGCGGGTTATTTCAGACCATTTCCCCGCGACTATGGCATCCAGTCTTTTTGCACACGAGGCGTTGTCAAGCATGGACAAGGCCTCATCAATCAAGTCACCCGGAATACCCTTTGCAGACAGAAAATAACGTATCTTGGCAGCGCCCCAGCCCGAAAGCCCCGACTTGTCACGGCAATAGGCAATGGCATAACGCGCATCATCAAGGAACCCTTCTTCCTTCAATGAAGTTATTACCTTGTCGGCATACTCCGCGCAGCCGGATAGAGACAACTTCCTTTTTATATCCGACGTGCAGTATTCCCTCCTCGAACATGCCCGCCGAAGCCTGTCCATGACCCTGCCCAGATCAGGAGAATCAGAAGAAGTATCCGATACTGACATACGCTCCGAGTTTTTTCGTACAGTTTGACCAGAACACCGTAGCCGAAATAGGCCCTATAATGGACTTGAACGAGTACCCGAGGCCAGCCCCCACATAGCCGTCCCCCACCAGGTAATCTTTCAGATTCTCACAGTCCCGGGCATAATTGGCCATAAGAGTAATATAATGGTTGCCATATACATTGGCTCTGAGATCGAGCCTGACGGCAGTAAGGAATTTTCTGAATATGTTCAGATCGCGGGTTCCGACAAATGCAAACTGCTGGTCGAAATAACGGCCTGCCTCAAGTCCGCCCATGACATTCATGTAAGGGAACGGAATATTGTTTCCCAACAGGAACCGCCCGTAAAGCGACGGCACAAGTGTGAACGATTTGGACAAAGGTATTGCAGCCCTGGCGTCAAGGCTTATCGCATGAAAAGGATTGAAACTTTTGTAAAAACCCGTGAAATAATAGGAATAGTCCAACCCTGCGGTAAATCCTTTTTTAGGGAAGTACGCATCGTCCATGCTATCGGCCCTGAATGTGGCAAAGGCCGAGACATAACTGTTCAACGTCTGCGTGACATCGTAATCCCCGACTATATCAGATGAAGTCAAAAAGGAACGCACATAAAAACCATCAGTCCTGACACCGGCCTTGATGTCGATGCTTTTGAATGTAATGTTTGAAATATAGGCCGCCACGTCAAATTTGTAAAAATTCAGATCCGCGCCTTTTTTGCCGTTGTCAATGATATCCGCATTTTTCGAATACAGCCCGAGGGAAAAATTCAATTTCGGAACCTTCGGGGCGACATACGAATAATCGAACCTGAAATAAGGATTCATGCTCAGACGCAACGTAAGGTCGTATTTTGAGCCGGTCAGTTTCTTGCTGTTGAACCCGGCATTCAAAAGCACGGCGGCCACCTCTTCCGTGTCGAAACGCGCCCCGAGACCGATTTTATGCGCATTGCCTTTTTTACAGAAAATCCTCATCTCGTATGGATTGGACTTTCCGACAAGTTCGTATGTTACGGAACTGAATGCCTCAGTACTGTATATTCCGCTAATAGCGGCATCTATATCGTCCCCTGTTATGTTTTTGTATAACGGAAGATCTATATTCCGTTTCAACCATGCACGTTCAGCCTTGTTGACTCCGTATATGGACACGGAAGCAAGCATTATCGAATCCGAATAAAGGTTCACGGCCGGAGCGGCATTCAACTGCTGGCCACCGGAGTAGGCTTCGGAATAGCCTTTGGCCCTCCTTATTTCCGCAAGCATCTCCTTCAATTCCTTTTCTTTCCGCAGCGCAGCCTCATATCCACGGTCAACAATGGTGTCAATGCTTTCCCTGTCAAAACTCATTGTCCCGTACCCGGAAAGTTCCGGTCGGATATAGATATCTGTATTTTCAACATTTTCAACATATTTGACATCTCCCATAAGCGAAATCACGCCACCGAGAATGTCGCCGACATTGTTAATCTCGGAATATTCCGACTTTTCTCCGCTCACGTCCACACCTATAATAATATCCGCCCCCATTTCCTTTGCGACATCGACCGGATAATTGTTCAGGGTCCCCCCATCGACAAGGACTCGGCCCCCGTCCCTCACGGGCGCAAAAAACACAGGGATGGCCATCGACGCCCTGACCGCAGTAGGAAAATGCCCTTCGTGAAATACGACTTCCTGTCCGCTCACGAGATCCGCCGCCACGCAGGCAAACGGAATCGGGAGAGTATTGAAATCAAGGGAATCCTGATAGCCGACAGAAAGCCCGGTAAAAAGATTGAAAATATTCTGTCCCGCCACAAGGCCTGAAGGCAGAGTCCGGAAAAACGCCCCTCCTATCATCGGATTGTCAGGATCCGTCAGTCCTATAAGCGTATCAATACGATCCTTGAAGTCAAAAGAGACAGACAGAAGAAATTTCTCCCTGTATTTTTTGTTGGTATATGAAAGGTATTTTCTCGGAGTGCGGTCATTCATCAGTACAGTCCAGTCCTGCATCTTTATCAGCGAATCTATCTCTGCCCCCGTGTAACCGAGGGAATACAGGCCGCCGATGATGGAGCCCATGCTTGTACCCACCACCATATCGAAGTCATACCCGAGGGATTCCAGATATTTGACAGCGCCGATGTGAGCGGCGCCCTTCGCCCCCCCGCCGCTAAGCACCAGGGCGACCACCGGGCTTCCTTCCGACACCTGGAGAGAATTCACTGAAACCGAATCCTGACGCTCCTGGCCGTAAACGGGAACGGAGATTCCGACGATGGACAGAAACACCGCCAAAACAATTATCAGACAATATGGTTCCCTCCCTCTTGCCATACGATAAAATACTTTCACGCCTTTTTCCCGGCAAGCATTCCGCATGCGGCAGAAATATCCTGCCCTCTCGACGCCCTGATGGTACAAAGTATCCCATGCGAATTGAGTTTGTCCCTGAACCGCTCCATTACAACATCCGGAGACGGAGAAAACCGGGATTCGGGAATCTTGTGGAAACGTATGAGGTTCACCCTGCACTCCAGCCCCGAGAGCATTGCGGCAAGTGCGTTGCAGTGCCTCCCGGAATCATTGACACCTGCAAACATCGTGTATTCGAAACTCACTCTTCTTTGGCCGCTGAAATCATACTGCTTGAGAAGCGCCACGACATCCGCGACAGGGAATGCCCTTTCCGCCGGCATTATCTCTCCCCGCTCTTCGGAAAAAGGATTGTGGAGGCTCACGGCCAGATGGCATTTCGATTCATCAAGGAAACGTTTGAGGGAAGGCAGCACGCCGATTGTCGAAACTGTTATACGTTTCGGACTCCATCCGAACCCCCAGTCCGAAGTCAGGATTTCTATGGAACGCATAACCGCCTCGTAATTGTCGAACGGCTCGCCCATTCCCATAAATACGGTATTGGTAATCCGATCCATTTCATCAACGCCCAGATACTGCGATATTATTTCCGCCGCCGTGAGATTCCCTCTGAACCCGCCGCGTCCCGTCATGCAGAAGGAACAGTTCATCTTGCAGCCGTTCTGGGACGAAACACACAATGTAACACGATCCGATTCGGGAATCATCACTGTTTCAACCGCACCGCCGCTTTCTACGGGGAACAGATATTTTTTCGTCCCGTCCTTCGACTCCGCCACGGACAAACAGGAGGGCACGCCCACGCAATAGTCTTTCGAAAGCCTCTCCCTGAAAGACTTTGACAGGTTGGTCATGTCTTCTATGCTGCCCACCTTCTTCTTGTACAGCCAGTCAGCCATCTGCCTGCCGGAAAACTTGGGCATCCCGTAAGACAAGGCTATCTCCTGCAATTCCTGTAAGTTGCTACCAATCAGTTTTTTTAACATATAAATAAAATAGCACTGCAATTAGTGATGTGCGATGGTGCAAATTTGGATTTTTTTCGATAACTTTGCAAACTTTAAAAGTTGTTTTGAAATTTTATATCATAAATTTTATGAGGTATTTTCGAGGATGTGCGGATTTTCCTTTTGAAAAGGACTGCCATGCTGCCTGACTGAAAAAAGAAAAATTTCAATACAACTTCTTTGTAACACTAATTAAACAAACTTTCATTATGGCTAAAGAAGAAGCAGAGGACAGGGTTCCCGAAATCAACGCCGCGAAACTCAAGGCTTTACAGGCGACAATAGACAAAATCGAAAAAGATTTCGGAAAAGGAACCATCATGAAGTTGGGCGAGCAGCCTAAATGGGAAGTATCCGTAATCCCTTCAGGTTCGATTTCATTGGACCACGCTCTCGGGATAGGAGGCTATCCGCGCGGAAGGGTGATAGAAATTTTCGGGCCTGAATCGTCCGGAAAGACCACGCTTGCTATACATGCAATTGCCGAGGCCCAGAAACAGGGCGGCATAGCCGCAATCATAGACGCAGAGCACGCATTCGACCGCACTTACGCCAAAAACCTGGGCGTAAACGTGGATGCGCTCCTGATATCACAGCCGGACAACGGCGAGCAGGCACTCGAAATCACCGACAACCTGATACGTTCAGGGGCGATAGACATCATTGTGATAGACTCGGTAGCCGCACTTACGCCAAAAGCAGAGATTGAAGGAGAAATGGGAGACGCGAAGATGGGACTGCAGGCAAGGCTCATGAGCCAGGCCCTCAGAAAACTGACGGCCAACATAAGCAAGACCAACACTTGCTGCATATTCATCAATCAGCTCAGGGACAAGATAGGCGTCATGTTCGGCAATCCGGAAACGACCACCGGCGGAAACGCGCTTAAATTTTATGCTTCAGTAAGGATTGACGTGAGGAAAAGCACACAGATCAAAGACGGCGAAGAAGCACTCGGCAACCGCACAAAAGTGAAAATCGTCAAGAACAAACTTGCGCCTCCTTTCAAAAAGGCGGAATTCGACATAGTATTCGGTGAAGGCATATCCAAAGTCGGCGAAATAATCGACCTGGGCGTAGAGTACGACATCATCAAGAAAAGCGGTTCATGGTTCAGTTACGGCGACACCAAGATTGGCCAGGGACGCGAAGCCGTCAAGCAGATGCTTCTGGACAACACCGAACTCAGCGATGAAATAGAAGGAAAGATAAGAGACATCCTCAAAAACATCAAAGACTGACACCTATGGAAAAAGTAGTTAGCGGAATACGTTCCACCGGACATCTGCACCTTGGGAATTATCTCGGCGCATTGAGGAATTTTGTAAAAATGCAGGAAGGCTATGACTGCTATTTCTTCATAGCAGACCTGCATTCGCTTACGACACACCCTCATCCGGCGGATTTCCATGCAAACGTGAAAATCATACTTTCCGAATACCTTGCGGCGGGTCTTGATCCGGAAAAATGCGCCCTGTTCGTACAGAGCGACGTCCCGGAAATATGCGAACTCTATGTCCTGCTCAACATGCTCGCATATAAAGGCGAACTCGAAAGGACGGCGTCGTTCAAGGACAAAGCCAGGAAAAACCCGGACAACATCAACGCCGGACTGCTCACCTACCCTGTCCTGATGGCATCGGACATACTCGTCCACAATGCCGATTATGTGCCGGTAGGAAAAGACCAGGAACAGCACCTGGAGATAGCAAGGGTATATGCCAGAAGATTCAACAACCTGTACGGTGTCGAAGTGTTCAAGGAACCGCGATCGTTCAACTTCGGCAACCAGTCTCCTGTAAAAGTACCGGGACTGGACGGAAGCGGAAAAATGGGGAAAAGCGAAGGCAATGCCATCTATCTCTGCGACGACGAGGCTACCATCCGAAAGAAAGTCATGAAGGCAGTCACCGACTCCGGCCCGTCCGAGCCAAACTCGCCAATGCCTGAAGTAATCCAGAACCTGTTCACAATCATGAATCTCGTATCTTCACCGGATACAGTATCATATTTTACGGAAAAATGGAATGACTGCAGCATACGGTACGGCGACATGAAGAAACAGCTGGCAGAAGACATCTGTACGCTCACAAGGCCTGTAAGAGAACGTATCGAGGCAGTTTCATCAGACGAAGCATATCTTTCAAAGGTAGTGGCAGCCGGCCGGGAAAAGGCACGCGCCAGCGCGGCAGCCACCTTGAAAGCGGCCAGACAGGCCGTAGGCTTCAGGAACTTCTGAATGGCCGGAACTTATACGGATGATTAACCGTGAGACCATAGACAGGATACTTGATGCCGCTCAGATAGTGGATGTCATAAGCGATTTCGTCACCCTTAAAAGAAGGGGGGCCAACTATGTCGCATGCTGTCCGTTCCATGACGAAAAAACCCCGTCCTTCTCTGTTTCGCCGAGCAAGGGAATCTTCAAATGCTTCGGATGCGGGAAGGCCGGGGATGCCGTACACTTCATCATGGAGCACGAGCACCTTTCATACCCGGAGGCTCTCAAATGGCTTGCCGCCAAATATCACATTGAAGTAGTAGAAAAAGAGGAGACCGCCGAAGAAATAGCCAGCCGGATGAAAAGCGAAAGCATGATGCTTGTAAACGAATTCGCGGCGAAATATTTCTCGGAAACGCTGTTTGAAAATCCGGAGGGAAGGGCTGTCGGACTCAGTTATTTCAGAGACAAACGCCGCCTGCGCGAAGACACCATAAAAAAATTCGGTCTCGGATATTCTCCGTCCCAAAGGGACGCATTCACAAAAAAGGCCCTCGCCAACGGCTACAAGCCGGAATTCCTTACCGCCACAGGCCTGAGCATCGAAAAAGACAACGGTGCAGGGATGTATGACAGATTTTTCGAAAGAGTAATCTTCCCGATACATTCGATAAGCGGCAGGGTGATAGCATTCGGAGGCAGGACGCTGAAAGCGGACAAGACAATAGCAAAATATGTCAATTCGCCCGAAAGCGAAATATACCTGAAGCGGCGTTCTTTGTACGGGATATATTTTGCAAAAGGCGAAATCGCAAAAAAAGACAAGTGCCTTCTTGTCGAAGGATACCTTGATGTGATATCCATGCACCAGAAAGGCATCGGAAACGTGGTGGCTTCAAGCGGGACTTCGCTCACATCCGAACAGGTAAGACTGATACGCCGTTTCACCTCCAACATAACAATCCTGTACGACGGGGACTCCGCCGGAATCAAAGCATCCCTGAGAGGCATAGACCTCATACTTGAGGAAGGAATGAATGTAAAGATCGTACTAATCCCGGACGGAGACGATCCAGACTCATTCTCAATGAAACACACAAAGGAAGAGATTGAAGCCTTCATAACCGGACACGAACAGGATTTCATAGATTTCAAAGCCTCGCTGCTGCTTGCCGAAGCGGGGGACGACCCGAGAAAAAGAGCAGAATTAATAAGCAGCATATCCACAAGCATAGCCGTAATCCCGGATGCAATAACACGCTCGCTCTACTCGGAAAGATGTGCAGGGACATTCGGAATAGAACCGGATCTCGTATTCAACAAAGTAAGGGAAATCCGCGAAGCCAGAAAAGAGAAAGAGAGTTCACGGCAGGCCAGACAGAACGCCGGCCCCACGGCAGGCCAGGCAACGACTTATACGGAAAGGACGGCGACGGCCGCTCCGGAATTAATCAATGACCGGTTTTTCGCCCCATGCGAAAAGGAAATCGCATATTACCTTGTCAAGTTCGGGAACGAAGAACTCCGGTTCCATCCCGGAGCCATCGACTACGACCCGGAAAAACCGGACTTCACGATAACAGTCGCCGATTACATCCGCAATTCGATGGATGAAGACGGACTTCAGATAAAAAATCCGCTGTACCGGAGGATATACGACGAATATTTCCTGAACGCGCCCATGTACGGGAAAGAAATAGCGAATTATTTCATGCACCACCCCGAAGAAGCCGTAGCCGAAGAAGTGCTGGACTATTTTTACGACAGGCATGTCATCACGATAAAGGAATTCGCCGACACCCTTCCGACGGAAGAAACCACGCTCTCGGAGACGATTCCCAAACTCATGCTGATATACAAGTCCAAAGTCATAGACTCAATCATGAGGGACAAGATGGAAGAAATATCCAAGGCACAGAAAGAGGGAGACAGCCGGAAACTCGACGCATTGATGAAGCAATTCATAAAGATATCGTCGCTCAAGAAAAAATACGCCAAGGAACTTAAAAGGCTGGTCATCTGAAACGCTGAATGAAAAGTTTATTAATTTTGTAACATTTAAAAATAACAACCTGATGCAAGAAAAAGTTACCAAATTGCTCAACGACAGCGTTGTCGCGCGTTGGGCGGCATTGATTCTCATCGCACTGATGATGTTTTTCGCCTACATGTTCGTGGATGTCATGTCCCCTCTCAAATCCACTGTAGAGGCCGCACTTGACTGGAACAGCAGCACATTCGGTACATATGCCGCATCCGAATACATCCTGAACGTATGCGGATTTTTGATTCTGGCAGGAATCATTCTGGACAAGATGGGTATCCGCTTCACCGGCCTGCTCTCGGCATCGCTGATGGTAGTGGGAGCGAGCATAAAGTTCATCGGAGTGACCGAATGGTTCCAGGCCACAGCCTTCTGCGGATGGCTTGACAGTTGGTGGACTGCAATGCCAGGCAGCGCGAAAATGGCCTCCCTCGGCTTCATGGTTTTCGGCTGCGGCTGTGAAATGGCCGGCACCACGGTTTCCAAATCAATTGCCAAGTGGTTCAAAGGCAAGGAAATGGCATTGGCAATGGGACTTGAGATGGCAATAGCCCGTCTCGGCGTGTTTGCCGTAATGTGGCTGGCACCTATCATTTCAGACAAATTCGACCATTCCGTAGTGGCACCTGTCGCTTTCTGTACGGCATTGCTTCTCATAGGACTGATCAACTACATCGTATTCTCGGTGATGGACTCCAAATTCGACAAGCAGCTTGTTGCGGCAGGAATGGAGACTTCCGAAAAATCGCCTGAAGACGAATTCCATATCAAAGATCTCGGAAAAATATTTTCCAGCAAAATGTTCTGGCTCGTAGCACTGCTCTGCGTGCTCTACTATTCCGCCATCTTCCCGTTCCAGAGGTACGCGCCGAACTATCTGGAAGTCACGCTGGGCGTCGATAATGCCACAGCCTCGCAGCTGTTCAGTTTCTTCCCTATACTTGCAATGTGCCTCACACCGCTTCTGGGAATCTTCCTCGACAGGAAAGGCAAGGGAGCGACCATGCTCATGCTTGGAGCGATAATCATGTTCGCATGCCACATGTGCTTTGCATTCGTACTTCCGCTCTACCCTCAGAAATGGTTCGCCATAACACTCATCGCCGTACTTGGAGTAAGTTTCTCGCTCGTACCTGCGGCACTTTGGCCGAGCGTGCCTAAGATTATTGACGAAAAAATACTCGGCAGCGCGTACTGCCTGATATTCTGGGTGCAGAACATAGGATTGTGCCTCGTGCCGCTGCTTATCGGAAAAGTACTCCAGGCGACAGAAGGCTACCTTGCCCCAATGATTATTTTCTCTTCATTCGGAGTATTCGCATTCATTCTGAGTTTCCTGCTCAAGAACGAAGACCGAAAGAAGAAATACGGGCTTGAACTCCCTAATATCGCGGAAAAATAGTATAATTCGTTTTTTCCGGCATGGGAAAGAAAATATCCGGTTTTTTCAGGGATACGGGCAATCTGAGATGGATAGTGCTCGTATCCCTTTCCATTCCGATGTTCGCATCGTATTTTTTCGATGATATCTTTTCAACTATCAGCCAGGAGTTCGAGAATCCCGAAAACGTGGCTCTCGGATGGTCAATGGCGGATTACGGTTTTTTCAGAAGTGCATATTCGCTGCTCTGCATATTCGGAGGCCTCATAGTCTGCGGAATGCTGCTTGACAGATGGGGAGTAAGGATTACCGGTTCAATTTTCGTAGGGCTCATGGTTTGCGGAGCATCGCTCATAACCTACGCGATTTCAGGAGCATTTGATTCAAGCGGAGCTGCAGCGTGGCTTTCCCGTTTTTTTGAAAAACCGTCGCTGGCACTGGCATATGCCGGATGCGCCATGTTCGGCCTTGGCAGCGAAATAGCCGGCGTAGCCGTAAACCGTTCTATAGCGAAATGGTTCAAAGGCAGGGAAATCGCCTTCGCCATGGGACTGCAACTGGCACTGGCAAGGCTTGGAACGGCTGCGGCTCTCATAACCGTGCCGCGCATCGTCAACCTTGAAGGCTACATTCCATTCGCGGAAACCTCCCGGCCCGCCCATGTCGGCCTGACGCTCATCATGGCAGGGCTCGTGTTATGGGCTCTTTTTGTCGCCATAGATTACCGGGCCGGACACAAAGGGAAAACCAAAGAAGACACAACCCCGGATCCGAACGACCGCTTCAAGTTTTCGGATGTACTGAAAATCATCGGAAACAAACATTTCATACTCATATCCCTGCTGTGCGTGACTTTCTACTGCTGTGTGATTTCATTCAGGAAATTCGCCACGGCGATACTCATCCCGAGGTTCGGCATTGAAAGCGGCACCGCCTCGCTGATGGTGGCAATGATTCCGTTTTTCACGCTCGTGTTCGCACCCCTGTTCGGAGCCGTTGTGGACAAAGTCGGAAAGGGGACGAAAATCATGATCATTGGCTCGGCGATGATACTGCTGTCACACCTGATGGTCGCATTCGCTCCCGGAATTCCCGCTTTCGGCTTCATTGCAATCGCGATACTCGGATTGGGATATTCACTCGTGCCTGCCGCGATGTGGCCGTCACTTCCGAAAATCATCCCGGAAAACAAACTGGGGACGGCATTTTCACTGGTTTACTGGATACAGAACATC
>JADIMA010000024.1 GCA_017694945.1 Candidatus Merdivivens pullicola | reverse complement strand
CAGGCCATTCCTGACCACATTTTTTGACCCACAGAAAAAGCATTTTTTTAACCATATCAGTAAAAATCTTTACAAAGATATGGATTTCAATACATTACAACGATTTCATCACCCCAAATGTCCACCCCGCCTAATTCTTTGCCGGAGAAGTGAATTGTTCGGGGGCACCTTCCCGAAATAAAAAACAGTCGCCACATCCTTCGGATGCAGCGACCTTGCTTGAGCGGAAAACGGGAATCGAACCCGCGACCCTCAGCTTGGGAAGCTGATGCTCTACCAACTGAGCTATTTCCGCGTTGAGTTGGGAGTGCAAAGATATAGGATTTACGAATAAATCCAAAACATTTTTTTCGTATTTTTGACCTTACGGTCAGAAATACTGTTGCGCCCCGGCAATGCAAATCGAATAAATTCATTTGCATTGCTCTCGGCTTCTGCGTATTTTTGCAGCAACAATTAAAAACAGCAACATGAAAACAAATTCGATTTTTTACGCAACTGTCGCAATGGCGATGGCTGCGATGGCTCTGACAGGCTGCAACGGCAGCACATCCGGCACGCAGACCGATTTTCTCGGAACATACCACGCAATCATGCCAGCAGCAGACTGCCCCGGGATAAGTACCACAATAATATTGGACAGCGGCAACACATATATTATTGAAAGAGAATATCTCGAGCGTGCATCGGCATACAGGGAAGCAGGAAAATTCACAGCCGAAGCAGACATGCTGACCCTCGTTTCCAATGAAAACGACACTACTTATATCAAAGTGGCCGAAGGAATGCTGAAATGGCTCGATAATGAAAAGAACGAAATAAAAGGAGACCTTGCCGACTCTTATGTATTCAAACCTGTCATTGAGAGTCAGAACGGCATGCCGTCAGTGGAAATAACAGGCAACTGGGTGGAACCGGTTCCAGGAATGCCGGAACAGTTCCAGGGCATATCTTTAATGGAAGACGGCACTGCACAGTCTATAAACATGGCGACCCTGCAATATGAGACATGGGACAAAATCGGCAATGTGATTTTCCTAAAAGGCAAAAGTTTGGGAAACAGCCAGACCATCGAATTCACAGACACGCTCGTTGTAGCCAGCCTTACGGCAGACACGCTTAAAGTCACCAGAAACGGGCAGGTATCGGCATACGCACGCCAGAAATAATGAAAAAGACCGTTTATCTCGCCGGAGGATGCTTCTGGGGAGCCGAACATTTCCTGAAAATGATTGACGGGGTGCTTGAAACCACCGTAGGCTATGCCAACAGCCGGCAGGCATCACCGTCATATCAGGAAGTGTGTACAGGCGACACGGATGCCGCAGAATGCGTGGAAGTCCGCTATGATCCGGAACGGGTCCCGCTGAATGACCTTCTCGGACTGTTTTTCAAAATAATCGACCCGACCAGCATCGACAGGCAGGGAGAAGACAGGGGAAGGCAATACCGTACCGGAATCTATTATACGGATCCGGCCGATGAAACCGTAATCCGCGATGCCCTGGAAAGGCTTTCGCACGACTACACTGCACCTATTGCGATAGAGACCATGCCTTTGCAGAATTTTTACAACGCCGAGGAATACCATCAGGACTATCTCGTCAAGAACCCCGGAGGCTATTGCCATGTCCCGCAAGGCAAGTTCATGATTGCGAAACGGTACAGGAACCATGCCCCAGAATCATCTGCGGCGCCTGACATCCTTCCTTTTGCAGACAGACCAGCCGAAGAAGCCAAGAACCTTGCCGAGTGAAAAATATTCTCCATGGCAATAGGAGATCAGACCGGCCGCCTGCATGTCAAAACTCCCGGAAGCGTCTATGTACTTCGAGTCAACCGCCACATTCACGACATCCAGCATGAACATGTCATGAGAGCCGAGAGGCACGATTCTGTTCACACGGCATTCAATGGATACAGGAGACTCGGCGACGGACGGCGCCGATACAACGGCTGAAGGCGACGGAGTAAGGCCGCACTCCGCAAACTTGTCATAGTCACGGCCCGATTTGACTCCGCACCAGTCGGTAGCCCGTGCGAGAGCAACAGTCGTAAGATTGATGACGCACTCCCCGGTACGCGCTATTATGCCGTGAGAGTGCCTGTCCGGCCTTATCGATATGTAACACATCGGCGGTTCGGTACAAAGCGTCCCCGTCCATGCCACGGTTATAAGATTGTATTCCTCACGGGAAGCCCCGCAACTGACCAAAACCGCCGGGAGTGGATAGACCATCGTCCCGGGCTTCCAATTTTCCTTGCTCATACTTTAATCTTTAAAATATCGTCAAATTTCGTCGTATATTGCGGCGAAAGGTGTTCGCGGTTCATTTTCACTCCGCCGAAACCCTGGGAAGCAAAAACCACGCTCCCCGCTCCTTCTTTCCTGTTTATGCTGTCTATCACCGACATAAGTTTATCGTTCCCTCCATACGCCGAAGCAGGTTCAAACAAAGACATCTGAAGAGAATTTTCAGGAATGATACCGGAAAACACCACCCCCGCCCTTTTAAACGGAATATGTCCGTCATAGATTCTGTCGAAAGCATAGCGGGCCGTCTTCAAAACAGCAAAAGTATCGGATGTCGGAGGTTCCAACCTTTCGATACGGTTCCTGCTATATTCGCGCTCCGTATCCTTAAAACGGTTGGTCAACAGAAAAATATTCATCTCAGAAGCCACGCTGCCCTGCTTGCGGAGTTTCTCGGAAGCCATGGCGACGAACTGTGAAAGCTGTTCGTACAACTCTTCCTTGTCGGTTATCTCGTGGGCGAAACTCCTTGAAACGCATATCTGTTTTTTCGGCTCGGGGTCTTCGCCGAAACTTATCGACGGCACACTATGCAACTCAAGCCATGTACGAAGTCCCGAAAGCCCCATCTGCGACCTCACCCATTCTTCCGGAAGCGAAGCAAA
This sequence comes from Candidatus Merdivivens pullicola, assembly GCA_017694945.1. Lineage (GTDB taxonomy): Bacteria > Bacteroidota > Bacteroidia > Bacteroidales > UBA932 > Merdivivens > Merdivivens pullicola. The sequence continues at coordinate 5,892 of JADIMA010000024.1, read as the reverse complement.
ATCATAGGCCGTAGCCACGCCGCGGCGCTGAAGCCTTTCGGAATAACGGCGGCCTATGCCCCACACGTCTCCGACCGGAAACTTGCGCAGGACTTTTTCTATATCCTGGGGACGCTTCATAAAACAGGCCCCGCGCAATTTGGGATATTGCTTGCAGAGTCTGGATGCAATCTTGGCTAAAGTCTTGGTATGCGACACGCCCACGCTTACAGGAATCCCGACATTCCTCATGCACAATCTGTTAAGATAGTGTCCGAGACTATCAAGACGCTCGTCCGGTATTCCCGACAAATCCAAAAAAGCCTCGTCTATCGAATATATCTCTATCGCAGGCACCGCTTCGCGCAATGTAGCATGCACCCTGTGGCTGATGTCCCCGTACAACATGAAGTTGGAAGAAAAAACGGTGATTTTCCCGGAAGAAACAAGGTGCGAAAACTGGTAAAACGGCTGTCCCATCTTGATTCCGAGAGCCTTGGCTTCGTTGCTCCTTGCTATCGCGCATCCATCGTTATTACTGAGCACTACGACTGCCTTCCCGTTCAGATCCGGACGGAAAAGCCTTTCACATGAAACGAAAAAATTGTTGCAGTCGGCAAGCCCGTACATTTTTCGTCAAAGTTTTTTAATCACGTATCTTACAACTCCCCATACCGTAAACTGGTCGTCCTCGGACACGGGAATCGGTTTGAATTTCGGATTGGCTGGCAGCAGCAGCAAACCGCAGGAATCTTTTTTCACATGCTTCAACGTAAATTCCCCGTCAATGAAGCAAACAGCCACACACATGTCATACGGTTCTACAGACCTGTCTATTACAAGAAGGTCGCCATCGCCTATCCCGGCCCCCGTCATGCTTTCACCGCAAACCCTGGCATAAAATGTCGAAGCAGGATGCTTTATCAGTTCCCTGTTAAGGTCTATGTGCCTCGGCATGAAATCCTCGGCAGGAGACGGGAAACCGGCCCTTACCCCGCCCTCCGAATATGGCAGCCCGAGTTCTTTTTCAACATCGGGGACAATCATTTCCACTCTGTCAGAATCTTCCATAACTCACAACAATATTTCTGTCCTGAAACCTTTCGGGACAACATTGGAATACATCACCGTCCCTTTGTGGAGGCGGATGATTTCGGCAACTATGTACAGACCGAGGCCATGAGCCCCGCGAATATTTTCATCAGGAATTTTCGTACCGGACAATGACCTGAGATTGAGTTCTTTCAATATTTCCGGAGAAATCCCGGTGCCGTTGTCGGAAACTACAAGTTTCAGTTTTTTGCCGGAAACCCCGAGCGACACCGACATATCACAACCTGAGGCGTTGTGTACTATTGAATTATACAGGAGATTGTAAAGCGCACGCTGCAGAAGATGCGTATCTCCGTTTATGTACTTGTTTTCCGCCGCCTCGTCTATGTTCACAGACAAAGAATATTCTTCAGGAAGCGCATTGAGAAAATCCGCCGCCGTATTGCGCACGAAAGCCGACATCCTCAAACGCTTTTTGTCAATGGCCTCGCTGAACTCCAATGCAGAATACATGTTAAGGTCATTGATGAGTTCCCGTATGCGCACCGCCTGGAACTTGATATCGGAGTCGCCGGCCTTGTCAGCCTTGCCGAGAATGATTGCCAGCGGAGTGCGTATGTCATGCGACACTCCCGCTATCCATTTCTTGCGATGCGCTGAATAGCCCTGGAGCCTGTCCGAGGCCGTATTTACGCAAGACGCTATGGCAGAAAACCTTCCTGTATCCTTAAGATGCACCGGCCTGCCTATCGACAGGTCGTCTATTCCTTTCACGATTCCCTTCAGAGCCTTGTATGAACTCCAGCCATATATCACACTCAGCAAAATCAATATGAGTATGACGACTATGATAAAAATCAGGACAGTATTCCGTATCCTGCCTATGTTGTCCACAGGTTGGGATACAGGCACATTGATATATGAGCCTTCAGGATACCCCAACACCACCAGCCCGTCAGGATGCGAAGCCATGAAAACGGGATAACCGGCCATGTTCATTGAAGCCAGACTGTCAAAGTCGCTTATCCTGTAATGCCTTGAAACAGTATCGGGCAAATTATGGCTCCATACCACATCCCCGGTAAAATCCGAGACCAGCATTCCCCATACGAAAAGTGAATCCAGCCTTGATGCGGATTCATCGGAAAGAATATACGAACCGCCTTCACAGGACAAGGCGGAAGAAACATCATCCGCCATGCTCTCCGGACTGCCGGAAGTTTCGACATACAGGCCGGACATGCTGAGCGACAAGGAGAAATACAGGATTATATTCATCACGAATACTGCGGATATCAGCACGAATATACGTATGAACTCTTTCCTGAGATGGCGGTTGCCTATTTCTTCCAGCATTTTCCTCTTACCCGGCATGTTTTCAGATTTTTAATTTATATCCCAATCCTTTCACCGTTATCAGCGACACCGGCCTTGACGGATCCTTTTCGATTTTTTCACGGATGTGCCTTATATGCGCCATCAGCGAATTTTCATAACCATAACGATTGTCCCCCCAAACCGCCTCACACAGCCTGTCAATGGAAATTACTCTTCCGGCATTGTTATACAACATCAGCAGGATGTCGTGTTCCTTGCCCGTAAGGGGAATTCTCTCTCCTCCACGGATCACCTCCGCGCTTGAAAAATCAACTATCGCATCTTCAAGTTGTACAATGCGTCCGTCCTCCCGGTAACAACGGCGGAGAAGGGCGACAGTCCTTGCTATCAATTCTTTGGGAAGGAAGGGCTTGGTAATGTAATCGTCTCCTCCGAGTTCAAAGCCCGTAACCACATCATCAGGGTCATCCCTTGCCGTAAGAAATATGACAGGCACCTCTCTTATACGTTTGAGCCGTGACATGAGTGAAAACCCGTCTCCGTCCGGAAGGTTCACATCAAGTACGGCGATGTCGCCCGGAGATTCCGCAAAAACCTCGCAGGCCTCCCTGACACTTGAAGCGGAAGCCACCGACACAAAACCGGCATCCTTGAAAACTGTCTCTATAGTATCTCGCAGCGCGGGTTCGTCTTCGACGATGAACACCTTGCGCATTCTCAACAAATCGAGGTTGGCATCCATATTTTCAATTTTACCACGAAATTAAGGTAAAAATAAGGAACACGCAAGGATGAATTAAAGTGGGGAAAATAATTTTGCCGCATAAACAAGAAAACCTTTATAAGCCGTATAATAATGAACACAAAAATCTTCACACTAATTTCAATCTTTGCATTTTTAAGCATTCACGCCTTTGCAGCCGTACCTTATAAAGTAAAAGGGACTGTCAAAGACTCGTTAAGCGGCGTTGGAGAACCTATGGCCTCACTGGTAATCAGGAAACCTGACGGGAATGTCATTTCAAGTCTCACGAACGTTGACGGCTATTTTGAAATCGGCCTTCCAGAGGCTGGAAAATATTCTTTGCTGATAACTTCAATAGGCCGCATGGATAAGACATTGGAGTTCGACGTGGACAACGCCTCCCCTGTCGCCGATCTGGGAACAATCACGATCCAGAGCGACACTGAATTTATTGAAGCGGCAACAGTAAGCGCACAGGTGCCTTTCGTAAAGACCGAGGTCGATAAACTCACATACAAAATATCGGAAGACCCAGACGCCCGGACCAGCAACGCGCTCGACATGCTGCGCAAGGTGCCGAGAGTCACTGTGGACGCCGATGACAACATCATGGTGAACGGCCAGGGCAGTTTTAAGATATACGTAAACGGCAAACCTTCAAACATGTTCAGTTCGCAACCGGGGAAAATCCTGAAAGGCATGCCGGCAGAAAGCATAAAGCGAGTCGAAGTAATCAGCGATCCAGGAGCGAAATATGACGCCGAAGGCATCGGAGGCATCCTCAATATCGTCATGAATACCAAAAGGGCCGACGGCTACAATGTAAGCCTCAATGCCGGAGGCGGGAACAGAAGCGCGAATGCAGGAGCATACGGAGCCGTAAAACTGGGAAAATTTTCAATTTCCGCCAATTATGGCTTCAACTACATGAAAAACCCGAAAATCTTCACGGAAAGCGAAAGGGATTTTTCTTCCGAAAGCAACAACGGGCTGCATTCCTCTTCGACACAGACCATGACAAATGAGGCACCCATGCATTTCGGTTCGCTGGAAATGAGTTACGACATCGATTCGCTCAACCTGCTGACATTGTCCGGGAATCTTTATCTTGCCGACATCAAAGCGGGGTACGGCATCAGCAACACGCTCTATTCCACATATCCGGTTTACAGTTACACGCAGACAGGCACGGCATCCACGCTCGCCGGCTCCGGAAGCGTCAGCATGGACTGGCAGCACATGTTCAGGAAACGCCCGGGAGAAATGCTCACCTTTTCATACATGTACAGCAACAGTCCGAGCGGCCTGAACTCCGAATACGCCCTCACGCATTTTTCCGGAAACAGGGAGATGATAGACATTTACGACTATACGAGAATCGCCAACGACGCTTCGTCCCAGGAACACACCGGACAGATTGATTACGTGCTCCCGTTTGCCGGAAAACACAGGATAGAAGCAGGGACAAAATACATATTCCGGCTGAATTCGAGCAAAGGAGAGAACCTCGTGAAGACTTCGGAAAATGCGGAGTGGTCGGAAAATCCGGGATACCCGTCACAGAGTTACCGCCACGAACAGCACATAATCGCACTATATGCAGATTATTCAGTGACTTTGGGGCAGTTCGGCTTCAAGGCAGGAGTGCGCGCCGAGGAGACTTTGCAGAAGATAGGCTTCACGGCTCCTGAAAACCGGCATTTCAATTCGGATTTTACCGACATCGTACCTTCGGCCTCCATACTGTGGACCCCTACTCCGGCACAAAGCCTGCAACTTACTTACAACATGCGCATCAGCCGTCCGGGTATAACTTATCTCAACCCGTTCGTACAAAGCACCGGCAATTCAGAAATAACCTACGGAGACCCTGACATAGTTTCCGAGAAAAACCATACGGTATCCCTGAATTACAGCCTGTTCTCCATGAAATACGGATTGAATGCATCGTTAAGGTACGGCTTTACCAACAACAGCATCAGCAGTTTCCAATTCGTTGACGCGGAAGGCGTACTCAACAACACCTACGGCAATGTCGGCCGCAGCAGGAATGCCGGACTGATGGCTTACGCCTACTGGAACCCGAGCCAGAACACAAGGATATATTTCAACGGCAATATAAACTGGATAAGTTTTTCCGGAAGTGCAGCGAACGAATACACCGAAGGCCTGGACAACAGGGGCTGGACTGGCAATCTGTACCTCGGGGCCCAGCAGAGTTTCAAATACGGATTCAGGCTAAGCGCCAACGGCGGCTATTTCTTCCCGAGCATAAACCTGCAAGGCAAAGGTTACGGAAATTATTTTTACAGTCTCGCGCTGAACAAATCGTTCTTTGACGGGAAACTCGACATCTCCCTCAGTGCGATAAACTTCTTTGAGGCTTCCATGAAAATGGGCAATACGGTCTCCACCCCATACCTGCAAAGCACGGACAGCATTGTATTCGACAACAGGTACTTCATGATAGGTATCTCCTACAACTTCGGCAACATGAAACAGATAGTCCGCAAAACGCAGCGCAGCATCGTGAACAACGACCTGGTGAATACCGGTTCCGGCACAGGAACCAGCCCGGCTCCGGGAGCAGGCAATGCGATGTAAAACCGTGCCTACGTCTCGATGTGAGCACGCCGACAAGCCTTGTGACTCGTCCTGAAATTTGTTTACAGATTTTACTATACTATTTCATCAAAGTCCTGATGTTTGAAGATTTGTCCTGACATCTGATGTCAAAGATAGGATTATTTCTTCAGTTTTTTCAGGACTTTCCTTCG
>JADIMA010000023.1 GCA_017694945.1 Candidatus Merdivivens pullicola | reverse complement strand
TCTTATATTTGCATTTTTAAAAAATATTATGATGCTGAATAACGCCTATTGCTCCGACAAGTACCAATATACAATGGGAAAATCATTCTTTGAAAGCGGGAATGCCGAAAGGCGCGCCGTTTTCAACCTGTTTTACCGTACTGCACCAGAAAACAACAACTGGGCGGTGGTAAGCGGGACCGATGAAGTCATTGAGATGGTCAACAGCCTCGGCAACATGCCTGAAAGTTTTTTTGAAAAATTCCTTCCCGGGGACGAATATGCCGAATTTCGCAAATACCTGTCCGCCATGAAATTCACCGGCAACATATATGCGATGAAAGAAGGCGAAATAGCGTTCCCGAAAGAGCCGGTAATCATAGTGGAGGCGCCGCTGGTACAGGCACAGGTGCTTGAAACACCGATGCTTTGCATCATGAACCACCAGATGGCCGTGGCCACGAAGGCTTCCAGGGTGACAAGAGCCACTTCCAAGCCGGTCAGTGAATTCGGTTCAAGGAGGGCGCACGGGCCGTGGGCGGCGACTTACGGAGCAAAAGCGGCGGTCATAGCAGGCTGCGCCAGCACATCGAACGTATTGACGGAAGTCCTTTACGGAAAACCATCCACAGGAACGATGGCCCACAGTTTCATTTCGTCTTTCGGATGCAGCGTCGAAGGCGAGTTCCGGGCATTCGACACATATATCAAGACACACATGCACGAAGGCCTGACCCTGCTGATTGACACATACGACACACTCAGATGCGGCATACGCAATGCCATCAAGGCATTCAGGGCCAACGGCATAGACAACGATTACCCCTACGGATACGGTGTAAGACTTGACAGCGGCGACCTCGCCTACCTTTCAATCGAATGCCGGAAGATGCTCGACCGTGCCGGCATGACAGGATGCAAGATATTCGCCACCAACTCTTTGGACGAATACCTGATTTCAGACCTGGAAAAACAGGGGGCGCGCATAGACTGCTACGGAGTAGGCGATGCAATCGCCACGGCAAAGAACAACCCGTGCTTCGGGAATGTCTATAAACTTGTTGAAATAGACCATCAGCCGGTACTGAAACGCTCCGAGGACAAGATAAAACTCATCAACCCCGGCTTTCAGATAACATACCGCATCGCCAAGGCCGGCCTGTTCAGGGCGGACGTAACCTGCATCAGAGGGGATTCCCTCAGCAGGAAAATCGAACGGGGGGAAACCATTACCATCCGCGACGAATATGACAGCAACAAATACACCACCTTCTATAAAGGCACATACAAAGCGAAGCCTCTTCAGGAAAAAGCGATAGACGGCGGAAAGACTGTCATGGAACGCAGGAGCCTCGACGACAAAAGGACATACTACCTTGAAAACCTGTCAAGGCTCGGCGCCAGTGAAAAAAGGCTTATCAACCCGCATTATTACAAAGTCGATATTTCCGACACCCTGTACGACACGAAAATGGGACTGCTGGACAACATAATAAAAGAAATAGATTCAAAAGCGATATCGGCCCATGTCGTAGTTGACATGCTCTATGATTTCATTGACGGGACAATGGCCTGCCACAACGGCCAGAAAGCGGCAGTTGCCGCACGCGCCTTCATAAAGGCACATCCTGAAATGCCGGTATTGTTCGTATGCGACCACCATCCTGCAGACCACTCCTCGTTCAAGGATTACGGAGGAATATGGCCCATGCATTGCATAACTGGTACACGTGGCGCCGAAATAGAAGAAGGGCTTGCGGGATACGCGACAGAAGAACTTACATTTTACAAAGGAGAAGATGCCGGCACGGAACAGTATTCCGGATTTGAAGGGGCGAACACCTCGGGAGAAACACTCGACGACAAATTGCAGGAACTTGGAGTCCGCAGGGTATATGTAAGCGGAATCGCAACGGAATATTGCATCAAAGCGACATGCAGCGACCTGCTGGCCGCCGGTTATGAAGTCTGCCTTCTCACCGACGCCCTGGCGTATGTGGACGAAGACGGCCACGAAAAAGCGATAGCCGAAATGGACGGAATGGGCATCAAGATGCTATAAAAGATGAAAGCCTCGAGAGTATTCATATCAATAGCCGCCGCTGCAATACTTGCAGTTACCATTAACGTTACAGGAAGCGAAGCCAGGGACGGCTTCCGCAAGACTTATTATGGGGCATACAGGGATACTACGGAGGCCGCTCTGCCGCAGATCGATTCATTAACCGCAACAGACTCCATAACGGCAGACACTTCCGCCGTTGCGGATTCGTCCGCCGTTGCCGACTCGCTTCCGATATATGCGCCTCCCGTTGACTCGGCAAAACTGATGAGGGACACGCTCGGGAGGCCTGTCAGGGATTCCATCGGACGCTTCATAGACACGCTCGGACATTCAATAGACTCCCTCGGACGGTCGCTCGACTCTCTCGGCATGCCTATACCGACAGGGAGGCAGTTGACAAAGGCGGAAATACGCATGTACCGACGGGACAGCATAAAGGCGGTAAAGGACAGCATCATCCAAAATACCCCGAGGGTACTCGAAACGTATGTATTTCCGGACTCGCTGTGGTATAAAAGGATATTGACCTGGACTCACGACAGGGATTTCAACAACGTTTATCTGTTTCCGCTGGACACCACTTACAATTACCATTATTACGACCTGCCGTTTTTGAAAAACGATGTGGACGGCATTTATCTCGGAGTATTCGGCTCGCCCGTGATGAGGACCAACTACTTTCTGAGAGAAAGCGATGAAGACGCGAAATTTTTCGACTATTACATCCCATACACTTACAGTCCGGAATCGCTCCCGATGTACAATACCAAGACGCCTTACGTAGAACTGCAATATACCGGTACCCTGCTCGCGAACAGGGACAAGGAAGAGTCCAACATAAAGATTCTTGCCACGCAGAACATAACTCCGGAACTGAACATCATGCTGGAATACCACAGATTCGGAGGGAACGGCATCCTTATGAACGAGGCCACCGACAACAGGACTGCCGTTATTGCTGGAAACTATGTCGGAAAAAAATACCTGATGCACGCAGGGTATATCTTCAACCGCACCAAGAGGACGGAAAACGGAGGATTGCGCGACAGTTATCTTATTACAGACACTTTGGTCGAGCCGAGGGAAATAGCCGTATGGCTGAACTCCGCATCGTCGGAAACGAGGAAAAACACCGTATTCATTGACCAGTCGTTAAGGATTCCGTTCACATTCATCGACAAGATAAAGGAAAAACGGAAATTGAAGAAGATGCAGGACAGCATTGCAAGGTACGGAACCGCCGACAGCACATTCGCGGCGGACACCACCCTGGTTCCAGCCGACACCACGGCAATGGCTGCCGCAGACACTGTTTCTTCAGCCGCACCGGACAGTTCTCTGACCGATGCCGCAATCAACGGGAATGTCACTACCGCATTCATCGGCATGAGCAATGAATACACGGCATACCGGCGCACATACAGAGACCAGATCAGCCTCAGCGATGCCGAACAAAGGGCATTTTACAACAATGCTTTCTACCTGAACCCTACAACCACATACGACTCCATGCGCGTTGCCAAATTCGACAACAAACTGTACATCCGGCTGCAACCGTGGGCGGACGATGCAATCGTATCAAGGATAGACGCCGGAGTGGGATATAAAATGTCGCAATACTATCTTTTTGACGAAAAAGACTATGTGACCGGCCCGTCCAGCACCACCTTCAACACATTCTATTTTTACGCAGGAGCCAGGGGTACATATAAAAAATACTTCGGATGGGACGCATTCGTCAAATACAATTTTGCCGGCTACACCAGCAACGACCTGGATGTAAGGGCGAACGCCGAATTTTCATTTTACCCGTTCAAAGACAAATCCTCTCCGATTTCATTAAGGGCCGGATTTTCCCAGACGCTGAAAGACCCTTGGTTCTATGAACAATACTACAGTTCCAACCATTACAGATGGAGCAACAATTTTACGAAGAGGTCGGAAACCAAGATAGAAGGGCATCTGGACATTCCGAAATACAAAATGAAGGCGTTTTTCGGATACAGCCTGATAGCCAACCATATATTTTACGACACCCTCGGAATCGTAAGACAACATGACAAGCCTATAAGTGTCATGAGCGCATACTTGCAGAAAGACTTCAAGTTATGGCTGTTCCATTTCGACAACAGGGTTCTGTTCCAATTGTCTTCGGACAAAAACGTACTGCCTCTGCCGATGCTTGCCGTCAATCTCAGATACTATCTCGAATTTCCTGTAAAGAAAAACGTGATGACGATACAGGCCGGAGCCGAAGGAACGTTTACGACAAAATGGTATTCTCCGGCATACAATCCAGCCCTCGGCACATTCCAGAGCCAGAACAAGGAAATGATAGGAGGCACCGACCCCTATATAAACGTCTTCGTGAACATACAGTGGAAGAGGGCGTGCATATTCATCAAGGTGTTGAACATAGGCGAGAACAAACATGGAAGCGACTATTTCTCGACTTACGGATACATCCGCAGTCCGATGTCCTTCAAGGTGGGAATATTCTGGCCGTTCTACACCCAGCCTTACAAGAGGATTCCAAAGAGCGAAACATTGCCGCCTGCCGACAAATGAGAAAAAGCACAAAAGCACTGATAACAGCCGCCATCTGCCTTCCCTTATTCCTGATAACGGTAAAACGCGGCCCTGAACCGCCTCAAGACTACTGGAAAGGCCTGTCCGGGGACACTCTCATCTGCCTGATGGACATACGGAGCGCTCCCTACGAAGAGGAGGACAGCGGTTTCAATTATGCCCTTGCCGGCATTCTTGAAAAAGACATGCACTGCCACATACACATCATCAACGCAAGACACCCCATGCGGACTGATTCGGCAGCCGTTGCTTCCAACAAAGGCGCTATAGACCTCCTCATCACAAACGTTCCCGCCGACAGCATAAATGCGCACACGGGGGGAGGAAGCCTTCCGATAGCCGGTTTTTCAAACGAATCCGTATGGCTTATGGACGGCAGCGACATATCCACGTTCAGGGGACTTTCAGAATGGATTTCCAGGATTAAAAGCAACGGGACTTACGGCAGGCTGCACGACAATTTTTTCGGGAACCGCCGTACAGGAAGCATTTCACCGTATGACGGCCTTGTAAAAGAATTCAGCAGGAGGCTCGGATGGGACTGGAGACTGCTTTCATCAGTTATCTACAACGAATCCATGTTCATAAACGCCACGCTGTCCCGAAGAGGGGCAATCGGCCTGATGCAGGTAAGGCCCGCCACTGGAGCGGCATACGGGATACACGACCTTTCATCACCGCGCAACAACATAGATGCAGGCACCCGGCATCTGCAATATCTTGAAAACCTCATGAAAGACTGGGGGATTACCGACTCCGCCAACCTTGTAAGATTCACCCTGGCAGCCTACAATGCAGGCGAAGGCCGTATAGAAGATTGCCGCAGGCTTGCCGAATCGCTCGGGAAAAACCCTGATTCGTGGGAAGAAGTGGCAGGAATCATCCCTTTGATGTCTCAGGAGGAATACTACACTGGCGAATATGTAAAAAGGGGGCGTTTCAATGGGAAAGAAACCATAAACTACATCGACAAGGTGCTCGGGAAATATGAAGAATATGCCGGAAAAACGGCTACAGGCAAAACATCATAGCATCTTAACCGTCTTCGCCGGATCCACTTTCGAAATGAATGCACAAGGGATAAGCAGGACAAGCATTATCGCGATGTATGCTCCGGCATCCAGAAGCAGGATATCAGCCCAGTCGAACTCGACAGGCACCCTGTCAACGACATAGTTTTCAGGATTGAGCCCGACGAACCCCGTGCAACGCTGCAGCAGTCCGATGGCAAAGGCCGCCGCATTGCCTATGGCAAGGCCTGCAAGCACTATCCGGGAAGCCTTGTGCATGAACACTTTCGCAATCGCCATGCTGCGCATTCCCAAGGCCTTCATCATGCCGATGAAAGACATGTTTTCAAAAAGTATGATCAACACGCCCGACACCATGTTGAAACCTGAAACTATAAACATCAGCAGCAATATGGCGTACAGGTTCATGTCAAGAAGGTCGAGCCAACCGAAAACCGACGGAAAACGGTTCCTGGTTTCATATACTATCGAAGACGGGCCTCCTTCCTCCGAATATTCAAAAACGGTGTGCGAAACCATTGCCGCAACCTCGGAAGGCTCCTCCCCTTTTTCAACAAATATCTCTATGGCCGACACAGACTCCCCGTCCCATCCGTTGAGCCTTTGCAGGTTCCTGATATCCGAAAAAACGAAATTGCCCTCCTTTTCCTCGATGGGAGAACGGTAAATCCCGGAAACCTTGAATTTTCTCGCCCTGACTTCTTCACCTATGAAATAGGCCGTAAACGAATCCCCCGGCACGAGGCCAGCCTCTTCAGCCAGTGAAAGAGGTATGGCGGCCTGAGTGGATATGCGCGCCGATGAAAAATCCGGAAAATCCCCTGACACCATCCTTTCAGAAAGCACGCTGAAATCGTAAGTCGAATCCACTCCTTTGAAAATCATTCCCGATATGCCATCGGCCCCTCTGATCACGCCAGCCCTGTAAACTGCGGCGGACACATGGTTCACTCCGGGACACTCTTCCAAAAGCCGGAGATAACCGGGCGTGCATCTCACGCTGTGTCCTTCATTCATCATGTCCATATAAGGCGACATTACAGCCACGTCCCCGGAAACGGCGACTATGGATCCCATTATGGCCGAACGGAATCCTGAAGATACGAAAAGCGCAAGAAGCATGACCAGGGCACTGATTGCCACAGATACCGTAGCCAGGGAAGATCTGGCTTTGAGCCTGCCTGATATGAAAGATACCGTATTCATTGCCTGCCTGTCAGAATCTCGTGAGCCTTCATCATAAGAACGCTCTTTTCCTTTTCACCGGAGACCGTAAAGATATCCGACATGACTACGGCATATATGTCGTTGAGCACGGAAATGTCTTCAAGGCATATATCTTCTCCGGAAGTCCCGCCCGCAACCTCCGCCACGGACATGATTTTCCCTTTGCACCCCATGTCTATAAAAAACATCGGTTCTCCTTCCAGGTCAGTCCATGCCGCGATGAAACCGTCATCCTTCACATATATCTTCAACGGGAACCCGAGCATGTCGGCGAGGAACACATAAATCATATCCAGCACAAGAGGGATTCCCTTCCTGCTTACAAGCACTTCCGAAGGCAACAGCGCCTCGAATGGTATATCTTTGTCCGTCATCGCCTCAAAGCCGGATTCTTCAAAAAACACACGGTTGAATGCCGTTATTTTCTGCTCCGGGATGGCACCCTGGGGTATTGATTTTTCAGCCTTTGCCGCCAATACAAGCATGGCCGAGTACATTGCATCATAATTCGCGGAAAAAAGCACGAGCCTGTTCACCAGAAACCACTCATACACATAGTCCTCCTCGTACTCCCTCACGGCCTTGCCCAGTTTTTCCAAAGTAATCTCCACATTGAGTTCCGACATCTTCTCGAACAAAGCCCTCGCACCGGACAACGACCTGATTTCCATGAGTATTTCAGGCATGTTATCCTCTATTTCGGAAAAATTGGCCATCAGATACGAATCGACGCACCCTTCGACTACGGGATCCGTATCTTCCAGTAAAGTCACTATTGCTTTCAATTCCGCGGACAGACTCATATCGTATCACAATAACTGTCAAGAACGAACTTGATGAAATCGCCCACCATGTTTTCCTTGTAATCCGGATTGCTTGTCCCGGCATACCTGCTGGCGATTATGGCGCATATTGTCCCTGCCTTGTGGCCGAGATGTCCGGATATGCCGGCTATTGCAGAGCCTTCCATCTCGAAGTTGGTAATCTTCAAACCCTTATAGGAAAATGCCTCGAATTTCTCAAGCATGTTTTCTATCGCAAGAGGCATCCTCAGCACGCGCCCCTGCGGCCCGTAGAATCCTCCGGCAGAGACCGTGCAGCCCTTTATCACTCCGGAAGAGAACCTCCGCTCTATTTCTTCGGACGCCTTCGCGAAATAAGGCGTAGGCAGGTGGCGGCTCCACCCAACCTGCTTCATGAACTCTTCTTCAAGTTCGACATCCGTGATTTCCTCCCTTGCGGCATACCAGTTCAAAAGCCCGTCGCATCCCACGGAATAATGCGAGAACACATAGGAGCCTATCGGTATGCCCGGCTGGATCGCGCCGGAAGTCCCGAGCCTGAGTATTTCAAGACTCGTCTTCTCCTTTTTTATTTCCCGTGTTGCAAAATCGATGTTTGCCAGGGCGTCGAGTTCATTCATGACAATATCGATATTGTCGCAGCCGATGCCCGTCGATAGAACTGTTATCCTGTCACCGTGATATTTTCCCGTCAGGGATACAAATTCCCGCGAAGCGCGTCTGAACTCGATTGAACCCTCGTCCAGAAAAGCAGCCACGGCCGCCACCCTCCCTGGGTCTCCTACGAGCAGGATTTTCCGGGATATTTCCTCAGGTTTCAGATGAAGATGGAAAACAGACCCGTCATCATTTACTATCAATTCGGATGATGCTATAGCCATATTGAAATATTTTTAATCAACATAAAGACAAAAATAGGCATATTTTAAGTAATTTTGCGCTGCTGTAAAATAAAATTAGCCATGTGGAGAAGAATTCAGACACTTTACCTTGCCCTGGCCACGATAATGTGCGCATCCATGTTTTTCATCAGGTTCGCTACAGTATATGCTGCCGACGGAGAAGACACAATCATGTATTACGAAATGATTCCGACGGCAATGCTTATGATTTCCGCCATTTCGGCAAATGGAGTGGCTGCCTTCACATATAAGAACAGGATACTACAGGTAAGGGTGGCCGGAACAGCCTCTCTGGTATGCCTTGCACTCCAGATTTACCTACTCTACCATTTCTTCAGGGCCGATGACTCCATCGTATTCTCCATAAGCATGGTTTTTCCGGCCATAGCCGCAATATTGGACTTTCTGGCATACCGGGCCATCTGGAGAGACGAAATGGCTATCTTCGCCGCATCCAGGTTAAAGGGAAAAGACAGAAAACAGGCGGACTGACAGGACTCTGTTTCTAAAGGGCGTTTATCACCATAAGCCCGACATTCACCCCGCCCCAGCCGTCCTGGACTATCACTATCCTCTGGCCGTCGGCATCTTTCATTTCTACAGGAGAAGACAGGAATGTGTGCGAATGGCCCCCGATGATCAGATCCACGTTCCTTAACTGAGGGGCAATTGCCATATCCGCACCTGTCTCCGTGCCTGTGTCGTAGCCCCTGTGGGAAAGCAGGATGACCAGGTCGCATTTCCGCGCGAGTTTCCTTGCGTACTTGTTTATCATCTTTACGGTATTCAATTGTTTGATGCCGTCAACTATGCCTTTGTCGCTGACACGTTCAAGATCGGTAGTGGCCCCGATGATTCCGATAGTCTTGTCACCCTTGACCAATACGGTATATGGTTTCACGTGCTTTGCCAGCGGCGTGCCTCTGAAAGAATAGTTGCAGCATACAGTCTGGTACTCCGCCTTCTCCAGCCTGCGCGCAAGTTCCTCTATACCGTTGTCGAATTCATGATTGCCAAGAGTCGTGACTTCATAGCCCAGGGCGTTCATAAGGCTTACTTCAAGGTCTCCGTTGTACTCTGTAAAATACGGGCTGCCCTGATTGTAGTCCCCCGCATCCAGAATAAGCACTATCTCCCTGCCGTATTTTCCGATAATCTCCTGGAAGAGGTTGTAACGTCTTTCCACACCTCCAAGACCCTTATATTCCCCGCTTTTCTGTACATCTATCTGGCTGTGCGTATCATTGGTATGGAGTATCACCAGATCCTGCGCCGCCGATGTAACGATTGCGGCCAGAAATACAAATACCGATAAAAATATATTCCTCTTCATAACCGAATTATTCAACTATTATGTATCGTCCTTCTACTTCGGCATCCAGTTTTCGGCCCTCTTTTGTCATGTCCTTGCAATACGACACTACAGCATCCTTCACCTGTACGCCGCTGTCTATCACGTTGTCTGCATATTTTTCAAGGAAAAAGCCGTCGCCTCCGGACACCAGGAAACTTATGGAAGCCATACGGTATGTCCGCACGGGATCTATTTCTTCACCGCCGACAAGCACCGACAACAGCGTTCCGTCGGACGACACTTCCATTGTAACTCCGCTTATGGCCTCCGGCTGCTTCATTGCAGCGAAATCCGTAAAGAAATCCAGCAGACGGTTCCCTGTCATTTCAGCGACCACCAAAGTATTCCTAAAAGGATAACAACTGATTATGTCGCCCATCGTGACATTTCCTTCCGGAATGGTTATCCTTATACCTCCCATATTATACAGAGAACAGTCTATATCAAGGCCGGTCAGCATTTCCGCCCTGTCGAGAATAATATCGGCCGTAAGGTTGGACAAGGGACTCTCAGGCTTCGACACCGCCATTTCCTTTGCGGAAACGGCAAGGACTTCATTAAGGTATTCCAATCCCTTGCGGGCATTGTCCACTATCCTGGAAACCGGCGTATCCTCCGGTTCGTCATACTCCGCGGTAACCGGAATTACCGTCCACGTATATTCAAAATCCTGTGCAGACGCAACGGATGGCAGCATACAGGCTGCAACGAGAACGAAATATATGGCAAAACGTTTCATTTTACTATAGTCTGTTATTTATATTTGAGCCACTTCCACATGTCCTTGAAAGAACTCTTCTTCCCGAACATCAGGATTCCGACTTTGTAAATCTTGGCCGAGATGTACATCATGACGAACGTAGTGACTACCAATATCGCAAGCGAAACCCACATTTCCCATGAAGGAATCCCGTTGACCACCCTCATCATCATACAGATAGGGGAAGTAAACGGTATATATGAAGCCCAAACCAGCAACGGGCTTGAAGGATTGTCTATCGCCGAAAACGCTATGAAGAAAGCGGCCAGTATAGGAATGGTGACGGGTATCACCAACTGGTTTGTATCCGCCTCGTTGTCAACGGCGCTGCCTATGGCAGCAAACATGGATGAATACAGTAGATAACCGAAAACGAAGAACATCAGGAATGCGCCGATCACAAGCGGGAAGTTGATCTGCGAAAGCGTTGACAGCACGGCCGCCATTTCCTGGTTCGCCGCCGAATCTACCATGTCGGTCATCATGTCGCCTTGCGCTCCGGCCATTTCCATAAGTTGCTCGGTAGCCTCCGGAGACTGCATGAGTTTGTCAAAGCCCATGAAAGCATTCACTCCTACTACGATTACCAGAGTAAGCACTATCCAGAGCAAAAACTGGGTCAGGGCCACAGCGGCGATGCCGAGTATCTTTCCAATCATCAGGTCGATGGCTTTCACGGAGGACACCATCACTTCAACCACTCTTGATGTCTTTTCATTGATTACAGCCGACATCACCATGCCTCCGAACGAATACACGAAAATGTATATCAGAATTGAAAAAATCACTGCTATCGCCCTGTAAACACCTGTAACAGTGAGTTTTTCGCCCCCGTCTTCCGTGATTGTATATGAAGTTATGGAGGAAGAATAACTGATTGAGGAAATTATATTTTCAAGACCTTCTATGTCATAGGATTCCATCCTGTAATCCTCTACCGCCCTGTCGGCGGCTTCCGTAACTCTCCCGGCTATATCGCTTCCCAACGGTTCGTATGAATACGAAACAATCGAAACCCCCATGGCCGTATCTATCGGTGAAACAGTGACCAGTGCCTTGTAGCCCAGACTGTCAAGATTCCGTTTTACATATTCCTGATCCTGCCCTGTCATGTCTGTAAAGGCAATATGTTCGTCGCTTTCAAGGTATTGGGCCACTATGCCCGAATTGTCCACCACGGCCACATTCTGGCCTTTTTCTTCAGATGAACCGTAAAGCATGATGATTGTAGGGAGAACCATCAGCAGTCCCATCAGAACCGGAGTCACAAAAGTTATCACCAAAAATGATTTTTTCTTGACCCTCATGGCGTATTCACGCCCTATGATCACACCTATCTTTTTCCAATTCATATCGTATCCTCCTCAGCATGACCGGCTACTGCATCCCTGCCGGTAACTATTTTGATGAAAATATCGTTCATTCGAGGCAGCAACTCCTTGTAGGACGCTATATTGATATCCTGACGCACCAGTTCTGAAAGCACGTCCCTGGAAATGCATCCGGGAAGCAGTTCAAGCACCGCCGTATGCCTTCCGCCGTCATCCGAATCGGAAACCACCCTATATGTATCGCCTTCCCGTATGGAAACAGCGTCCGACGTATAAACCACCTCGACATTGTTCGTCCCGTATTTGCGGCGGATGTCATCGATGTTGCCGCTTTCCACAAGACGGGACTTGTTTATAAGCCCTATTCCGCTGCAAAGTTCCTCGACCGACTGCATGTTATGGGTGGACAAGACTATCGTAGCCCCTTCCTGGTTCAGACGGAGCATCTCTTCACGTATCAACTGGGCATTGACTGGGTCGAACCCGCTGAACGGTTCATCCATAATGATCATTTTCGGCCTGTGCACCACAGTGGTTATGAACTGTACCTTCTGGGCCATGCCTTTTGACAGTTCTTCAATCTTCTTGTTCCACCAGGATTCGATGCCGAAACGCACGAACCATTTCTTCAGTTCGGTCATGGCATCGGCATGGCTCATGCCGCGCAGCCTGGCCAGATAAAGCACCTGATCCCCCACCTTCATTTTACGATAGAGTCCCCTTTCTTCCGGCATATAGCCTATCTTTTCCACATCTGCGTCAGTCATGTGGCGTCCCTGGAAAAACACCTCGCCCGAATTCGGTATGGTAATCCTGTTGATGATCCTTATCAGTGTAGTCTTTCCGGCTCCATTCGGGCCGAGGAGGCCGAAGATTCCTCCTTCCGGAATATCCAAATTTATATCATCCAGAGCCTTGTAATCTCCGAAAGTCTTGGAAATATTCTTACACGTAATGATTCCCATAAAATTAGAACATTTCTATTACGGGCGCAAATATAAGAAAAATATTTCACTCAAAATACAGTTTCAACCCGTTGGCGCTGCGCTTTGAAATCACCCCGGCCTCCAGCAATGAATCAATTTTCCAGGCAGAACGGGGATGGTTTTCCCGAAACACGACAATGGCCTTTGCCGAGTATGCGTCAAGATATGGATGACGGCTTATAGAATCCGCTGGAAGAGTCCATATGTCATAAGTCCAAACATCCTCGGGAAGAATGACTATCTCGGGAGCCATCCTCTTGTACTTTTCGTAATCAATCCCCCGTATTTCCATCAGTTGCTCCGTCACCGCAAACGCCCCGAGCCTCTCCCTGTAACGCAGAATCCTTGAAGCATAATACGGGCCTATACCGGGTATGTCGAGAAGGGAGAGCGAATCAGCCCTGTTAAGGTTTATCGGTATCGGGGCAAAACATTCCGGGGACATGTCAACCGTATCCGCCACGGAGGGCCTTGCCTCCCTGTCCGCTTCCGTCATGATATTCCTGGCCAGCAGCAGCGCCACCTGGAACCCAGTCAAAAGGAGAATAAGAGCAGCAACTCCTGTCATCACTGATTTTGCCGGTCGTTTCATATTGTCATTTTTCGGCAAAACTAACGGATTAGGGGATACTGCAATATCAAAAAAGAGTAAAAAAATGAAAAATATCTTTTTTTGATGAAAATGTCATTCGCCACCGGACTGTTTTCTCTTGACCCATTCCTTGTAGGCCTTCTGATAAGCACGGGCATTGCGGAGATGCTCCGAATACGTGGCGGCAAAATTGTGCCTTCCGTCAAATTCGGGACGGGCGCAGAAATACAGATAATCGTGCGTCTGTGCATGCAGCACTCCGTCAATCGCGGCCTTGCTCGCTACATTAATCGGCGCCGGCGGCAGGCCGTAATACATATACGTATTGTACGGGGAGTCAATCCTTGTATGTGATTTAAGAACCCTTGTAATGGTAAAATCCCCATAAGCATACCTTGCAGTCGGATCGGCCTGAAGTTTCATTCCCTTACGGAGACGGTTGAGATACACCCCTGCTATTATAGGATATTCGTCCCTGACATTCGACTCCTCCATGATTATGGAAGCCAGAATACTTACTTCCAGAGGAGTAAGTCCTATAGAATCTGCCAATGCCTTTCTTTCGTCAGTCCAAAATTTGTCATATTCAGACTTCATCCTGTCCATTACTTCACAAGGAGTTGCAGTCCAAAAAACATGATACGTATCCGGAAGAACCATCCCGAGCACGGTTTCACTTGTAAAACCGAATTTTGAAAGATATTCGTCGTCATACAACAGGGGGGCTATATCCGACGAGTCCAGCTGCAACGGCCTGGCAAGCACTGTTGCAAGCCGCCCTTTGTCCCTGATATATCCGGATATGGTGAGCCTTGCTTCCGTCTGCCAGTTGTTAATTATCATCCTTGCCACATATATCGACGGCATTCCGGGCCTGATTTCATAACGGCCCTGCTTCATGGAGGTGTCGAGTCCGGTTTTCCTCGCCACGCGTTCAAGGCTTCCACGCCGTATGACCCCGGCATTCTTCTCTATCGAATCGAGCACCGCCCTCCCGTCCATGCCTTCGTCTATGTAAAGCACGTATTCTTCGGAAAAATTCGAGAGCCTGTTATCCACATAATACCTTGCAGCCACAAAGGCCGCAATTCCCAGAATCACAAAGGCCGCACCTGAGAAAACGGCCAGAAGGTTCTTGGTTTTCCTTTTCATCCGACTATCTTAATTTCAACTTGTCGCCTACTGCAAGTACATCAGTCTCCTCTATATGGTTCATCCTGCACAGGCGTTTCAATTTTATTCCATATTGCTGGGATATTCCCCACAGTGTCTCGTTTTCCCCGACTACATGCGATGAAGCCTCGTCCTTCCCGACCTTCCTTTTCTTGGCTTCAAGATATATCCTGATTCCCGGGGCAAGCGTTTTGCCGGACTTTATTTTCAAGTCATTATATCTTTTGAGTTCCCTGTTGGAAAGACCGTACTCGGCCGCAATGGAGCGGATGCTCTCCTGACCCGATGTCACTACATACCTGAGACCGTCGGCCCCGACGGACTCTCCCGTAAGCAGAAAACAATAGGACACGTTGCCGTTATCGGACAATGACACGGCATTGCCGGCCGCTGAATGCATCTTACCGGCATCCATGCCTGCCGCATCAAACCTTGAAAGATTGTTTTTCTCTATTATGTCTATCAGAAGCCTCGAATAATCGGGATTGGTCGCATAGCCGGCCTCTGAAAGTCCGTACGCCCAGCCCTCATAGTCAGTAGGTGCAAGTTCAAACAGAGATGCGTATCTTGCACCGCTCTGAAGGAATGCGCTGTGGTCTCTGAAAGATTCTACGGCGTTCCTGTAACTGCGGAAACATTCGTTCCTCTCATCATCATTCCATTTAATCGACTTGCCCGTCCAGCCGTGGCATTTGATTCCGAAATGGTTGTTGCCCTTGACAGCGAGATATGAATTGCCGTTATCGGACTCAAGGCATGCCTGCGCCAGAGTTATGCTTGCAGGAATGCCGGACTTGCGCATCTCTTCCACGGCTACGCGCCAGTATTTTTCTATATATGCTTCACGCGTATATTTTTCCTGAGCCGGCAGGGACGAAACCGACAGGGCTAAAAAGAGTATGGCAGACAATTTTTTCATAAGCGCAAATATAAGAAGTTGTTTCAACTTCCAAATGACTGTTTCAAAATTTCTCCAACGGTATTTCAATAATATCCCCGTCCTTTGCCAGTAAAGTATCCGGAAAAACCTTCTGCGCCTCCTCAAGGAAAGGTTCCAAATCCTTGTACCGCGAAGAATAATGTCCCAGCAGCAGTCTTCCCGCCCCTGCCTCGGCAGCGCACAAGGCCGCATCGCTTGCCGTTGAATGGTTTGTGGCCTCGGCCAGTTCTTTTAATCCGGATGTATATGTAGCCTCATGAAACAGCAGGGTCACACCTTTAACCCACTCGGAAAGTTCGGGGAAAGGAGCCGTATCGCTGCAATATGCATAGGAACGCGGAACGAATGGCCTGTACGTGAAGGTTTCGGGATCCAGGATGTCTCCGTTTTCCCTTGTCACGGCACGGCCCTGCTTCAACGCCCCGATTTCGGTCAATGTAAGGGCGTGCGGCTCTATCAGTTCCTTGCGCACATTGAGCAACGGTTCTTTCTCCTTAAAAAGATAACCGTAGGTTTCAATTCTGTGCCTGAGGGGAAAAGCATATACCTCGAACGATTTTGCATCGAATACCGGCTCCGGAGAGGAAACCTTTACCACATGCATCTCTATCGGGAATTTCATCCCCTCTCCGAAATACGACAAAGTGAATTTCAGTATCGGCGCAAAGGAACGCGGCGCATAGACATGCAGCGGAGCCGTCCGTCCGAGCATCCCCATTGTTGTCACAAGGCCGAAAAAACCGAAAATATGGTCGCCGTGTATGTGGGAAATGAAGACCGCCTCTATCTTCAGTGCGGAAAGTTTCATCCTGCTCATCCGCATCTGGCAGCCTTCACCGCAGTCAATCAAGAACGAACGCCCCCGCACTGAAAGTACGTGGGCGCTCGGATATCTGTTCATCACCGGGAGGGCCGAAGCCGTTCCCAATATACTAAGTCTGAAATCCATTCAGAAATCTGTTCCAAAAAACGGATTATTCTCCGCTTTCAAGCCTGCTCTTGAGAGCTGCAAGTTCTGATATGTCGCCGAGGGTGGTCTTTTCAATGTTCTGGTTGATCTTGTTGACCGCGCTCTTGGTTGTGTTTTCTTCCTTAGCCGGCTTTGAGTCGCTTTCTTTCACTTCCGGAGCAGTCTCGTATGTCTTGACATGCGAAAGCACTATCCTCTTGTTAGCCTTGTTGAAATCAACAATCTTGAATGGAAGCACTTCTCCTGCAGCCGGAGTAGAACCGTCTTCCTTGACAAGGGATTTTGCAGGAACGAAACCTTCAAGTCCGTCCGGAAGAGTTACAGTCGCGCCGCCTTTCTCAACGAGAGCCGCTATAGGAGCCTCGATTACAGAACCAACTGAATATTTGCTTTCAAAAGCGTCCCACGGATTTTCTTCCAACTGCTTGTGGCCAAGTGAAAGACGGTGGTTTTCCTGATCGATGTCAAGTATTACGACTTCAAGTTTCGCACCGAGGGATGTAAACTCTGAAGGATGTTTGATCTTCTTCGTCCATGAAAGGTCGCTGATGTGGACGAGACCTTCTACCCCTTCTTCAAGTTCCACAAATACGCCGAAATTGGTGAAGTTGCGCACTGTTGCAGTATGAACCGAACCGATAGGGTATTTGGTTGCTATTGAATCCCATGGATTTTCCTTGAGTTGTTTCAGACCGAGGGACATCTTCTTTTCCTCCCTGTCAAGGGTGAGTATCTGAGCCTCTACTTCGTCACCTACCTTCAGGAAGTCCTGAGCGATGCGGAGATGCTGAGACCACGACATTTCAGAAACATGGATAAGTCCTTCAACACCAGGTTTGATTTCGACGAATGCGCCGTAATCCTGTATGAGGACGACTTTACCTTTTACTTTGTCGCCTACCTTCAGATCCGGATCAAGCGTCTCCCAAGGATTAGGGGTAAGCTGCTTCAGACCGAGGGCGATACGTTTCTTGGTGTCATCGAAGTCGAGAATAACGACATTGATCTTCTGGTCAAGTTGCACGACTTCCTCAGGACGGTTGATACGGCCCCATGAAAGGTCAGTAATATGGATAAGTCCGTCAACGCCGCCAAGATCGACGAATACGCCGTAAGGAGTGATGTTCTTGACAGTACCTTCAAGAATCTGTCCTTTTTCAAGTTTGCTGATGATTTCAGATTTCTGGGCTTCGAGTTCCGCCTCGATAAGAGCCTTGTGGGAAACGACTACGTTCCTGAACTCCTGGTTGATCTTCACGATCTTGAACTCTTCAGTAGTGTTCACATAAACATCATAATCCCTGATAGGCTTGACATCTATCTGCGAGCCAGGAAGGAATGCTTCGATTCCGAATACGTCAACGATCATACCGCCCTTGGTACGTGACTTGATGTAACCGGTAACGATGCGGTCGTTCTCGTATGCGTCGTTCACCATATCCCAAGAACGGAGAGAACGTGCTTTCCTGTGAGAAAGTATGAGCTGACCTTTCTTGTCCTCGGCTGTCTCGACATATACTTCCACCTTGTCTCCTACTTTCAGATTAGGATTGTAGCGGAATTCCGTAACAGGAATAACGCCTTCGCTCTTATAGCCTATATTGACGATTACCTCTCTTTTGTTGATGGCAGTAACGACACCTTCAACGACTTCGTTTTCAATGACCTTCGAAAGGGTCTTCTCATAACTTTCCTCGATGGTCTTCCTGTCGGCATCGTAAGATGCCTCTTTTTCAAATGCGTCCCAATCGAAATCATCCGGGTTTACGGACGCGTTCAACAACCCTTTTTTAGGCTGTTCTGCCGGAGCCGGCTGTTCCTGCGGCTCGGTAATCACTTTAGTTTCTTCCATTTTAATTTAAAATAAAATACGAACTAGTGGGTTAAACATTATTTATAGTCCCTCCATTTCTGAAAGGAGGTGCAAAATTAGACAAAATATTCGGATTACCAAACAATTATCACATCATCTTGCGCCTTTTGAACATGAAAATCGTAAAAGCGACGATGAGAAGCATGATTCCGATGAGTATCAGGAAATCCCACATGGTATCGGTAGCAGGCAGCCCTATGTTCATGCCATAAATGCTGGCTATGAGCGTAGGAGGCATCAGCAACAGCGACACCTGGGTGAATGTCTTCATTATCTTGTTCTGCTCCAGATTGATAAGACCCAGGAGCGTGTTCTGGAGATACTCCAGACGTTCAAAACTGAAATTGGTATGATTGATCAGAGAGGCTATGTCTTTTATAAGCACGCTCAGTTTTTCGTGTATGTCAGGAGGATACTTGTCGCTCTTCAGGACACTTGAAATCACCCTCTGCTTATCGACGATGTTCTCGCGCACCAACATCGTATTTTCCTGCAACTGATTGATATCCAAAAGAAATTCCTCAGACACGTTTTCACCGAGGGATATATGCTTGCTGTATTGGGCTATCTCCTTGGACATCAACTCAATCATATCGGCATCAAGGTCAATACGGTTTTCGAGTATCGCAACGAAAATATGATAGCCGGACGGATACATGCGCGGCAGGGCCATCATTCTGCGCTGGATATCGGTAAAACTGCGGAGAGAAACTTCCCTCAATGTAGCCAGAACTCCATCTGTCAGAATGAACGAAACCGCTTCCATCGCATATTCGTCTGGGCCCGGAATGAGGAAGTTGGTATTTGCGTAAATGGCCGTTTCCGTCTCGGAATACCTTGAAGAACTTTCAATCTCCTCGGCCATGGCGCGGCTCTGTATTGTGGTACCGAGGAACTTCTCGGCCTCGTGCGTCTCTTCTTCGTCAGGTGCAAATAAATCTATCCATATTACGCTCTCGGTTGAAAGCGTATCAAGGTCTTCAAGTTTCGACGTGGAGAGGATATGCCCCCCGTCTTTATAGAATATCTGCATCATTCCGCAAATATAAGAAGTTTTTAAGCAAATACCGTGTGTTCGGCCAGTATTTTAATTCCTATCACAATAAGCACGACGCCCCCTCCGGCCTGAGCCCAGTCTCCGAAACGCTTTCCGAGCCATTTCCCGGAAAACACCCCGGCCAGGGAAGCAAGCATGGTCACCAAAGCGATAAGAACTATGCCTCCCCATAGTTTCAAAGGAGGCAAATCTATGATAGCCAACGTTATGCCCACCGCAAGAGCATCAATGCTGGTAGCCACGGCGGACAAAAGCAGGGTTTTTACAGAAAGCAGATTCACCCTGCACGAAGTCTCTTCCCCTGATCCTGCCCTGCGTATGTTGCCCGCCCCTTCCGCTATCATTTTCACACCTATATATAATAACAGGACAAAGGCTATCCAATGGTCTATCGACGTTATCAGTTTGTGAAGGGACAGGCCGCCTATCCACCCGACAAGGGCAAGCCCCGCCTGAAAAAAGGCGAAAGTACAGACTATCAAGCACAAACGCGCAAGAGAGGCCCTGCGTATGGACTGACTTCCGCTCATTGAAACGGCAAAAGTGTCAATGCAGAGGCTCAACGCGAGAAGCAATATTTCAAACCATGTCATAGTCCGCAACCGATTTCCTGTTTTCAGGGCCTGAACTCCCTCCTGTCCGCTATGGAACGGCCCAATGTAACTTCATCCGTGTATTCCAGTTCGTCCCCGAACCCCACTCCGCGCGCAATAGCCGTAACTTTCACCCCCGTGGACTGCAACTGCCTGTATATATAATATGAGGTCGTTTCACCTTCGACGCCGGTGCTCAATGCAAGCACCACTTCGGAAACGCCCCCTTTGCCGACACGTTCTACGAGAGAAGATATCGAAAGATCCGAAGGGCCGATGCCGTCTATCGGAGAAATGACCCCTCCGAGTACATGGTAAACCCCGTTGTACTGTCCCGTAGCCTCAATACTCAGGACATCGCGAAGAGACTCGACGACGCACACGAGGGAAGCATTTCTGCGCGAATCCGAACAGATCGAGCAGATATCGTTTTCGGAAATCATCCCGCACACCGAACAATACCTTACATTCTCCCTGAGCCTTATGATGGCATCGGAAAGATGACGAACATTCTCCACCGGCTGGCGAAGCAGATAGAGAGCCATCCTCAACGCGCTCCTGTTCCCGATTCCCGGGAGCATGCCGATCTGGGCTACGGCGTCTTCAAGCAAAGCCGACGGCAATTTCTGCTTATACATATCCCTCCCGTTTTTTTGAATGATAGTCCGCCAGGGCGTCTATAGGAGACGGCAAAATCACATCCACCTCAGCCCCATGCGCTGCTGCTACTTCCTTTATCATATCTGAAAAATTCCAGGCGACAGACCCTGTCATACGGACAGGAAAGCACCTGATACATCCGTACTGCATCAGATTGCGCGTAAAAAACAGTTCGAATCCGTCTTCAAGTATTCTGGAAACATAGGGATGCTCCTTGAACCGCCCTGCAAAAACCGCAAAAGAGGCCAGGAATCTACTAGGAGAACCGGACGCATATACTTCTCTCACTATCTCCCGGTAATCATAGGGGCACACTGCAGAAAACTCTCTCCTGACATCTTCGGGCATTACGGATTTTATATAATCGGACACCAGCATCTTCCCTATCCATGCGCCGCTGCCTTCATCACCGAGGATGAAGCCGCCGCTTGGAACAGACAGCACGGGCACACCTCCACGGCAGAACGAACTGTTGGAGCCTGTCCCTATAATGGCCGCCATGCCTTCACCGTCTCCGAAAAGAGCCCTTGCCGCACCCGTCATGTCGGAACAAACCTCGCAGGATGCCAGGGACAGCATGTTCCCGAGGCATTCCCGCACAAAGTCCTTTTCCTTCCCGGACACAATTCCGGCTCCGTAATAATGCAACTCTACATTTTCTTCCGGGGATACGGCATCTTTAAGAAATGAAAACTTTCCCGCCGCCTTGTCCGCGGACTCCAGAGACGGATTGATCCCCGGGCCCCTGAATGACAAGGGTTCCGAACCATGACGGATTATCCTCCAGTCGCTCTTGGTAGAACCGCAGTCCGCTACTATGACCGTCATCTATTTTTCCTCCAGGGAGATTTTGTAAAGGTACTTCCAGTATTTTCCCGTAACATACACCGAACCGTCGATACTGTTAAAGGCTATGCCGTTGAACACATCGTCTCTGGAGGAACGTTCTCCTCGCTTGTACAGCCCGCTGCAATCAACTACGCCTTCAACATTGCCGGAAGCGGGGTCTATTATGAGTATGTTTTCAGTCATATAGACATTCGCCCATATCTTCCCTTCGATATATTCAAGTTCATTTATGTAATTGACGGGCCTGCCGTTCAACTGCACCTGGAATGTTTTTTCTATTGAAAAATCCGACGGGTCGATAAAATATATGTATGAAGAACCTTCCGAAGTTATCAGATACTCTCCATCCGTGGTAAGACCCCAGCCTTCATGCGGATAATGATATTGTCCGAGATACTGGAGTCCGTCGATGTCATAAACGAAGCACAGGCCGTTGGTCCATGTCAGTATATACAGCCTGCCGTCCAGCACTACGGAGCCTTCGACGAAATAACTGCGGTCGAAATCAAGCCGCTGCAATGCCCTGCCCGTTTCGATGTCAACCTCCCTGAAAGTCGATTCGCCGTACTGGCCGGTACTTTCATACAGCCTTCCCTCATGAAAAAAAAGCCCCTGCGTATATGACGAAATATCATGAGGATACCTTGCCAGCATCTTGGCCGTATAGTATTTTACGGGCTCTGAAGCACAGGCACAAGGCCCCGCCGACAAAAGCAGGGCAGCAATGCCGAAAGCCACGATTGCTATTTTGCGCATATCCTTTTTCATGCCTTTTTCTTGCGGGCCGCATATTCAAGAGCCGCCTGGACAAAGGCGACAAATATCGGCTGGGGATTTTCCGGAGTACTCTTGAGTTCAGGATGGAACTGCACGCCTATGAAGAACGGATGGGATGGAAGTTCCACGACTTCGACAAGACCGGTTTCCGGATTTTTCCCGGAAGCGACGAGACCTCCTTTTTCAAGATCTTCAACATAATAACTGTTCAACTCATAACGATGCCTGTGCCTTTCGGAAACGACTTCTTTCCCGTATATCCTGTACGCAAGCGTTCCCGGCTTCAAACGGCATTCGTATGCCCCGAGCCTCATCGTACCGCCCTTGATAGTAGTGCTTTTCTGCTCTTCCATCAGATCTATGACAGGATGGGATGTCGATGGGTTCACCTCGGTAGTCATCGCATCCGCATAGCCGAGGACATCACGGGCGAATTCCACCACGCACATTTGCATTCCCAGGCAGATCCCGAAGAAAGGTATGCCATGCTCCCTCGCATATTTGATTGCGGTAATCTTGCCCTCAATGCCGCGCTCTCCGAAACCGGGAGCCACCAGCACCCCGTCCATTGATGAAAGTTTCTCTTCAACATTGGACTCGTTTATATATTCGCTATGGATACTGTGCACTATCACCTTGCATTCATTAGCCGCACCGGCGTGGATAAAGGATTCGAGTATGGATTTATAAGCATCCTGAAGTTCCACATATTTTCCCACGAGTCCCACATTCACAGTACTTTTAGGATTGAAAAGCCTTTCAAGGAACTCATTCCACTTTGTAAGATCCGGTTCAGGCATGTCACTCATACCGAAATGCTCCAGAACAATCCTGTCCAGCCCCTCCTCCTGCATCTTGAGAGGAACCATATATACAGACGGAGCATCGATAGACTCTATCACATGTCCAGGTTTTACATTGCAGAACAGCGCCACCTTGCGCCTGACATCGGCAGGAAGTTTATGTTCGGTACGGCATACGATTATGTCCGGATTGACTCCGTCCTGCTGCAACATCCTCACAGAATGCTGTGTAGGTTTGGTCTTGAGTTCCTTCGCCGCATCCAGATAAGGCACAAGCGTAAGATGCACCACCACGCAGTCCTCTTCTGGAAGTTCCCACTGTAACTGCCTTACCGCCTCAATGAAAGGATGGGACTCCATGTCGCCGACAGTGCCGCCGATTTCAGTTATAACCACATCATAATTACCCGATTTGCCCAAAAGGAGCATCCTGCGCTTGATTTCATCTATGATATGGGGCACTATCTGCACGGTCTTGCCGAGATAGGCTCCCTCCCTCTCCCTGTCTATGACGGTACGGTAAATCTTTCCGGTAGTCACATTGTTCGCCTTGGAAGTATAGACATTGAGAAAACGCTCATAATGTCCGAGATCCAAGTCTGTCTCCGCCCCGTCTTCCGTAACATAGCACTCCCCGTGTTCATACGGGTTCAAAGTACCGGGATCTATGTTTATATAAGGAGCGAATTTTTGTATCGTAACCCTCAAACCCCTGGCTTTAAGAAGTTTAGCCAATGATGCAGAAATGATTCCTTTTCCCAAGGAAGAAGTCACGCCACCGGTGACGAAAACATATTTAGTATTCATATCCAGAAAAAAACGTTACACAGGGGTACAAAGATACCTAATAATTCCGAATTAAAACACTATCTTTGCATGTTAATTTGTTTTTAGTGCAATGACGACATACAGGATTATATTGATTTCCATGATTGTACTTGCTTTCGTGGTATTTATAGCCTTGTTCCATTTCAAGGCAGGCTACGGCTATCTCTCCAACAGCAAGTGGGGGCCGAAAATCAACAACCGTCTCGGATGGGTGCTTATGGAATCGCCTGTTTTCCTGCTGATGCTCTATATGTTCCTGCACTCACCGAGATCCGCGTTCAGCAATGAAAACATCGTATTCTACGCAATGAGCGCACCTTTCTTCATACATTATTTTCAAAGATCGTTCATCTTCCCGCTCCTGAT
Source organism: Candidatus Merdivivens pullicola (assembly GCA_017694945.1). Lineage (GTDB taxonomy): Bacteria > Bacteroidota > Bacteroidia > Bacteroidales > UBA932 > Merdivivens > Merdivivens pullicola. The sequence goes on along the minus strand of JADIMA010000023.1, from coordinate 5,920 downwards.
AAAAGGCAACAGCAAGATGCCTGTAGCCATCATCCTCATGGGCGTCGTTTTCAATACAGTCAACGCGTACATGCAGGGCGAATGGCTTTATTACCTGTCTCCTGCCGGAAGATACACCAATGAATGGCTTTCGGATCCGCGCTTCATCATAGGCATGCTCATATTCATTGCCGGATTCTATATCAACCTCCAGTCCGACTATATCATAAGGCATCTCCGTAAACCCGGGGACACCAAACATTACATACCCAAGGGAGGAATGTTCAAATACGTATGCTCCGCGAATTATTTTGGAGAACTCACCGAATGGATAGGCTTCGCAATACTCACATGGTCTGTCCCGGGAGCCGTGTTCGCGCTGTGGACATTCGCCAACCTTGCCCCAAGGGCCAAATCCCTTGATGAAAGATACGCCCAGGAGTTCGGAAGCGAATATACGGATTTGAAAAGAAAATACATTTTGCCCAATATCTGGTAAGAAAAATTTCTGACAAAAATGGAACAGGAAAAACTTTTCACGCCATTCCGGGTAGGCCCTCTTGAAATAAGGAACAGGACAATCAGGTCTGCCGCATTCGAAGGAATGGCAGAACACAATTCGCCTTCAAAGACACTATATGACTACCATACATCAGTAGCCCGCGGAGGCATAGGAATGACTACGGTGGCTTATGCAGCCGTATGCCGCAGCGGCCTCTCATTCGAAAGGCAATTGTGGATGAGGGAAGAAATAGTACCCGAACTGCACAGGCTAACCGACGGGATACACGCCGAAGGGGCAAAAGCCTCCATCCAGTTAGGGCATTGCGGGAACATGTCCCACAAGAAAATATGCGGTTGCAGGCCTCTGGGCGCGAGCAGCGGTTTCAACCTGTACTCGCCCACGCTGGTTCACGGAATGACAAGAGAAGAAATCGACGAAGTAGTGAACGCCTACGGCCATGCCGTAGAACTTGCCATCCAGGCCGGTTTCGACGCCGTGGAAATCCACGCGGGGCACGGCTACCTGATATCACAGTTCCTTTCCCCTTATACGAACAAGAGGAAAGACGAATTCGGCGGTTCGCTTGAAAACAGAATGAGATTCATGAAGATGGTCATGGAAAAAGTAGTTGCTGCCGGAAAAGGGAAGGTGGCCATCTTCGTAAAAATGAACACCCGCGACGGTTTCCGAGGAGGCATGGAAATCGACGACTGTATAACCGTGGCAAAAGAACTCCAAAAGGCAGGAGCGGACGCCCTCGTGCTTTCAGGAGGCTTTGTAAGCCGCGCTCCCATGTACGTGATGAGAGGCGAATTCCCGGTAAGGCCTATAATACATTATATGCCGTGGAGGCAATGGTGGCTGAAATTAGGGGTGCTTCTCGGAGGCAGGCTGGTATCCCCTACCGTAACATACAAAAGGCTCTTCTTCCTCGAAGACGCGAAAAAATTCAGGGCCGCACTCCCCGACATGCCGCTGGTATATGTAGGAGGAGTGAACAGCAGGAAAGATGCCGACGAAGTAATGGATGCAGGTTTTGAAATGCTGCAGATGGGACGCGCCGTATTATGCGACCCGGGCTTTGTAAACAGGATGAAACAAGACCGTGAGGCATGCAGCGGATGCGAACACTCCAATTTCTGCATAGGAAGGATGTATTCGTTGGAAATGTGCTGTGAAAAGACATGCTCCGACATCACCCCTGCACTGAAAAGGAGCGTCGCAAGAACGAAAAAACGGAATGCACGGCGGGAGGCCGGGGCTTCCGGAAGATGATATTTAAAAGGCGGGACGATCTATCGCTGTCTTGCGCCATAGGGCCGGGACAGAGGAAAGTCCGGACAGGACAGGGCACCGCACTGTGGAAAGCACAGGTAAGCGAAAGTTTACGTACAACGCAGAAGAAAACAACCGCCCTGCATCCGGTTCAACCGCATGCAGGGTAAGGGTGAGAATGCAGGGGTAAGAGCCTGCAGCCTTATATGGCGACATATAAGACGTGCGCACTGCGGCCTGCAATGCCAAATATACTGACAGTCAAGGGCGGCCCGTCCGTTGTCAGGGGGTAGGCAGCGAAGATAAATGATAGATTTAAAAACAGAACCCGGCTTACGGCCCCGCCTTTTTAATTATTCATACAGGAATCTTTTGATGCTCTTCTTTGGGGTCTTCTCGAACTCGGTAGCCATAACCTCGATCTTGGACAAACGGCTGTATGCCGGAAGCGACTTGTTCACATCCGCCTGCAATGCATCCATTGCAGCAGCCACCATTGTCTCTGTATCCGGTTTCGCCCCGTCCGGGTGCTTCTGGGAACGCTCGGCAGCATCCATCAGGACAGCATCGGTATCGGGATATACCAAAGCGACAAGTTTTCCATTGCGGGACACTACCAACGACTCAACTACATGCCTGTGGCAGTTGAGTTTGTCCTCGATTTCTTCAGGATAAATATTCTGGCCGTTAGGGCCAAGCACCATGTTCTTGCAACGTCCCTTGATGAAAACATTCCCTTCGGCGTCCATTATGCCCATGTCGCCTGTGTGAAGCCATCCGTCGGAAGTAAAGGCAGCAGCCGTCGCATCCTTGTTCTTATAGTATCCGTCCATTACATTGTCTCCTCTGACCTGGATTTCACCGACTTCCTTTTGCGGGTCTGAAGAGGCGATCCTGACCTCCATGCGATCGACACGTTTTCCGCATGAACGGAATGCAAACCTGGAATAATGCTCGTAACTGATAAGCGGGGCGCACTCCGTCATACCGTAGCCCACACAGTAAGGAAGGCCTACTTTCTTCATGACTTCCTCTACCGATTCGTTGAGAGGGGCGCCGCCTATTATGATATACTTCACATTGCCCCCGAACGTGGACATCAACTTGTCATATATCTTTTTGTAAATCAGTGAAGATATTACCGGAATCTTCAAAGCCCCTTTCATAACCGGCCTGTTCACGACAGGAAAGACGGACGAATAGAAAATCTTCTCTATTATCAACGGGACTGCTATGATCATGAAAGGCCTGACCTCCGACAATGCGTCAAGCAGGACTCTCGGAGTAGGAGCCTTTCCTAAAAAGTTCAGTTCATATCCGGCGCATACAGGGAAAAGGAACTCGACCGCCATCCCGTACATGTGCGCCATTGGCAGCATGGAAAGAGCCTTGTCGCCTTCCTTGCCGTAAATATTGTCCTTGATGAAGACGACATTTGAACTTATGGCGCGGTATGAAAGCATCACGCCTTTCGGAGCACTGGTAGTGCCGGATGTATAATTTATTATCGCTGTCTTTTCCAGGTCGCCGGCAGGATATGAGACGGCCCCGGCAGTAAAACCTTCTTTGAAATCATTGTCAAAGGATGTCCGGGCATCTTCCATGATTTTCAGGACTCCGTCACTCGAGGCGGCATGCAGCAAAGAAAAATCTTTAAGGCTGAAAACCGCTTCCGCCTTGGTACCCACTATGGACACCTTTTTCCATAAATCATCGTCAATGAACAATATCCGGCTTTCCGAATGGTCTGTCAGTTGCGCTATGCTCTCTGGATGGAAATCGCTCAGAAGAGGAACGGCCACCGCGCCAAAAACATTGGCGGAAACGAACGCAACAGCCCAGTTGGAGCCGTTTTTTCCGCATATGGCTATCTTGTCCCCTTCCGCAAGGCCCAGATTCCGGTACAAACGGTTAAGCAGCTCTATCTTCGCGGCCATCTGCCCATACGTATATGAGACACCGCCCCTGTCGCGCAAAGCGCCGCAGTCCCATTTACTTTTAATCGTATTTTCTAACAGTTTAAGATAATTGTCCATTGAAGGTAAAAGTCATTTTAAAAAAGTGAGAAAAGCACAAAAGCCCAATGTGCGAAAATTCCGGCAACAAGTCCTCCCACCGTATGGGACAGTATCGCCTTTGAAGTCAGATTCCTGTATCCGAGGGAGTCGAGCATTGCAGTATGGGTGCTGAGATAACCGCTCCAGCACATTCCCATTGCCGTAAAGACAGCAATTGCATTGCCGTCCAGAAGTCCTGCTTCCTGGAAAGTCGGGACAAGTCCCATCGCCGCACCGACCGCTCCGAGAGCCGTTATAGGGAAAGCAATGAGTTCCGGACTCTTGAAACCGAAGAGCCAGTCGAAAACGAAATTAATTTTTTCGGCGAGATAAGGGAGCAATGCTACACCCTGATAGGCATCGCCGGTATATCCGCCGTCTCCCTGGCCGAAAGTCAGCATCATCACTGCAGTTGAAATCACAAGCACTCCCGGTATGATTGCGAGGCCCAGATCCACACCGGTCTTGCCACCGTCAAGAATGGCGTTCAAGGCCCTGAGGAATATGCCTCCCTCCGATTTGAAGGAAATCTTCTGGCTGTCACCGTCGGTATTGGACACCGGGGCATCCAGTTCGGGATGCGACTTTAAAACAAGCCTCTGCATCATCCTGGTAGAGACTACACTGCCTACGACAGCACCGAGAAGTCCCACAAAGGCCGGGGCCGCATAACCGCGACCTACCATGAACACAATCAGCACCAGCCCCATTCCGAAAGCCGTACCGAAGTTGGTAAGCGACACCAACTGATATTTCTTGAAATAACTGCTGAAATTCTTGTCCTTTGCAAGTCCGATAATTGCCGGATTATCCGACAGGAACGTAATCACCGCCCCGAGGGCCGCCACGCCGGGAAGGTTGTAGAGAGGCCTCATAAGCGGACGGAGGATGTTTTCAAGCAAACGTACCACTCCGAACTCCACGAGAAGTTTTCCCAAAGCGCCGGAGAGCACCGTAATGCCCATGAGGTAAAACACCGTTTCCAGCAAAAGATGATACGAGGTATTCATTATTGTGTTCAACATGTTGGAAACGCCCATCTTCGAGCCCATCCAACCGAACACTGCAATGAAAATCGCAAGGAACACAAGCGCCTCTATACTGCGCCTGGTCGTGAATTTCATGTTCTTGAAGAGTTGTGGTTTTTTCATGATTTATCTGATTGAAGAACTTTAATACGCCAACGGACACCTATATTGAATGTATTCGGCACAGGCCTGCTGTTGTCCGAATACCAGAAAGCATGAAGCCTCAAGTCTTTCTTCCCTTTTATAGGGAAAAACTCCACGCCAGCGCCATATACAAGATATTTCGACCCGGGAACTACCATCGGGTCGTAGGGATTTTCCACGCCGGCCTCCTGTCCGAGATTCTGGTCATAGCCGCCTTTGAGAAAAATGTTGAACTTCTCCGAAAGCGCGCATGTCACCATGCAGGTAAGTGAAAAATCGGAAAAAAATCCCCTCTGCCCCGCTCCTACAGCATATCTGTTGGTATAATCGATGTCAACAGTGACAGGATCCAGCGAAAATCGGTTACCAAGGGCTATGAAATTGAGAAAACGCCCGCGCTCACGTTCCGCCATATTGACAGAATAAAGGGTTTTGAACCACCCCATGTCCCCCGACCACAGAAGATTGTAGGAAAACTTCCCGTCATACGCCCTCGTACTGAAAGGCGAATTTGTCACCTGGGCCTTCAGGCTGTGGTTTCCCTTGTCATTAATATAGGCGAGCGACAGGCCCAACTGGTAACAGGTCACATTGCCGCAATACATCGAATAGAAATACACGTCTATCGGGTTCATGTCATATTCGAACCCTCCGATTGCGATTACATCCTTTCCGGCGGTAAGGGTAAAATTCTTGTGAAAACGGTATTTGAGATAGAGCCAGTCGGTAGCATTGAAGAAGGTGGTCGGATTCAGGTCTTTGGTAAAAAGCCTCTGCCTGTAAGCGTATGTGAGGTTTTCGGTAATGGCGCCGTCCACAACCAGAGTGATGAACTTTCCGGCGAAACCGAACTCGGTATCTTTCTCGGGAGAACCCGAATATGCCGTCACTTGACCGTCAAGCCTGGTATCCAAAGCGATGTTGATCTTGAA
>JADIMA010000022.1 GCA_017694945.1 Candidatus Merdivivens pullicola | reverse complement strand
ATTCCATGCTGTATCCGCACTCCTTATAAAGGATGGATATAAAGTCGGAACGCATAAAGGAGCCATGCTGATGTTCGGGCAGCACTATGTAAAGACAGGCATATTTACTGCCGAGGATTCCAAACTGTATTCCAATCTACAGATGATGCGTGAGGAAAGTGACTACAACTGCGTCTATGTTACAACGTCAGAAGAAATGCAGCCGCTTTTTGAGCCAGTACGGGAGTTCATAGCCAAAGTCAGCAATCTGATAAAGGAGTAAACCATAGGATAAACAATACCCTCCGGCAACAACTGAGGGTTTCTTGTTAATATGAGACCAGCGGATAAAATTTGAAAGTTGGAATGAAATTGGCATTTGCAGTATAAAAACACTATATTTGCAAAGAGATGAGACTGATAGAACGTCATATAAAGAGCATTGCCGCCCTGTGCAGGAAGTACAAGGTGAACAGACTGTTTGTGTTCGGCTCTGTGCTTACCGACAGATTCAATGACGGAAGCGACATAGATATGGTCGTGGATTTCAAGAAAGACGAGGTGGAGGACTACTTTGACAACTACTTCGACTTCAAGTACTCATTGCAGGACCTTTTCGGCAGGGAGGTGGACTTGGTGGAGGAGCAGACGATTAGAAACCCTTATTTCCGAAAAAGTGTGGATTCGACTAAACAGCTGATATATGGATGACAGTATAAACAAGCATCTGCATGACATTCTGGATGCAATCAACGAAGTGGAATCATTCTTTAGAGACAAGCCCAAATACTTCGGGGAGTTCTGCGATGACCTGTGTCTTAGACGTGCGGTAGAAAGAGACATAGAGATAATCGGAGAAGCGATGAATAGGATTCTAAAGGAGTACAGGGACATAGCCATCACCAACTCCAGAAAGATAGTGGATGCGAGAAACTATATCATCCACGGCTATGACAGTCTCTCAGCCGATATTCTCTGGAGCATAGTGATAAACCACCTGCCGAAACTGAAAGAAGAAGTGCAGTCGATTCTTGAACAGTAGACGGATTTTAATTGGACGCACACCACCCTCCGGCAACAACTGGAGGGTTTCTTGTAAATGGGGACAGCGGATAAAATTTGGAGCACCTGAAAAAGAGTATGTGTCGAGAATAAATGATAACCTTCTCCGCCCGCCTTCTGAAGGTGATGCAGAAGGGTGCGGCAATGGAAAGCAGAGAAGTACCTCGTAAATGCAATGTGCTTAATATGTGGCAGTTACGATTTCAACGAGAGATTTTAGTCGCTATCTAAGGGCGTGGTAAGAGCATCGGCTCTCTGCAAGGTGTTGATTATTCGCCTGTTATGATATGGCTCTGCTCCCGTGGTTACCATTGTTCCCGCCATTCCAGAGAAGATGCTGTCCTGAACGACCGGGATGAACCGTTAATGGTGCTTTCCGAGATATGCGGGTATTAAAAAAGACTGCGCTGATGAGGTGTCAGGCGCAGTCTCGGGTATAGTGACGGAATTGTCAGAAGCGGTAAGAGAGTGTGATGTGGAACGGTTTGTTCAGATGGGCACCGCTCTCACTTTTGTAGAGGGGTGTGAGGCCCCAGTCGCCGCCTATGTTGAGCTGCAGGAATTTCCAACGGACGCCGGCTCCAACACCCCACATCATGTGGAAACGACTGAAATCTGAATCTATGTGTTTGTAGGCATCTATTTTGCGTCCTCTTTCCTTAATGTTGTATACGAGTCCAATGTCAAAGCTGGGCCCGGTGTAGATAAAAAGGCTCAGGTCGCGGATAATCTCGTATCTCCACTGAACGCGCAGAGGAATGGAGAGAGTGTGTTCGTCAATTTTTATGTAGTAACGCTTATAGGAGTCAGCAGACAGTTCATAGAAGATACCGGTTTGCAGCCCGATACCGTAGCGGAACTCGGGCGACCAGGAAAAGCCGATCTGGAAGGAAGGGGAGGATTTTTTGTCCATCTTTCCTGTCGCTATCTGATCAAGCATCATCCATGGGATTTTGGTGCTGCCGTCTGACATTTGTTTAGTCACTAGGCCGACTGATATTCCGAAAGGTCTGTTGCCAGAGGGTTCAGGATTGAATGCGATTTTGCCTTCGGGTGTGCCTGCCGTACAGGGCAGAGTCAGACAGGTCATTGCGGCAGCGATGCAGAAAATGTTTAATTTTTTCATATGTGTTGGTGTAAAACGTTGATTAAATGTCCGTTTTATTCATTATAATATGCTGGGAATTTTCCTCAGTCGGAAAATATTTGTGTATTAATGTATAATTTGGGAAATGTGACACCAACGGATGTATGTTTCAGTTGTCTTTGGGGGGCGGGTGGAAGAATGCCTTCCTTTCGGCTGTATCGTTTTGCCTGAGAGAAGAGTCCTCAGTTTCTTGTATTTTATCTTTAAAACTTTGAAATGTGCTGTGGAATCTGTATATTCGTGGGCAATTGACAAAACAACTAACAAAACACCCATAGAGTATGAAAAATGCAGTTTTCAATTTCCCTCTGCCGGCCAATGAACCGGTGAAATCCTATCTGAAAGGCTCTCCCGAGCGGGTAGCCCTCGAAGCCGAGCTCAAGAGACAGAGCAGCGTCGAACTGGATATTCCCCTGATTATCGGCGGCAAGGAAGTGCGTACAGGCAACACCGGTAAGGTGGTTATGCCTCACGACCATGCCCATGTGCTGGCAACATATCATAAGGCCGGTCCCGAGGAGGTCAGGATGGCCATCAAGGCGGCTCTGGACGCTCACGAGGAGTGGGCCGAGCTGGACTGGACGGTCCGCGCCTCCATCATGCTCAAGATAGCCGACCTGCTCGCAGGCAAGTACCGCGCCGTGATCAACGCAGCCTGCATGCTCGGACAGAGCAAGAACTTCTATCAGGCAGAGATTGACTCCGCATGCGAGACGATCGACTTCCTGCGCTACAACGCTGCTTTCGCCTCCAAGATCTACGGCATCCAGCCCAAGAGCGGCCCCAACCAGATCAACAGCGTGGAATACCGTCCCCTTGAGGGCTTCATCTTCGCGCTGACACCGTTCAACTTCACTTCCATCGCATCGAACCTCTCGATGTCCCCCGCCCTGATGGGCAACACCGTGGTATGGAAGCCTTCCACCACAGCCATCCTCTCCAACTACTATCTGATGAAGATATACGAGGAGGCCGGCGTGCCCGCAGGCGTAGTGAACTTCATACCCGGCAGCGGTGCCGTCATCGGCAAGGAAATCTTCGCTTCGAAGGACCTGGCCGGCGTGCATTTCACCGGTTCCAGCGCTACATTCAACACCCTGTGGCGTCAGGTGGGCGACAATATCGCCAATTACCGTTCCTATCCCCGTCTGGTGGGAGAGACCGGCGGAAAGGACTTCATCTTCGTGCATCCTTCGGCTGTGGCTGAGGAGGTCGGCAATGCGGCTTACTGCGGCGCATTCGAGTATCAGGGCCAGAAGTGCTCCGCCGCTTCCCGCATGTACGTGCCCAAGTC
>JADIMA010000021.1 GCA_017694945.1 Candidatus Merdivivens pullicola | reverse complement strand
TCGGACAGCCATCCGGCAAGGAAAAACGAGACTATCAGCGCGGCAATGGAGATTATCAGGGATTCGCAGGTCAGCGAGGCTCTAAGGCTCGCTGTAGATGCTCCCGCAATTTTGCGTGTATTGATATTGCGTATGCGCACAGGGGCGAGAGATGTGAAGAAATTGGCGAAATTCAGCACTCCGGAGAAAAGGACGAGTACGGCTATGGCCGTAAGGAGTATAGTGGTGTTGCGGTTTCCGCTGTAAAACACTGTGCCGTCGCCGCCCTGTCCCATGAAATAGATGTCTTCCATAGGTATGAGTTCTATCGGGCTCATCCAACTCTGATTGAAATCGAATGTGGAATTGAATTCATTCTCAACGTTCTTCGCTGATTCGGGAGAGTCGAGCAGGAGGTAACAGATAAAATTGGCCGCTCCGTAGGAATAAGGTGTCGTCCTTTCGTCAATTGCAAAGTATATGCTGTTGCGCAGATTGCTGTTGGCCGGAAAATCCTCATATACCGCTCCTACTGTGATTTTTCCCTCCGGAAAAAAATAACTCGGTTCCGTTTCAAGTGTCTTGCCTGTTGCGTCTCCATGAAAAAGCATTTCGGCCATGCTTTCAGGTATGATGGCCTTTCCCGGTACGGTCAGGGAAGAACTGTCACCTTCGAGTATGTTTACTCCGAATACTTCGGTAAAGGCGGGCTGTACGAGGTCGCAGGAAAGCCTGTAGCCGACGGATTTTTCATCGCCGTTTTCTGTGAAGAAAAGCAGTTCTCCCAAATACGGCATCAGCATGGTGCCGGCCTCTATGTGCGCTGAAGAATTGATTACATCGCGGGCGAAAGCGTTCGGCAGTATGCTCCTGAAAGTTTCTTCATTGCCGGGGCAGTCAACCCTGAATATCCTTCCCGAAGTAGGATAGGAGCGGTCGTAGTTCCTTTCGAATTCCACATGGGACATGATGATGATGAATGCAGTCAGGGCTGTGACAAGTCCGAGAAGGTTGATCGATACTGGTACGGTGTATTTTCTGAAAATACCGGCGAGGCTTCTGAATGGTTTCATAAGTTGCATTTTAAATGTTTATCTGTGAAAATTTGTGCCATTAGTCATTGTCGGTACATTACGGTCAGTTACGGTAAATCCCTCCCACGCATGTATGATGTGGGCCCCTCCCGTTTACGAGGCCACGGGCGGCCACGCCGTCCTGACCGTGGCTGTTCCGATAATTTGTCTGTGTCACGGATTTTCGACTTGCAAAATATCGTGCCGTGATTTTAAGTTGTTGTAATATAATGATTTAATGGAAATCGTCGGGGGGGGGTAAAGTGTAAAAAAATCATACAATGCTGTAAATTTTTCATACAGCATTGTTTTATGGCATCATAAGCAACTCCCAATAACCGCTCTTGTTGCTTCCATGCCGACAGATAATATTGGCTTTACGCAGCAAAGCAATGTGTTTTCTGACCATCCTGTCTGAAATTTCCATCTGGTTTCCGATTCCAACGGCAGTAGCCTGTGGATTTTCCATAATATGTGCAAGAACATCCCATGTCGTGTCAGAAAACTCAGGATGAAGCGACTTCAGTTTATCAGGAACTTTAACAGGAACTTTATCAGGAATATCTGCCATCAGTGGTTCTCCTTGATACTTCTTCAGCGCATTAAGGATTTCATTCAGCATAAAATCAATAAATGGACCGCAATCTGCCTGTTGCGTACTTGATTCTATCGCCTCGTAGTACAACTGCTGGTTGGCATATACCAGATTCTCGATAGGGAGATGCTCGAATACCGGGTTGAGACGTCCCAATATGAGAGACTGCCACAACCGCCCCATCCGCCCATTCCCGTCACTGAACGGATGGATGAACTCAAATTCATAATGAAAAACGCAACTACGGACAAGAAGATGGTCTGGGGCATGTTTCAGCCAATAAAACAAGTCCTCCATAAGTTCAGGTACGCACATGGGCGGTGGGGCAAGGTGAACACATCTGTCGCCTTCAAATACGCCGACTCCACTGCTGCGGAAACATCCCGGATTATCCACCAAGGCCTCCATCATCACCCCATGCGCTTTCAGAAGATCTTTCATGTCAAATGGATTTAACGATGCATACAATTCATAAGTCCGTATGGCATTCTTGACTTCCTGTATTTCCCTTAGCGGTGCCACCACATGCTTCCCCTCCAATCTGTCATGCACTTGATTTTCCGACAGTCTATTGCCCTCTATGGCGAGCGAACTGTGGATAGTCCTGATTTTATTGGCTTTCCGCAGGCGTAGCCCATCTGCCTGCTCCATGCGTATCGCGTACCGTTCTATCTGTGCTGATATTTCTGCAACAAGGCTGATTGCCCGGGAACTCACGGTAAATGGCGGGGCATATCCAGAATGCTTTTCCTTGTTCATACCTCATCCTCTTAATATGTTTTAATTGAATAATTCTCCCATTATCGTTTTAAAGATCTTTTCCAGCGTTTCTTCGTCCAGGACGGTTTCGAGCGGGAAGCCGAATGCGGCGGACGAGCCGTTTCCGCCAGTGCCCTTGCGGAATGTCGCCGCCGGGATATTGCTTCCGCTGTATCGCATTGTTGTTTTTCCGCCTTTTGCCGGAACGATGCCGTCCGGGAACTCAACGCAATAAATGGAGTCGTTCAGGGTGGAAGAAAACCGTCCTTCAATGCCTTTGAGAGTTTCTATGCCATAGAACCCGCCTTTTCCTGCGGGGCAGTCCGAGAGCCATTTGAAGCCGAGAACCTTTTCGGCAAAACGGGAGGCTTCTTCCATATATGTGCTGTCCGGTACCATCCCTCCATAGATGCAGTCGTTGAAGTCAGTGCCGATATCGGCGCCGGATGCGATGATGTCTCCGCCCCTGTCATGGAATGCCTCCAATGCTTCCATGAGCGGAATAGGGAAACATCTGTAGTGCGTGCCGAAGATTCCCCGGCCAAGAGGGGTGGTAACCTGCTTCCCCAATATCAGGTCTATGGTTGAAAAACCATTTTCCGGGCTGATGTTTTCATGTATTTGCGTATAGGCGTCTCGGCTCATGGAGCAGAAAGAGTATCCCGCTGCCATCAGGGCGCGGCCGTGTACAAACGGGTAATCGAAGGTATTTCCGGCTATCGTTTTTCCTTCATATTCATAGCCGGAGGCCCCGAATCCGGGGTTGTCGTCGTCTATCCACGGGATGCTGCGGCGGAATTCATGCTGTTCCCCTGTAAAACAAATATCTTCAATGTAGGGGACTCCGGAATCCCGCCTGTTGTTGAAGCCTCCGAGCAGTGTGTCGGCAGTGGCGAAATGTGCAGGAGGCGCCATGCGGTCGAAGCCGTTTACTATTACGACTGTTCCCCTTGATTTCCCCGACGGGATTCCGGCACTCAGGATTTCTGAAGGAAAACTCGTCCCTCCGCGATTGGCTGCAACGACTTTGTAACTGTAAATGCGTCCGTGTTCTATTTTCATGGACAGGGATGTATCGTGTGTTTCGTGTCCTTTGTCCCATGCTCCTCCGTCGATCCTCGTATAGACTATATAACTGTCCGGCATGGCCGTAGGTTCGATTTCATCATATTGTGCAGCCCATTCCAATGTTACGGTGCCGTTTTCGAGAATGGCCGAAAAATCCTTTACCGGCAGCGGCTGTACGACATATTCGGTGCTGTATCTGCCTGCGAGGTATTTAAGTATGCCTTTATAGACAGCCCTCGATACGGTGAACCTGAAACCCGGGTCAAGCCCGTATCTCATGTCTGCAAGGTTCTGGTGCGACATGGATTCCAGCAGCACCATCGGCACCGGAGGGGTGCGGGCTTCATAGTAAGACCTGTCCCACAGTTGCCTTCTCGACCATTCCGGCTCCCACAGCGTGCGTATGTCGTTTACTACCTGGCTCTGGATTGAATTGCCGAGCTCCCTTGAAGTTATTCGGTCTTCTCCGGTACTGAAACGCTGCTTCCCGTCGCTTTTGAGAGTGTGTATGGCAAGTGTTCCGACAATTGAATCATTTTGGAAAACTCCGGCGTCCGAGTGGAACGCGAATGCGAGGTCTATCGGCACTCCCATCCCTTCTTTTCCCGGGTTCGCTTTTGAACCGCCGCTCAGGAAGTCAACCCAGTGTCCGCGGCACATATAGTCGTCCTTGTAATCGCTCCCGCCTTCATTGAGATTATACACGGTGCTGTCGTAACCGGCATATTGGAGCCAGTATCTCGCCCCTTCGCACCATCGTGGATGGCCTGAAACCCTGCCTCCGCGTGCAATGCTTCCCATGCCTCCTCCGAATTTGACGGCATCCGCCGTGATTATCCCGGTATCTTTCCCGGTATCGTTCCCTGTTGTCAGGCGGACTTCGGCATGTCTGTCGAACAGGAAAGTGCCAAGGTATATCCATGTCCCTCCGCCCATTGTCTGATCGACTGTGAATGAGGTTTCTCCTCCTCCATGCCTTACTGTATATTCAGCCTTTCTGCTGCTGCCTTTGACTGTTTTGTATGAGACATATACGGCATATTCCCCTTTTTCGGGCAATCTGGCTTTCCAGACTGCTTCTCCTGTAATCTGTACGGCGGTGCCGCATCTGAAAGGATTCTCACTGTTGCTGTAAATCTTCTTTAAACCGAAACCTTCGCCTGCCTGCTTCATTCTGCCCTGTACGGAGAAACTTCCCGGTTCGTCGTGTCTGGAATCATTGTCGATAACGGCTTCAAAACCGTTGATGTCTCTTTCGCGTGGCAGAAACACGTAGGCTCCGGCATTTTCAAGCATGGGTACAAGATAGGGTATCACGTATGATTGCGTGTAGAGGTCTTCGACGGTCTGCAGCAGCCTGGCTCTCTGCCATTCCCATCTGTCCATACTCTGCTCGTAATAGTATCCGTGGCTTTGCCACAGGGCTATATGCCTTCCATTCAGCCCCATGTCTGCGTTTACATGGGAGTTTTCCCGACTGACTATGCTGTGCCTTTGCGGATTGGGGTCATAGTTTCTGCCTTCTTCCGCCGGATAGCCAGCGCGCCCGTCATTTCCATCAAATCCCAAAGGAGTGACAGCGTATCGGCTTATTTCCGAACCGTTGGAAAATATTTTCCCGATATCGTAATGACTGTATTTTGCCGGAAGGAATTCCCGGGCCATTGCATAGAGGTCGCGGATATCCTCCAGTGTGAAAGGATAGCCGGATAGCACTCTGTTGAAATAAATATCGATATTTCCGTTTCTTGTGAGCACCTTTGATACTTCAAGTCTTTCAATGCCAAGATAAATTCCGTACCTGGCCTTAATGGAATCGCATAGCGGCGTGAACAGTTCTTTCGTCGTGCCATGGCTTTGGGCGTTTGCCGGTATGGGCAATACTGCGATTGCCAGGATGATTAGTGATAGGGCGTGTTTCATTTTCCAGTTTTTGCGGTTGATGAGGGTGGCCGCAATTACCCTTTGGGGTTACCCTCATTGATATGACAAAAATAGAGATTTTTGTCATATCTTTGTCAGGAGTTATCCAATTTATAGTGTCATGCAGCGGAACATTTTGATTACCGGCGGGGCGGGGTTCATCGGAAGCCACCTTGTACGCCATTTCGTGAGAAAATATCCTGAGTACAGGATAGTGAATTATGACAAACTTACATACGCGGGGAATCTTGAAAACCTCAAGGATGTCGAGAACGAGCCTAACTATGTCTTTGTGAAGGGGGATATCTGCGACGAGGCCGCTCTTGCCGCTGTGTTTGCAAAGTATGACATCGACGGTGTGATACATCTTGCTGCGGAAAGCCATGTTGACAGGTCGATTACTGATCCTCTCGCCTTTGCGCGGACGAACGTGCTGGGGACGCTTGCCTTGCTCCAGGCGGCAAAGACGGCATGGAAAGGGGAATACGAAGGAAAACGGTTCTACCATGTATCGACCGACGAGGTTTATGGCGCCCTCGGATTCGACGGCTCTCTGTTTACGGAAAAGACCCCGTATGCGCCTCACAGCCCGTATTCCGCATCAAAAGCCTCTTCCGACCATTTCGTCAGGGCTTTTCATGACACTTACGGCTTTCCGTGCGTGGTTTCAAACTGTTCCAACAATTACGGGCCTTACCAGTTCCCTGAAAAACTGATACCATTGTTTGTGAACAACATACGCCATTCAAAACCTCTGCCGGTGTATGGAAAGGGGGAGAATGTCCGCGACTGGCTTTATGTTGGAGACCACTGCAAGGCCATAGACCTCATATTCCACAAAGGGGTTTCAGGGGAGACTTACAATATCGGCGGCAACAATGAATGGAGCAACATCGACCTTATAAGGCTGATGATCAGGATTACCGACGAGGAACTCGGTCGTCCTTCCGGGACGAGCGACAGCCTGATAACTTTTGTGAAGGACAGGGCGGGCCATGACTTGAGATATGCGATAGATTCATCCAAATTGCAGCGTGAACTCGGATGGAAGCCGGAAATGCCTTTTGAACGCGGGATTCGTGAAACAGTGAGGTGGTATCTTGACAACGGCTCATGGCTGGACAATGTGACCTCCGGGGCATATATAGAATATTACGAGAAAATGTATTCAGGGAGATAAAGGAAACGATTATTCACAAAAATACCCTTTGAAGAATAACCGGGTGCGCCTTCTTTGGGCCACGCCCCGACTTAATTTAAAGATGTTGCAATATATTGATATATAGTTAATTGTTATTGTAATAATATTTTATAAGTGTGGATTCTGAGGGTTTAGAAACCCCTTGAAATCCACACTTGTTTTTTGGAATGCATGTTATTTCTCTCTGATTTACAATGGGTTGTGTAAATAAAAGTTAAGTCGGGGCGTGGCCCGGGGTGCGCCTCATGCCGTTACGCGATGCAGGCCGCCACTCACGGAGCATACTGCCGGAGGCACTTTCCTCCCACACACATTAGGGGTATTTTTGCGGATAATTAGAAGAAAATCTTGCCGATACCGGCAAGATTTAATATCTTTGTAAGTGTTTTTAATGATAAAATCTTGCCGATAGCAGAATGATGGAATACATTTCAGTTGTACAATTTGCCGAGAAACATGGTATATCCGAGCGCACGGTCCGCAACTATTGCTCCGAGGGGAAAATACCCGGAACTTTTATCACCGGGAAAACATGGAATATTCCTGCCGATGCGGTAATGCCGAAACGTAGGAATGCCAAAGAAGAAAAGCTTTCACCTTTGCTTCAACGGTTACGGGAAGAAATGGGATTGGGGCTCAAAGGCGGGATCTATCATCGTACCCAGATAGATTTTACGTATAACTCCAACCATATTGAAGGGAGCAAACTCACCCATGAGCAAACCCGTTACATATTCGAGACCAATACGATTGGAGCAGCGGATGAGATACTGAATGTAGATGACATAGTGGAAACCGTGAATCATTTCCGCTGTGTGGATTTTATCATTGCCAGGGCCGATTCCAGACTGACCGAAGATTTCATCAAACAGTTGCATTCTATGTTGAAAACGGGGACCGCTGACAGTAGGAAAGACTGGTTTGAAGTGGGGGCTTATAAGAGATTGCCTAATGAAGTGGGCGGCATTGAGACTTGCCCTCCTGAGCAGGTGCGTGCTCGGATGAAAGAACTTTTATCGGAATACAATGCGATAAAGGGCAAATCGTTTGATGATATTCTCGATTTCCATGTACGGTTTGAACGCATACACCCGTTTCAGGACGGCAATGGGCGCATAGGCAGGCTGCTCATGTTCAAGGAATGCATTGCAAACAGGCATGTGCCTTTTATCATTACTGAAGAGTTGAAGGCGTTTTATTACAGAGGACTCGGTCAATGGGGACACGCCAATGGATATTTGAAAGATACCTGTCTTGCCGCACAAGACCAGTATAAAGTCTTGCTGGATTATTTCCGGATAAAATATTAGATTTTACTTATTGAAAGAAGTGAACTGTTTATGGATACTTTTCCAGAACTTTTGCATTGGTGTCTGCGGTGTTTGCCCTGCCGTGTAGAAATGCAGTTCATGCCTCGGCAGTGGATGGTTGTTTAAGTCATTATCTCTGTTATATTTTATCAAATAATGATAATTGGACAATGTTTTGTTCATTTTGTTCCAGAAGATTTTCTTCAGAACATTCGGTTTTATCGCCAAATACGCCAGTTTTCAGTATTTCTTTTGCAATTTTTTGTACAACTGGGACAGCAACACTGTTACCGATTAATTTCATCCATCTTGCCCTGCTTTCCGGTAGTTGGTAATCTGCCGGAAAGCCTTGAAGTTTACAAGCTTCAGATTTTGATATTTTTCTATATTGTTGTTTTTCAAAAACTTCTTTTATGAACTTTTCCTTATAGTCCTCAATAGTTTTGGCTTCAATGGTAACACTAGTGACGAAATCATTTGTATCACTAGCTACAAGAGTCGGATATATATTTGAAGATGGAAGAAATATGCGGTTGATCCCATTAAGGCCAGTGCTTATTTTTGTATTCTTGAAGTCGTATCGTTTCTCAATGCAAGTAATGATCCCTAGTGCCATAAGTTCAGTTAGTGTATCTGATACACTGATTTTACGAATCTTGAATTCTCGTTTAGTTTTGAGTTTATCT
Source organism: Candidatus Merdivivens pullicola (assembly GCA_017694945.1). Classification (GTDB taxonomy): domain Bacteria; phylum Bacteroidota; class Bacteroidia; order Bacteroidales; family UBA932; genus Merdivivens; species Merdivivens pullicola. Next base: position 8,898 of record JADIMA010000021.1, on the reverse strand, counting down.
ATATTCAAAATCCCATGCTCATTGAAACTTAGTACCAACTTTTGGCTGTCCGTTAGGCCGTTATAATGATAATCTGTGATTTTATAAAGGTATGATATTTCTTTTAAAATATATAATTCAACTAATTCATCCAATTCTTCTTGGGTTATGGAAGGATCAATGCTTTGAAATTGTTTAAGTGATAAAGGGTTGCCGTCTAAAATTCCAAAGTTCTTTTTTCTGCGATTTGTGAGTAGAATTGTACAAAGTTGTTTTTGGCGTTCAGTCGTATTTTGAATGTCCCAGGAATGAACAGTTGTACTGCCATTGCGTAGATCGTTAAAAAGGAAATAATCATTAAATCCTTGATTATTACAAGAGAGGCTCCATCTGGACTTAACGTTGTTTGAAATGGAATTATTAACAATAATTTCCTTTCCGTGGTCTAAAATACTTGACAATCTTACATTTATGGAGTTAGGTGACGGTATTTTAAATTTATTAAAATATTTTTTTTCTTTGAAGCCTATAATATATATGCGGACTCTTGTTTGAGGAATGCCATAATCACATGCGTTCAATAAATAGTAATCTGCATAATAACCGGCTTCAGCAATTCGTTTAAGGATAAAGTTTAGGGCATTTTGGTTTCTAGGGTCGGCAAGACCTTTTACATTTTCAAAAATAAAAACTTTAGGGCGTACTTTATTTAACAAATAAAGGGTGTCATTCCATAATTGCCCCCTATCGTCATCAAAGCCAAGGTTTTTGCCAGCAATAGACCAACTTTGACATGGTACCCCTGCTGTCATAAAATCATGATATGGTAAATCTTTGATTTTTGTTATGTCGCCAAAGTTCAAATTAGGATTTTCTCTGAAGTTCGTACAATAATAATGTATCGCATCAGGCGCAATTTCACTAAAACCCAGGCACTTTCCACCCAGGTTTTGTAAAGCTAATCTAAATCCGCCGATTCCAGCAAATAAATCAAAAAAAGTGAAACTTGGCATTATTTTAATTTAATCTTATCAAATCCTACCGGAGGTTCAACCCCCAGATATTCGCGATAAATACGTTCACGATATCCAACTCCAATTTTGTTAATCTCGTTAATGAATTCCTGGTATGTGCCAGGGCCTCCTATTAAGTCCCAGAATTCATCTCCGATTAAGAAACTACTATCTTTCTGAATATTAAACCATCTTTTAGGAAAAGTCCAAGCATAATCTTCTTTTCTGCCATATGGATTATATACTAGTGCATAGTATGCAAAGTCAACAGGATGTTCATTCATCGCTAAAAGTTTGAACATTTTTTCTTTGCTAACCTTTGTCTGATCGCTGTTTGGCAGTGGTGCTTTTAATTCAAATGCGTATTTTAAGCCAGTAAGAGAATTTTCAATGAAAATATCACAAGTAACGGTAACTGGGATAGGGTCACCTCCACCAGTCTTTATGTATGTCAATTCTTCATCCCAATTTGGTTCTGCTCTATGTTCCCCTTTTTCATGGTGTTCAAGTTTATTAAGTACTTCTTGTATCCGCTGTAAACTTTTTTGTCCAATAGTTCCATGAATATCATAGCCCTGTAGGCATTTTCCATGATAAGCATTACCGACATTTACGGCTAATTGTTCCCATACATTACCAAATGGGGTTACAAATCTTCTTTCAAAATGAGAGCCCTTGAATATCTCATCTGGAACTAATGCGGCATAAAGAGGCTTGCTCGCATGGTGTTTCTCAGCCACGAATGGATCTGTTTCCAGGACTCGGTTCATAACCTTGTCCATTAGGACTTGTATTATGTCTTTAATGGCTTCCTTTATATTTGATTCGTTTTGCATTGTGTAAATTTAAAATTACAATAACCAATAGATTTTATCCCATGTTGCAAAACTATGCATTTATTTTTGAGATTAAAAGAAGAAAGGTTATAATTATGTGCTGGACTGTTTGACGATGAAGATGCTGGCTTCGTAAAGCAGCCATATGGGCAGTGAGACGACCAGCAGGGTGAAAACATCCGATGTGGGGGTGATGATTGCCGCGATTACGAGTATGATTACGATGGCGTGCCGGCGGTATTTTTTCATGAAGTCCGCAGTCAGGAATCCTAATTTCGCGAACATCCAGCACAGTACAGGGATTTCAAACACTATTCCCATTACAAGACACATCATGAGAAGAGTGCTGATGTACGACTGGAGGGAAATCAGATTTTCCACTTCAGGGCTTACCTGATATGTGCCGAGAAAACGGAAGGTGAGGGGAAAGATGATGAAATAACATATCGCCACACCGAGCATGAACAGCAGGTAGCCGCTTCCGGCGACCCTGACGGCATAGCGTTTCTCGTTTTCATACAGGGCGGGGGAGACGAAACGGAAAATCTGATAGACGGCATACGGCGAGGCGCAGATTATTCCGGCGCAGACGGCTGTCTTCATGTGTATGATGAATTGCTGGGCCAATCCTGTATTAATCAGTTCCACTTTGAAGTCGGGCGGCACTCCGAGGATTCTGTATGTGACGAATCCGGCATTTTTTGGTGCAAGCACTATGTCGAAAAGCAGTTCCTTAAAGCAGAAGGCAATTATTCCGAATACAAGAGTAACGGCGATTATTTTCAATAATGCCACCCTCAGTGCATCCAGATGCTCCCAGAAAGACATTTGTGTTCCTGAGCCGTCCATCGGTCATGTTTGCAGGTCAGTCCGCTTTGGTGTCCTGACCGCCGTCTTTCGTATCCTTGTCGGAAGGCGTGTCAAGGTCTTTTGTAACCTCGTTCATGCCTTCTTTAAAGGATTTTACTCCCTTGCCGAGTCCTTTCATCAACTCGGGAATCTTCTTGGCTCCGAAAAACAGCAGGATGATAACGAGTATAACTAATATTTCAGGCAGCCCTATGCCGCCCAGAAAAAGTGGTGTCGCGATTAAAATGTCCATGGCATTACAATGTTTCTTGTTTGAGTTTTTCTACATACTGGTCTATCTTCTGCATTTCAACGGGAATCAATATCCCTTGAGGGCAATGTGGCGTACATTGGTTGCAGCCGATGCAGTGGGAAGCCTGGCGGAGTTTCGGTACGGAGCGGTCATAACCTATGAGGAAGGCTCTCCGCGCTTTCCGGTAATTGGGATCCTGCCGGCTGGCCGGTATGTTCCCCTCGTTTATGCATTTGTTGTAGTGGAGCAGGATGGCCGGAATGTCCAGTCCGTAAGGGCATGGCATGCAGTATTTGCAATCGTTGCACGGAATGGTGCCGAACTCCATCATCATGGCGGCAGCCTGTTGCAGCAGGGCGAACTCTTCATCGGTAAGCGGGTCGAGAGGACAATATGTGCCCAGGTTGTCCTGGAGGTGTTCCATCCTCGTCATTCCGCTCAGTACGGTAAGGATGCCCGGGTATGTGCCGGCAAATCTGAACGCCCATGAAGCCACGCTTCTTTCCGGTTCTCTCTTTTTGAGCATCACGGCAATGTTGTCAGGGACATTTGAAAGTCTTCCTCCAAGGAGTGGCTCCATGATGACGGCAGGGATGCCCCGTTTTTCCAGTTCGCCGTACAGGTATTCGGCATTGGTGTTCCTCGGATTAATCTGTTTGGCATATTTCCAGTCCAGGTAATTCAACTGTATCTGCACGAAATCCCATTTGTATTCATCGTGTCTTGCAAGCATCGTGTCAAATACCTCTACATCCCCGTGGTACGAAAAGCCGAGATTCCTGATCCTGCCAGCCTTGCGTTCTTCAAGAAGGAAGTCCAGGATGCCGTTGTCGATATAACGCTGTTCGAACTCTTTCATTCCTCCCATCCCGATGCCGTGCAGGAGCATGTAGTCTATGTAGTCAACCTGCAATTCCTTGAAAGAGTTGCGGTACATCTCAATCGATGCTTCGCGGGACCATGTGGAAGGGGCGAAATTGGAAAGTTTCGTGGCTATGAAATATTTGTCCCTCGGGTGGCGTTTGAGGGCGATGCCGGTGGCGCGTTCGGATTTGCCCTGGCAGTATGCCGGGGATGTGTCAAAATAGTTGACTCCATGCTCCAGAGCATAGTCAATCATCGAGTTGACCATTTCCTGGTCAATATCCCCTTCGTTTCCGCCCCCTATGAACGGAAGCCGCATCATTCCGAAGCCAAGCAGGGAAACCCTGTCGCCTGTGGTCGGGTTGGTGCGGTATGTCATCTCGCCTGATTCTTGTCCCTGCCGGCCCGCGACGGACTTGCGGCCTTTGTCTCGGCATCCGGTTGCAGCGAGCAAGGCGGTGGAAGCGGCGGCAGTACCAAGTCCCAGCCTCCTCAGAAATTCGCGGCGGTTTATCGTATTATTGTCGTTTTCTTTCATGATTCCCGTTTTTTAAATTGATGTATGTACTTGGCGGCCTTCTACATAGATTGCGCTGAACGGCCTTGCCGGGCAGAGGTTTTCACAGGCTCCGCATCCGATGCAGCGTTCTTCATTGATGAGAGGAACCATGGCATTGCCGTGCCGGCGTTTTTGTTTGCCGTTCCCGTTTCCATTTCCATTTCCATTGCCATTGCCTTTGCCGTGTCCTTTGCCTTTTCCTGCATCTTTTCCGGAGTCGCAGACTTCGCTGCAAGGAACCATGGTTATCGCTCCTGTAGGACAATGACGGGCGCAGTTGCCGCAGGATACGCCATCGGTAAGCGGAATGCAGTTTTCTTTGACCCATACGGCATGTCCTATGGAGATGGCCGATTTTTCGGCAGGCGTTATTTTCAATATTGCTCCGGCAGGGCATACTTCGGAGCATTTCACGCATTCCGGACGGCAGTAGCCTCTTTCATAAGAGGATTCAGGCTGCATCAAAGTCATTAGCCCTGCAGACGGTCTGAGCACGCCGTTAGGGCAGGCGGATACGCAGAGCTGGCAGCCGGTGCAGTGTGATGCCATGTTTTTCAGGCTTATTGCCCCGGGAGGTACTATCGGAGTCTGCCTGTCAGGGATTTTTTTGTCAAGTATCTCGGCAAGGCCGCCGTCTATCTTCTTTTCCTGGGCGGAAAGCATGGTGACGCCTATGAATGCCCCTGCTCCCGTAAGGAAGTTCCTCCTTGACTGGTTTTCCGGCGCAGAACTCCTGTCATTATCGGCTTTTTTGCCTGATACGAGTTTTCCCCAGCCGACAAACCTGTATTTCAATGCTCCGTGTTTGCAGGTGTCTATGCAGTCCATGCAGGCCACACAGCGCGAATAGTCTATATCATGGTTCTTGTAGTCAATGCAGGAAGCCTTGCATCTGCGGGTGCAAAGGCTGCATTCCTTGCATTTTTCGGCATCTATTACAGGTTTGAAGAGTGAAAAGCGGGAGAAAAATCCCAGTACTGTTCCCACAGGGCAGATGGTGTTGCAGTATGTCCTGCCGTTGCGCCATGCGAGAATCACCACGGCTATGAGTGTGACTGCGGCGATAATGAAGGTGGGTATGCTCCTTATCCATACTTCGGTTTCATAAAAAGCGTAACTTCCGGCCTTTTCGGCAAAGTATGCAAGCAGGTTGTTGCCCCAGCGGTATAGCGGCGAGAACAGGTTCTGAACAATGCGGCCGTATGCGCTGTAAGGGTCGAGCAATGCCACCAGAGAGCCTATGCCTGCTATGATTGCGATGATGAAAATCGCGAGTATTCCGTAGCGAAGCCATGATTTGGCCGGAGAATAGGTGAAACGCGCTTTTTTCTTCTTCCTGCGTCCGCTGATCCATGATATGATGTCTTGGAAAACGCCCATCGGGCAGATGACGGAGCAATATACCCTTCCGAAGAGCAGTGTAAGTACTGTCAGGGCGATTACCACTCCGAGGTTTAATGCCAGCACAGCCGGGAAGAACTGAATCTTTGCCAGCCAGCCCAGCCAGGCGTGCAGCGTACCTGTAAAATCAAGGAAAAGCAGTGTTATGAGCGTGAAGCACAGCACCGCGAGAGCGATTCGTATCTTTCTTAACATAATTGAAATTTTGCAAGCCATGGAATCACAAAATGATTCCGGATGCAAAATTATCTTTATTCCGTAAAAAATGCAATGTGTGCAGTGCGGAATTTCCTACCACTTTTAGAAACTGCTTAAAATTTTTTCAAAAGTTCTTTGTGGCATCATTCCGTCATGTTTCCTCCATTTTTATCGTAAAATAGCGCTGCTATTCTCCTCAAAAAACAGCGGAAACCTGCACGAAAGCCTGTCCCAAATGTTCTGAGAAAAAATTTTAAACAGCTTCTTACTGTTTTTTAAGTTTCGGGAAGAGTTTGCGGAATCTTAAAAGTGCTGCAGGTATCTTGTCTCCTGTGACTATGAGCATTACCGCAAGGATTATAAGCAGTATTCCGAAGATGATGCGGTCGGTAATCCCTTCATTGAAAACGGTGGCTCCGATGATAACTGCTGTCACAGGTTCCAGTGCGCCGAGGATGGCGGTGGGCGTGGCTCCGATGTAGTGCGTGGCCATTGTCGTGCAGGTCAGTGAAACTGCCGTCGGAAGTGCGGCAAGGGCTATCAGGTTGAACCAGTGGTACCATTCCCTGACCGGGGATATGTCAGTGCCGAATCCTGTCAGGCAGAAAAACAGTACCGTGCCTGTCAGCAGTCCATAGAATGTGAGTTTGACCGTAGGGACTTTTCGTAATATCCTGGATTGGTTAACCCCGACTATATAAACGGCATAGAGCAGGGCGGAAGCCGCCACTATCAGCACTCCGGTAAGGTTCAGTGTCGTGCCGTCATCGCCTTTGTACAGCAGGGCTATTCCTATCAGTGACAGCAGGATGGACACAACGGTTGCGAGTTTGACTTTCTCTTTGAAGAACACTGCCATTATCACCGCGACAAGTACGGGATAAATGAACAGTATAGTAGAGGCTATTCCGGCAGCCATGTATCTGTAACTGAGAAAAAGCGTTATCGACGACATCGCGAAAATCAGCCCGGCTATGACTATCGGAATGATTTCTTTTCTTTGCAGTTTGAAGTCCCTCCCTCTTGCCTTTATCATTACTGCCAGCATCGGTACAGCAAACAAGTACCTGTAAAACAGGACGGTATATGTGTCCATGCCCTCCGCGTACAACGGAAGTGCGAACAGAGGGTTCATCCCGTATGTCGCTGCCGCTATCGACGCCAGTACAATTCCTTTAGCCTTTTCGCTTGCCATTTCTCGTCAATGTTGTTAAAACGGGCGCAAAGGTAGTGAAAATTTTCTGCCCTTATGAAAGGAGCAAGATTTGGGGCGACTTCAGGCCACACCTTTTCAGGCATTTTCGGCGTCGCTGCTGGAAAACACATTTTCAAAGTCGTCGCGGAGTAAAGTCAGAATATGGCCCAACCAGTTTTTCCCTTTCCATTTACTCCTGTCTGTCGCACGTTCATCGTCCTTTGTCAGCCCTATGCCCCAAATCGTATCGTATGGGCTTGCTTCCACCAATGTCGTTCCCCGTGTAGCGAGCAATTCATCGAGTAGTTGCCTGTTTTGTGAAAACTTGTATTTGTTCGCTTCATATACTATCCTGCGGCAATTGACAGTCCACAGTCCGTTGCCGAATCCTTTTACTTGCCTGCCAAGTTCCTTTTGGGTGCGCACATTCCGTGTGTCCAGTATCTTTTCGGCGGTTTCATAATCATTGAAAAAAATTGCTTTCTGAAACATCATGTATTGTTCGGCCGAATTGAATCCTATGCCCAATGCCCTGAAATCGCTTTTGTGCCATTGGGAGAACGGGGAGGAATTTTCCCAAAAAAAATGTGTAACCCTTGTCGTGTTCCCGAGGATTTTTACAGAAATAATCGGCATTGTCTCCGAGCCCGGACAACCGTATCGCAGAAGAATCTGTTTCGTCAATATTCAGGCCATCGAGTTCTCCGGATGAATCTGTGGAGATATATCTGGTGTTAGTCATTCTGTGTGAGGCCTCAAACCTCAGCAGCGGATTCATTTCGTAGTCTTCGGCAAGTGAATAGATCAGGTGCCAGCCGTCTTTTGAAGACAATTCGCCGTATGGGCTGATGTCGTCCGGCAATTCCAGGCCGCTTGCCGAAAAATATTTTTTAAATGTGTTCCGGATCTTGTCCATATTCCGGTTGCATATATAATCACGTAGTCTGTTGTTCATGATATGCCCGATTGATTTCTTCATTAAGATTCCCGTATGTGGTTTCTTCCGTCAATTTTGATAAAGAATTCAAGGTTTAACGGGTTAATAGTGTCTTGAACTCTATGTTTAAGAAGACAAAAAACATATACATCTGCACTTCTTCCTTTTTTTGTTTTTTATGTCAAAACAGTGTCCCATTCATCTCTTGGCGATGCGAAATCAGTGCCCACTGCTGTGCCTACAATGAATTCTGCCAATTTGCCTCGTGTTGAATTGCTCAATATATCCGACATTGACCATCTCCAGAAATCAATCAGCCTGAAATTGGTGCTTTTTCCAAAATATGTCAGATTTTCTTGTCCGGACTTGAGGGAACATTTTAACGAAGGTAGCAATATCGGGAAATTCATAATTAGTACATTTAATATGATTCGCAAATGTAGTTAATAATTCTTTATTGATATCCGCCGCATGTCAGGCCGACCGTAACTGCCTTGTCTGAGCCACACCCAGACTTAATCCAGAAATATTGTAATGCGTTAATATATAGCGAATTACTATTGTGACAATATTTTATAAGTGTGTATTCTGAGGCGTTCGGAAGCCCTTGAAATCCACACTTGTTTTTCGGAGTGCATATTATTTATTCCTGATTTACAATGGGCTGTATAAACAAAAGTTAAGTCGAGGCGTGGCCTCGGGCGCGCAGGCGTGCTTTCTGACCGTAAAAAGCACGGCTACCCCTCCCTGACTCGTCCTGAAATTTGTTTACAGATTTTACTATACTATTTCATCAAAGTCCTGATGTTTGAAG
>JADIMA010000020.1 GCA_017694945.1 Candidatus Merdivivens pullicola | reverse complement strand
ATACGGCATCAAAACTGGTTTCCATCTTCGAAGGATGCGCGGAAAGATAACTCTGCGCCGCCAGATACATGTTTTTCAACTTGTCCTTCCCGATGCTTTCGGAAGGATCCGCTCCGCCGGAGCCGCTCCGTGTCTTGACTTCCACGAAATGCAAAACGCCGGGAGTCTCCGTTATGATGTCTATCTCGAAATGGCGCACCCGCCACCCCCTGTGCAGCACACGATGGCCTATGGACTCCAGGTATTGTACGGCTGCGTCTTCGCCGCTGCGGCCTAAAATATGTCTGTAATCTTCCACTCTCCGCTCCTTTTCACGGCAAGAAGCCTCCCCTCGTATTCCCGGCCCTGCCCCTGCATCCGCAAAGAGACAATGACCGAATCCTCCCCCGCATTTTCCGTACCGGAAACAGAGATTTCAGTATCCGCAATCATTTCACGATATATGGCCAGGACTGAACTGTCCGCATCATTATGCAAAGCCGTTTCCGCTTCCTCATACAATTCGGAAGAACAGTACCGCCTTGCGGAATCCATGTCCCCTGAAAGGCAGTTTTCCAAAAACATCCTGGCACATTCTCCCACATCCGTTCCGGAGCCGGAAGAGCATGATGCAAGGTTAAAAGACAAGGCCGAGACGAATGCAACTGCTAAAAATCTCGGAAAAATTTTTTCTGTTGACATAATCAATCAAATGTGACTACTGTTATCCCGGAACCGCCGAAACGGATATCTTCATCCTTGACTGAAGAAATGCCCGGGACGGTTTTCAAATATTTCTGTATTTCTTCGCGCAAAGCCCCTGTGCCCTTGCCGTGCAGTATCCGCACGGACGGCACGCCGAGCATTATGGCATCGTCAATATAATGCATTACTATGGCAAGGGCATCGTTGACCCTTTCCCCGCGCACATCAATCTCCATTTTGAAATTCAGACGCCGTTCCCTGATGGACGGATCTTCATATCTCGCCGCCGGGCGCGGAGGTGCGGCAGACTTCTTGAACTCTCCGGAAGAAATCTTCTCTATCTTGTCCGGGGAGGTGCGTGTAGATATGTTCCCTACAGAGATAAAAACCTGTTTTGCGGAAATCTTGGTCACTTCACCCACAAGTCCGCTCTCTTTCAATCTCACCTTGTCGCCTACGGCAATGGGGCTTTCACGGAAAGCCTTTTCGGCAGCAAGTTCACGGGCGCGTTTTTCAATCTCTTTCTTTTCACGTTCGCCCGCACGCATCAACTTTCTCTGCGCTTCACGCTCGCGTCTGGCACGTATCTGTTCTATCTTGCGGTCGATGTCATCGGAAGCCCCCTGCTCCTCATCCAGGGAAGCCGTAAAGGCAGCTACAGAACTTCTGGCTTTTTTCGTTTCGACGGCATCGGCCTGCGACTCTTTTATGGTGCGTATCGTGTTTTCAATCAGTTTATTCGCATCTGCGACAATACCTTTCGCCTCTTTCTTTGCCTGTTCCAGAATCTCTTTCTTCATCTGGCGGACAGTTTCCAATTCCTTCTGATAACGCTCCGTCAGGTTGTCAAGGGTCTTGTCCGTCGTCTTGATATGGGCCAGTTTCTCGTCGAGCGCACGCCTGCTTCTTGCTATCCGGCGAAGATTACGTTCAATTCCGACAAATTCTTCCCCGGCGCGCTCCTCAGCATCCTTTACTATTGCCTCCGGCAATCCCATCTTGCGGGCCAGTTCGAAAGCGAATGAATTGCCGGGAAGTCCGGTCTCAAGGATGAACAGGGGGGTTATGTTCTTGACATCGAACTGCATCGCCCCGTTTACCACGCCGTTGCTGCCCGAAGCATAAAGTTTCAGATTGGTATAATGAGTGGTTATCACGCCGAAAACCCCTCTGCGGTCGAGTTCCGCCAGAATGGCTTCTGCTATCGCCCCTCCGGCCGCCGGTTCTGTGCCGGAACCGAACTCGTCTATCAGCACCAGCGTCCTGTCGGTAGCCAGCGAGAGCATGTCCCTGAGGTTTGCAAGATGCGAACTGTATGTACTCAGATCATTTTCAATAGACTGGTCGTCACCTATGTCAACCATTACGGACTCGAACACCGGAAGTTCCGATATTTCCGAAGAAGGGACGAGCATGCCCCACTGGAACATATACTGCAACAGCCCGACGGTTTTGAGACAGACGGACTTACCGCCGGCATTCGGGCCGGATATGAGCATTATATGCCTTTGCGGCGTAAGGGTAATGGTCAAAGGCACTATCTCCTTATGCTCTTTTTTCAGAGTCCTCTCAAGAATCGGATGGCGGGCCTTGCGGAGATTGAGTTCGCCGTTTTCCGAAATCAGGGGCTTTCCGGCAATGAAGTCTATCGCCACCGAAGCCTTTGCCATGATAAAATCGATCTCCCCGAGAAAACGGAAAGAATCGGCGATGTCGTCTATGTACGGCCTCAGAAAATCCGTGAACTCGCACAGAATCCTCACGATTTCACGTTCTTCTGAAAACTTCAGTTCACGCACCCTGTTGTCCAGTTCGACGACTTCCTCCGGCTCGATGAACGCCGTCCGGCCCGTAGCGGATTCGTCAAAGATGAATCCCTTGAGACGGCGCTTGTTAGCCGCCGGCACGGGAATGAGTATCTTTCCCTCCCTCACAGACACGGTCGCTTCCTTATCGACTATGCCGGCCTCCTGGGCCCTCCTCAAAACGGCTTCGGCCTTTCTTGAAATAGAAGCTTCGGCCTCTTTCAGCGACCTGCGTATCTGCGCCAACTGGTCGGAAGCATTGTCCCGCACGGCCCCGAAACGGTCTATGATGGAATCTATCCTGCGGAGCACTTCGGGAAACCAGACGACCGGAGCCGCCATCTCTTTCAAGGTCGGATACAGCCCGTCTTTCACCGAATCGAAAAAACGAACGACTTTCCTCACGGCATCCATTGCCTTCTGGAGTTTTCCCATCGAAATGACATCGATATGGGAAGATCCGGCTTTCAGGGGCAGCAGGAAATCCATGCAGTCAACAAAGCCCTGAGTGGGAAAAGCATCCTCGAACATGAGGATCATCCTCATTTCGTCTGTCAGTTCGAGCCTTCGCGAAATCTCCACGGCGGATGTAGAGAACATCTCTTCGTCAGTCCTCCTGCGTGAATAATCCATGGAACATTTTCCCCTGACCAGATCCCTGACTTTGTCAAAACCCAGTTTATGCTCCGTCTTTATAATATCCGACAAACCTGTTTCCATCATGTCCAACATGAAACCGAACGCAAAGATAGCAACAAAACACATGATTTTACCAGTTTCTTGCTATCTTTGTGAGTTGAATATGAATAAGCCCGAGTTCAACCATGCTGGATTTTCTTAACATCTCATTCATCGACATCCTTGACATCATCCTTGTCGGACTGCTGATATACCAGATATTCAAACTTATCCGTGGAACAGCCGCCATGGGCATCTTTTTCGGCATTCTCATCATACTTTTCGTCTGGATTGTAGTGGATGCCCTGAACATGAAACTGACTTCCACAATCATAAGCCAGGTAATCGGAGTCGGAGCGATAGCCATCATTATCCTGTTTCAGCAGGAGATACGGCGCTTCCTGCTGCATATCGGCATGAAGTATATGAAGAGCGGAAAACGCAACGGGCTGTTCAGGTTTTTTTTCGGGCAGAGCCAAAAAGCGGAACTTGACTCCAAGTCGGTAAACGAAATCGTGGAAGCATGCATCAGGATGTCCGACGACAAGACAGGAGCCCTCATCATCATCCCTCACCTTTCAAGGCTGGACACCATCATTGAAACAGGCGACACTATAGACGCCCGGATCAGCCACAGGCTGATAATGAACATATTTTTCAAGAACTCCCCTCTCCACGACGGGGCAATGATAGTCTCGGGAGACCGCATAGTAGCGGCCAGGTGCACGCTTCCAATCAGTGAAAACCCCAATCTTCCGAGCCACTTCGGCATGAGGCACAAGGCAGCAATCGGCATAACGGAAGAAACTGACGCCGATGCAATCGTCGTCTCCGAAGAAACAGGAAGGATTTCGTTCATAAACGATGGCACCGCCGTCACTATAAACAACAGCGGCGAATTGAGGGACGCAATAGAAAAATCCTTTAAACAGGGCGGCGGCGACAAATCCTAAAGGCCATCAGTCCTCACGTACTTTTGCCACGGAAGCGAACAGTATTTCCAGATTCGGCCCGTAAGGCTTCAACGCACCGGCACAGGCCAGCAAGGTGGCCCCGGAAGTACATGTGTCGTCTATAATCAGCACCCGTACGGTCTTCTTTTCTTCAAGGAGCCTCCCAAGGACGACAGACTCCGCTCCGGGCGAGAAAGCCCCTTTCACGTTTTTTGATTTCAATCCGGCATCTATTCCTGTCTGCGAAGCAGTCCTGCGGTTCCTTTGAAGAAGCCGTGGAAGCAGCAAAGGAGTTTCCGCGCCGGTGCTGCCATACCCCTCTACAAAACCTTCCGCTATCTTTTCAGACTGATTATAGCCGCGCTTCCACTTTCTTGACCAATGCAACGGGACAGGAGCGACAGCGTCTATGCCGTCACGCAAAGAAGGAGAACCGACCGCTCGGATGCCGAGAAGCCGTCCAAGCCGCACGCCGAGCCCCGAATTGCCCATGTATTTGACCGAAAGGGCAAGTTTCCTGTAAGGAGAGACATCGTTGTAATAAAACAGGGACAGCACCCACGGAGAAGGCTCCTTCCAAAGATAAGTATAAGGAATATCCGCCCGGCATGCAAGACACAGGTCTTCTTCACCGGACAGAAGGCGTTTCCCGCATACGGTGCAATACCTCGGAAAAACGAAATCGAAAAGACTTGTCAGTACTTCATTACATGGATTTTCCATTGGAGCCGTGGAGGGGAGCCACAACTTGCGCGAGGAATTTATTGTACAATGCCTGCCGTGGATAATCATCGGGAACCTCCATGCACTGCGGACACCAATATCCGCCGAGCAGGACAGTCCGGGGAGTAAGCCGGAACCTGTGACCGTCATGGCACTCCCATTCCACCTCATGCGAATCCAGCAGTTCTTCTCCTTTGACATCCGGTGCCGAAATGAGTTTGCCGCCACGGAAGGCAGCCGCTTCCTGAAGAACCGAAGCATCAAGTCGTCCGGACGGAATGGTCTCGTCATAACCGTGGTAGAGACGCAGTGAGGCCAGTTCCTCCGCCCCGGGATCCGTATCGGGAGAATGCAGACGGAAGCGTCCCCACGGCTCTATCGCATCATATGCATCCATTCCACCGAAGAAAGCGTCTATTCTCGCCGCATTGCCGCTCTTGATCCAGTAGCGCGTGCCCAGAGTCTTGTTCATGGCCACACGGCCCATGAAAAGTTTCATTATGAACGCCGGGCACAGGCATGCCAGTTTCAGATAAGACGGCGCCTTTGAAGCCAGTCTTTTGAAATAGTCCTCTACGGGCATGTTTTCACGGAAAGCGAAAAGTTCTTCAAGCCTGTCCGCATCAGAATACCAGTGCCCGTGGAAATTTTTCAGGGCAAACCATTTGGTATCAAATATTTTCTCGGGCGAAGGCGCGCCTATGGCCTTGAGAATGAGTTTTTCAAAACGGTAATTGGTAAGCCTATACCCCTTGCCGCTGCTTATGTTGTAGAAACCGCGCCAGAAGTCATCGGGAATGACATCCTTTTTGCAGATATTCACCATAAGCCTTGCAGAGTCTTCCACAGTAGCCCACTCAAGCATGCCGTTCAAAGGGACGTGGAAAGTTATGGGATCATTGGCCTTGCCGAGCAACTTTGAATACAGAATGCCCGACTGCCTGAGACTCGCCCACTTTTTCAGCGGAGACTCCGAAAGCATCCTTTCTGCTATGCACTTGGACAACGCATAACTGTCAAAACGCGCAGGCGCGACAGGATCCCCTGTCCGCCCGAATCTGTTGGAAATATCACGGTTGCCTGTCTGTGAAACCGAGCCGATGCTTATAACAGGCATGTCCGTGCGCGACATCGACACCAGGACATCTATGATATTCCTCATGGCCGAAGTGTTCACCCTCATGGTTTCCTGAGGATACCAGTCCGCCTTGGGCGAAACCATGCCTCCAACATGCAGCAATATGTCACATCCCCTGACCAGTTCCGCAAGAGATGCAGGATCCGCCAGATCCCCCCATACGACAGTGATTTTCCCTTCGGCTTCCAACGGGGAGAGAGCCTTGACATTTTTTTCCGAACGTCTTGCAAGTACTTTAAGATTGAAACCCGGCTCCTTTAGAAAAGCCCTCATGGTTTCACCCCCCATAGTGCCGGTCGCACCGGTAAGCGCAATATTTCTATACATTTCCGTTATTCAACTATATCCAGTTCGTCAATCAGCCAATCCATCCCGGCATACTCTTCCAGAATCCATATCACATACCTGATATCCGCACAGACTGTCTTGTTGCAGTCTTCCAGATAATACAGGTCGCCAGCGAGCGACTCCTGGTTGGCATCAAAAGCTATTCCTATAAGTTCGCCGTCGGCATTCAGGACAGGACTGCCGGAATTGCCTTTGGCAACATCATTGTCGGTAAGGAAGTCCACAGCCATCTCCTCGTGAAGACCTCTAACAAGTTCCATGAACCTGTTTCCCGGATTGTACTCATCCGAGCCCGACGAATATTTCTGGACAATGCCGTCCGTCGTACTCATCCACGAATAAGTCACGGCATCACGCGGAGACAGCGAAGAAACATTGCCGTAACTGAATCTGACAGTCGAGTTGGCATCCGGGTATTGTTCCACCCCCATGTCCTCACGCAATAAATAAAGCGCACGCGCATATTCGTCTTCAAGCATGTCAATGGAAACACCGTTTTCAATCTCGTCCAAAGCAGTGTAGAACCCGTACATCCTGTAACTGCGGAACAACTGGTACAAAGGGTCGTAGTACAGCGCCATCATATCGCGGAGCCTGTCGCACACTTCATTGCATTTGTCCACTTCATACGAAGAAGCGGCATAAAGCAGCGGACTGACTTCCGCCGCAAGGGAGTCGTACCGTGCCTTATCGGTAAAAAACGAATTGCTCCATATATAATCGGTCATCGCGCCGTAATCATCCCCGAACCTTTCAAGAAGGTATTCATGGAACGGGCTTCTGAAATTCTCATTCACATGCGAGTAGAATTCGGATATCGCATATTCGAGCAATTCTTTCTCGACCGCCGGATCAAGTTTTCCCCACATGTTCCCCACATCCTCGAAAGCATTCTTTATCATCTCGACCGTCCTGGGGCTGTCGCCGCGATGATGCTTTCTGACAGCCATGTCACGGACATACGGATAAAGCCCCGTGCCTTCCAGCATGGTTTCCCTGAAATAAAGCGCCTGGGTGGAGATGTCGCTTGTCACGGCATATTTTTCCCGCAAATCCTCCAGCAGAGAGCCCCACCTGGCCTTGCGGGACGGCTCGTCTTCAATCCATTTTCTCAACATGTCCTCGCGCCTGTCAATGGAATCCAGTATATGGTAACGCCTGACATTCTCAGCCTCTCCGAGTTCGTACTCCAGAATATTGCCCAACTTGAAAAATGTATTGTAATATTTCAGCCGCACGAGAGAGTCGGCGGACATGTACTTGTCCATAATCTTCATCCGGCCTTCTTCAAGTTCCGAGGTAACTGGAGTAACACGGAAAATCTTGTCCTTTACGGCGAACGAGGAACTGTATCTGTGGGTCGTTGAAGGATAACCGACAATCAGCGTGAAATCGCCTTCCGAATATCCTTTGGAAGAAATCCTGAATGAATAATGCGGATTCAACGGGACATTGTCGGGAGAATATGCTGCCGGGCTTCCATCAGGAGCGGTATAAATCCTGTATATCGCAAAATCCCCTTTGTGCTGAGGCCACTCCCAATTGTCAACATCCCCTCCGAAAGAGGCGATTCCAACGGGAGGAGCCGCGACCAGGCGGATATCGGTATATACTTCGTAAAGAGACATGTAATATTTTTCACCGCGCCACATCGCAGAAAGTTCGGCCTCATAACCGGTTTCGTCCCTTACGGCTTTCTCCATAAGATAACGCATCCTGTAGAAATTGAAATGCTTGCCTTCTTTAGCCGCCTCATCGGCATATGCCGCCACATCGTCGGTAACATCTATTATATACCTAAGCAGCATGGCTTTCTTGCCGGGAATCGGCCGTTCCTCCTCGATGTTCATGGCCCAGAAGCCGTCTTCCAGATAATTCCTTTCACCGGAACTTATCGTTCCTATGTCGGAATAGGCGCAGTGGTGGGTAGTCATGACCAAACCGTTACCTGAAATCATGCTTCCTGTACAGCCCTGGTCAAAATAGACTACGGCATCCGTGAACGAGGGCGAAGCCTCGCTGTAAATCAGGGACGGATCAAACTTCATTCCGGCATCCTGCATTTTCAGGGCAAGGGCCTTGTCTATGAGATTGACCATCCACATACCTCCATCAGCCGAAGCTTTCCCGGCTGCAAGGACACACAATAACAGAGTAACAGTTAATTTTTTCATTTTACTTCAACTACTTCAAGTACATCTCCGTGGTCTTCCGCCACGGCTTTTTTCCATTTTTCAGTATATCCCGGATTGGTTATCGAACCTGGGATACGGTCGGAATGTCCGTTGGTAATCCACGTTCCGTCAGGGTTCTGGCCTTTCACATTGCCGTCCATGTATTTCAGCAGCAGATAGACCTCGAGATCGCACCATTGTTCAAAAATATCCTGGGCCGTATTGACCGAGTATTCAGTAAGATACTGGCGTACTTCCTCATAAGGGACAGCAGCCTTGTTCTTACCGTTGCGCCCATATTTCTTAGGCCCCTTTTCTTCGTAAATCTTATAGATTTCCATGGCCTTTTCATCTATCTGAGGAATTTGCGCCAAAGTGGAGTTTTCAAAATCGTCTATCCTCGTCTTCACATCGGCGGCCATGACATTGTACATCTTGTAGCATGCGTTGGCCACACGGTTGGTCATCCAGAATGCAGATGTAGGCGAATATTCCAGCATGGAGCCGTTGCCTTCGCGCAATGACTCCGGAACGCTCAGTATCGAAGTATAAATCGGAGTCAGGTAAGAAGTAGCCGCATCATCGGTACCGAACCAGAGAATGCCGCCGATGACATCAGGAAGCCAACTGCGCGACTGGCCCACGAGCCAGAATCCTGTCTGCTGGGTGGCAATCGCCCTCTCGTTGACATAGGTCTTGCCGTCATATTCGAAATCCATCGGCCTCCACCTGTAAGGAAGGGCATTTCCGCCTGCCCCTATATCGGTCGTCATGTCCATCGGCGTGCCCTCAAAATGGTCACGCATCGCATCAGCCACATCCTTTACCGTAATCCCTTCGGCCTTCACGAAGAGAGGCATCTGGTTTTCAGGATTGTAGCCCATTGCAAAATCTATGTAGTCGTAGGCATCCTTTTCCACAGTATTGCCATTTTCGTCTTCATAGACGAACTTGCCTCCTGTCAGGATGTTGAATGCCGACCACACCCTGGATTCGCAGCCGCGCAAACCGGAAAAATTGTACGGTGCGTATGTGCGGCAGAAACTGAATTCGCTGTCCTCGCCGTCAAAGAAACCTTTTTCCCTTGCAAACGATATCACATCGGGAGCATAGATGCAGTTTTCCGGATCGTCAAGAGGAAAACGGTCTATGCGCGCCTGGTTGGCATGCGCGCTTATGTATCCGTCCGGAACTCGGCGGGCAACCCACACGATGCCTTTTTCATCCGCGCCCTTGCCTATCAGTTCCATAATCCACACTTCGTTCGGGTCGGCAATGGAGAAAGACTCTCCGGAAGAATAATAACCGTATGTATTGGCCAGATCTACTATGACATCAATGGCCTCGCGTGCAGTCCTGGCCCTCTGGAGGGCAATATATATGAGCGAACCGTAGTCCATTATCCCATTGGGTTCCGAAAGTTCGGGACGTCCTCCGTAAGTGGTTTCAGTAATAATCAACTGATATTCGTTCATATTTCCCACTGTCTGATAAGTCCTTGCTACCTGAGGGATGGCACCGAGGTATTTTCCGGTATCCCATTCATAAATCTCAAGCATCGAGCCTTTTTGGAAAACGGCTGCAGGACGGTAATAAAGTTCACCGTAAAGCGCGTGCGAATCGGCAGCATACGAAACCAGTGACGAACCGTCTGAGGATGCTCCCGGCGTAACAAGTATATTGGTGCAGGCATCCGAAACGGAGGTGTTGAAAACGGCGGCAAAAAACAAAGCCGCTGCAAAAAAGAATTTTCTCATAAATTTTATTGTATTACTATTTTACATATTTTTGCAAATACTTGTCACAAATATAATGAAAAAATTCAAACAGCATGAAACATACTCTAATTCTCACCCTGGCTGTCGCGTTCGGACTGACATTTTTCAATCAGGCGCTTTCCGCACAGAACCAGTCGCAGAACGAAAAACCGAAGAGCATTGAGGAAATGGCCGCCGAACGGGCGGACGCGCTGGGAACCAAACTCCGCCTGGAATATTGGCAGGTCTTCTATGTCGATTCAATATTGCAGACCAACCTGAAAGGCCTTGAAGAAGATTTCAAACTGCTCAAAGAAAGCCACGTAAGCATGGATGACATATACATCGACATCCAGGACAAATGGATGGAAAAGACTGACCAGGCTTTCAAGAAGATATTCACGGAAGAACAATGGAAACGCTACCTCGCAAGCGGTGCGCGAAGAACGATAAAAGAGAGGGAAAAAAGAGCCCGGGAAAAGCAGGAAAGCAGTCTTGAAATACTCAAGGACGGCAAAGAGTGATGACAGTGATTTCGGGCCATGCTCCCAACCGTATCGGCAGCAGATAGCCCAGGCCGACATTCACATACAAAGCCCTCCCTTCTTCCATGTAAAGCCCCTTGTGCTGAGGATAAAAATATTTTGCCGGTGAAAAACCCAGAACGCTGAACTGCATGTCATGCGTATGGCCGGACAGAGTCAGTTCTATGTCCGTATCCGGAAGCACTTCCCTTTTCCAGTGCGTGGGGTCATGGCTCATAAGCACCTTGAACATGCCCTCGGTTCCTTTCATTGCCTCAGGCAAATCAGAGTAGTCGGGAAAAGGCGGTTCTCCTCCGTTCTGAACCCCCAAAAGGGCTATGCTGTCCGCTCCACGGCGTATGATTGCATGGCTGTTGTCAAGCAGCCTCCATCCCATTGCAGCCTCCCGGGCGCACAGGCTGTCAAGATTCGCCGCTTCATCCTGCACGGTATCCCATCTGGCATAAGTCCCATAATCATGGTTGCCGAGAACCGAGAAAACCCCGTCCCGGGCGGATATTTTTCCAAGAGTTCCCATCGTACCGAGCAGTTCATCCGCCCTGGCATTGACTATGTCGCCAGTAAACAGTACCAGATCGGCTTCCAGGCCGTTTATGATATCGACCGCCTCGGCAAGCGCCCCGCCTCCCTGCGGCCAGCTTCCGGAATGAATATCTGAAATCTGTACAATCCTGTAACCGTCAAAACTTTCAGGCAACGTATCATAATGAAGGGACGTTTCCGTGACCTGGAAATGCCTTATGCCCTCAGTCGCCCCATATACCGTACAGCCCAGCAGAAAAAGTCCGGCTGCTGAACAGATACATGCCGACAAGACGATGTGTTTCCTGAAAAACGGAAAAATCCGCAACAATATGCTTACTATGACCGCGACATACTTTGGCACTGTAATACAGAGCACAAGAACGGACACCACTCCAAGATCGGAAGGTTTTGCCACCAATATCGCCGAAAGCGCAATTACGCATAGCGTCGGAAGATAACATAAAAAGCACGTCCGCTTCTTGCGAAACGGACGGCAATATATATAATGGACATACATGTCGGTCAAAACCGACAGCATAATGGACAAAAGCAGGATTTCTATCATGAGCAAGTCTATTCAATCCTGACCCCGTCCAGGTCAATCAGCAGGAACTGGTAGTTGTCATTGTAAACAGTCATTATTCCGGTGAGCGAAATCCTGCCGGCATTCACTGCCGTAATTCCGCTGGAAGCCAACTTGCTGTCGGCAAACTCGGCATATCCGCTGGTACGCACCTGCAAATCCGCCCCCTGGAGCCTGAAATACTGGCTCACGCTGTAAAAGGCTGGCTCATAATTTTCCGGATTGGAAACATATCCCTTTTTAAGGTATTCGGCAAACCCCTCTTCCGAGAACGCCCAGGAGTCTATCCCGTGCGAACCGTCGGACAGATAGGTACTGTTTCCGTTCTTGTCATATATTATGCAGAACACCTCGTTCCCGTATTCCAGTCCCTTCACCGTCACATACATGCCGACATATTTTTCGGAAAGTATGTCTTCAGCGGAGGTAACCACTATCGGCTTGACCGGGTCATCCTGTTTTCCTTTCAATATATGCAGGTCTATGAGCAACTGGACATCTATGTACGAAGTTTCATACTTTCCGGAAACATCCTCATAGCCCAACTGCACCATGCGTCCATAGGCGCCCAGTGCAAGTCCCTGGCATTTCACATAAATCCACTGTCCCTGCTTGTACATATTGTACAGGCCGGTCTTACCCATTTTCAGTTCAATTCCGGCGGTACTGTCCTGGATGTACATTGTACGGTAAAGATTGCCTTCGGCGTCCGAGGTGGTCACCTGGCCCTTTATTACTATGTCATCTTCTATGACTATGGGCTTTCCGGGTTCATACATCGACTTGAGTTCGGCTATCGTCACGAAAGAATCGGGATCGAAATCAGCATCCGTATAATACTCGTACGGTTCAGGATCCTCGTATTTGTCCTTAAATACCGGGCCGAATTCTTCGCAGGACACAAGAGCCAGCATGGCTGCAAATAAAAATATATAGCGTTTCATATCGTCAAATCCTCCGAATTAAAACCTGAAATATATATTCAACATATAATTGATTCCCTGCATGTAAAAATACTTGGAATCAAATCTGTAATAACGCTCCTCGTTCTCGGAGTCAATCAGACGGCTCTGTTCATAACCGCCTGTCTTAAGCCACTTGTTGTTCAGTATATTCCTGATCTCAAGCGAGAAACCGATATTGTACTTCCTGTCTATGTACCACGACTTGCCAATGCTTGCATTCATTATGAACTGAGGTGCGAAAGTCTCCTGGGCTGCCATATACTCTTCTTCGGCAGGCGTCCATATATTATCCGGGCCGCACACGGCGATATCCGTACGGTACAGAGGATTCATTTCAAGATACATCTTGTCGAAATACTGGACATTCAATTCCAGGAAGAGATAGTCCCTCGTCCTGAAATTAAGACCGAGCGTCGCCGCTATCTGAGGAGTATTGCCGACATAATGCCTCTGGACTTTCTCCACGACTGGAGAACCGTTCTCGTCATAGACATAATTGCCTGAAGCGTCCTTTTTGTAAATATTGTGTGACTTCCAATAAGCCACCTCCCTGTTGTCCATGATAAGGTTGCCACTGTTGTCTATGGTCTGGGTCACGCGCGGAGTAGAGGTATATACATAGTCGCCTATGCTCGCGGCACCCTGAAGGGAAAGCCCGGTAACAGGCAGAGGAACCTTGAAGCCCAGTTCTATACCGACATTCCTCTGGTCTATGCCGCTCATGGCAAAGTTAGTATAGGAATTCTGCGCATCGTCATAGAAACTTGTTAGATCCGTCTGATCCTTGATAGTGGTATAATATGCAGTAAAACGGACATCGTAACCGCGTTTCGAGAACGCATAATTCACATCGACCGAAAATGTTTTCTGCGTTGTAAGGTTCGGGGTAAGGGTGTTTCTCGTCCTCGGGGAAACGAACGACTCGTTAAAATACGGAGCCTCGTTAAAATATCCTATATTGGCATAGAACCTGTGGGCCCTGTACGAATAACTCAGTCCTCCCTTGGCTGCATAAGTAAAAAACTGCGGTGCCTCCGACTTGCCTTTTGAATCATACGGGAAAAGTCCCTTCTGTACAAGTCCCTCGCGCCAGAATGTCGAATAGCCGGCTTCCGCGGCAAGATAAGCCTTCCACGGGCCGTATTCATAATTACCGTTGGCCCAAAGCCTTGCATTCCTGACCTGGGCATAGTAGTCATAACCGTATTTGTCCCCTACCCTGACTTTCTGCGCTTCGCCGTGCAGGAAATAATACTCAAGGTCGTTCTGTATCTTTACAGGATCGGTTGCGAAGTCCCTCTCGGCAAACTGGTCGATATTCACATAATAGTCTCCGCCAAGAAGATCCTTGATTGTCTTGTAGAACTCGGTTCTGTTCCAACGGAAATCGGCACCTCCGTTAAGGACGAAATGGTCGTTTGCCCGCCAATCGACATTCAGGGCCACATTAACATCGTTCTGATCGGTGCGCCTTTCCTCCAGCACATACTTTGAACGCCTCAGACCGTCCGAATCCCTGTTGTCATAGTTGACATTGTACATACGATCCCAGTTTATATGCCTCGTGCCCCCGTAATTGTAAATCCAGGCCTCGGCAGCCCAGCCTGCAAGGAATTCAGAATCACGGTTCTGATAATTCGGGTCGGGATTGTAGAAATAACTCGGAAGATTCCTGTAATAGTCCGGACGCGGATCCTGGGTATCGTACCAGTCAAGAGCGGAATATCCGTTGCGGCCTGTGCGGTAAAGCACAGTGGCCGACAGTTTCAGGTTGTCCTTGGGAGTATAAAGGTATTTGAACATCATCACAGGCTCGTGGTTGTTCCTTACGCGGGCGTTCCTGACGACTCCGTTCTGATATCCCCAGTTGGAATTGTAGAAATTGCTGCCGACCAGGTCATATACTTCCTGTGTTGAAGCGTTCTGCGCCCCGCGCTGCACCGGTGCTCCGAAAACCGAAAGGCTGAAACGGTGGCGGTCACGGAGGTTCTTTTCCATCCCGAAATAATATGAAAACGACCTGTAATAGACGCCTTCCACCCAGTCGTTACCGCCGAGCCTCGTTGAAATGTTGGCGGCAAAAGACCAACCGTTGTCCATCTCGCCCGTGGCATACGAAGCCATGAGCCTTAGACGGTAAAGCGCACTGTTGGAGAGCACGCTGAAACGATAGCCCTTGCGCATCTGGGACGCCGTACCGAGTATGTTTGTCTGACCATTGTATCCGCCTATGCCGAAATAGCCAGGCTCCAGCCCGACAGTATTGTCCTCGAACCTCGTCGCTTCATTGAGGCCGCTCCACAGCGAATACGGCGAATAGCCGGTTACGGCGTCGTTCAACTTTACACCTGCGAGATAGACATCCCTCGTACTGTTGTCATATCCTCTCGCACGGAAACGCACAGAACTGAAATCGTATCCCGTAACGTTTTCAAAGACATCCGCCGATGCCCCGAAAACCATCGGGACATCTTCAAATCCCGACTCGTCAGTATCATAAAAGACATATTCCGGCCCGAAGTCTTCAAAAAAATCCTCTGGAACCATGGATACATAAAATATATCCTTTGCAACGCCTGTCTCCACGGTCATGGTAAATCGTTCGTCGGTAAAACCGGCCGCACTGATTTCAACCGAATAATCGCCGGCAGGGATTCCTTTGAATGAAAAGGTTCCGTCTGCGCCTGACACCGTTGAAGCAATCTCTTCACCGTCGGAAACAAGTTTCAGACTCGCTCCGGCAATCGGAGCCTTGTCCGGGCGGCTGACTATGCGCCCTCTGGCATCTCCCCTCCCGTCCTGCGGATATGCGGAAAACGAGACCGCCAACAGGCAAAGGGCCATCAATAAGACATGTTTCATATAATGATAATTTTATTTCCCTATTGTTATAAAAGTCGGAAAATGGTCGCTGTAGCCATTCATAAAGGCACCGTATGAAAATGTCCTGTACGGGTTGTTTTTATACGGGCCGCTTTGAGTAACCATGAAAGGTTTTTTGAAAATCACTCCGTAATAGCCGTTAGGGCCGTTCTTACACAGCCTTAAAGTGCCGTCCGGGGCATTGAGGAGCGAACCGTTGACAAGTATCTGGTCAAACACGCTCCAGACATTCTGATATGCGTTCGAGCCGAATCCGTCGTTCAACATCCTCCAGAACGGATTGAACATGTCCTGAGGGGCCTGCACCTCCTCGGGCGTCATCCTGCCTCCCAGTACTTCGGACATGCTTTCGTCGAACGGGTCATCGTTCATATCGCCCATTACAACGACTTTTATCCCGGGATGCTCTTCCATCATTTTCAGCGAATGCTCTCTGATTATCTCTGCGCCACGGCTTCTGAGATTACCGCCCTTGCCCCCGACACGCGACGGGAGGTGAGCCACGTACAGGGCGAACTCTTCGCCCGAAATCTTCCCGTAAACCATCAGAATGTCCCTGGTCTTGAAATCCTCATAGCCTTCCAATGTAAAAGGTATGGACTCGCTGGATATGTAATCGAACTTGTCGGGGCGGTACAGCATCGCAACATCGACACCGCGCATGTCCGGACTGTCGTAATGGACTATGCGGTATCCTGCAGCGGCTATTTCAGGCTGGGACACCAGGTCTTCAAGAACATGGCGGTTCTCTATTTCAGATACTCCCAGAGCGGTATGGAACTCACCGTTGCGTTCGGCCATCGCCGCTATGACGCGTGAGATATTGTGGAGTTTCTTCTCGTACTTGGCACGAGTCCATCTGTTGGCTCCGTCGGGAAGGAACTCCTCGTCGTTTTTTTCCGGATCGTCATAAACATCGAACAGGTTTTCGAGATTATAGAAACCGATCACGTATTTTTCCTTGATTTCCTGGGCGTCCAGAACAAAAACGGACAGCAGAAGGAACAGGATGGAAATGATTGTTTTCTTCATATGCTAAATGCGTTTGTTACTTGTTTGTCATATTCCCCACCATGAAGAGACTTTGGCCGATTCGACCCTTGACTCCACATCGTCGGGAAGATTGTGGAAAAAGTCAATCCCGAGCATATCTTCAAGTTCGTCAATCGTCATCACCATGGAGGAATTGATATTGTTTTCCGTGTAAGGACGGTTCTCGACATATATCCCTATGGCCATGTACTCGGAAATGGAACTGTGGCTGTCATATTTCAAAACGGCCTTGAAATATGCGTCCGGCACATTCACCCTGTTGCCGCCCCTGTCGGTTATGAAATTGTCTTCACTCGGCACACAGCCGGTAACGACATAAAGCGTGTCGCACCTGTCCGACCAGTTCCTTACAGTAGTCTCAAGATTCTGCCAGATACCCTGATTCATACGGGAATTCTGGGGAGTGACATTCGTAGGATAATAGGTTGCCCTGTGGGCGTCTGAGCGGTATCGATCCGCCGCAGGCAACTGGTGTCCCCGGTCATAGCCGCTCACACCCCAGCCCCTATCGACATCTGACTGATATGCCACGGGAATCTTGGGATCCTTGACCCCCCAGCCGTCGTTCCTGTGCCCGGTTCCGCGAAGGCCGCTGTTCAGAGGGTATGCCACCCATACCGACACTTTGTCGGAAGCATCGTAATACAATGAATAGTTCCGCACATCCTTTCCGTCCACATTCATATTGTGAAAAACCCACGCGAAACCTTCTTTTTCTTCCACGGCAGGAAGTTCAAGCCATCCTCTGACTTTGTCGGATACCAGCCCGGGGAAAGGGTTGTCAGGATCCGGGTCAGGATCAGGATCTGGATCCGGCTGAGGCCCGGGATCATCTGCTACCTTGCCGGACTGCAACAGAGGCTCACGGCACGAATACTTTCCGAAAGTCCCTATGACTTCAGCCTCACGCGGCTCTTCGGATTCATTTTCCTCATAAGACAACACTACATTTGCCTTATTGCCGCTGCCCTGCAAAGGTGTTATCCGAATCCAGTCGGCAGTTCCTCCGTGATATATCACAGAAAGCGACCAATCGGCATCGGACACCACATTCACGAACATGCTTCCCGCATCCGCCCCGACCTGCTGCTTCGCAAGAACCACCCTGCCGTAATCCTTGTCCTCGCAGGAAACCGCAACGAAAAGAGGCGACAACACGAAAAGACAGGACAGCAACCTACGGTAATGTTTCATGGCAAACATATCTCCGTCAATTTTCCGGAATCGGAATAACCGTTCCTTCGTTCCAGTCAATTACGGCACCTCCCGTACCGGCCCTCAGGGCAACGTCATCAAGACGATGGGCCGAACTTATCGTAGGCGCAAAACGTATCCACAGCCTTTCAGTACCTTCCGGCAAAGAAAAATCCGCCGTAGCGAGATCCCATCTTCCGTCCAGATAACGTCCGCTGGCGAAGGTGTATTCAACCGCCACCCATGTCTCGCCGTCAGGACTTATCATCACCGGGAACTCTTCCGGCACAAACGTGTTGTCGTTATTGCCGTAAAGATATTTTTCCGTACCGAAACTCAAAGAATAGTCCTGCTGGCCTGGATGAACGGCTATGTTCCCTATAACAAAATAAGGGTTAGTACCGAAAAACAGATTGTTGTTTCCGGAACCGTCGTAATCCGAATAGCCTCCATTGGAATTGGAGTTGCTTCGCACGCTAATGCCTGAAAAATAATATTCGACTTCGCCTGCTCCGGCACCGGTCTGGTTCTTCCAGCAGTCGGACTGGTCAAGGAAAGGCCAGCGCCCGCTCTCGTTTTCCTGAGAAAGTTCCATATCGAAATCATTGCCGTAGAACAGGGACGGTATCCCGTCGGGATTGGCTTCCTGGGAAACATCCAGAGAAGCATAGACGGCGCGCGTCTTGAACATTACCGACGCACTCCTCGAATCACCGGCAGCATTTTCAAGTACCGAAACAGTGACTTCACAAGCGTTTCCATCGCCAGAAGGGGGATCGACGGCAATCCAGTCCGCTCCGGGAACCGCTTCCCATTCCCTGTTGACATACAGCATGAAAGTGCCGGAACCTCCTTCAAAACCGAAATCAAGGGACTCTTCCCCGAGATTGATTTCAGGAAGAGGAGGGACTTCTTTTTCCTTGCAAGATGTCAAAGAGACCAGCGGAGCAATTGCTGCAACCAGAAGCGCAAATCTCTTAATAATACTCATATCCATATATTTTCACATAAATTATCCCACAAATATAATTCAATAAAACCTAACAGAGGTTAATCGGGACAAAATATTAATGAAAATAATGTTACTAATCTCTTTTAACAAGTTTGTAAATAGCAAGGCCGTAATTGGTAATCGGCACTCCGTCCCTCTGCGCGTCCGCTATCCTTGAAAGCACAAGGCGACGGTTGAACATGCACGCACCGCAATGAATCACAAGATCATAGCCCTTCAAATCGGAAGGCCAGTCCGAGCCGGCCACGACATCGACCTGCAACGAGTCTCCTGCCGCCTTTCTGAGAAGAGCCGGCAACTTCACCCTGCCGATGTCCTCCGACAGCGGCCTGTGCGCACACGCCTCGGCTATCAGCACCCGTGAACCGCCATTGAGAAGCGGTATCTTCTCCGCTCCTTCCCTGAATATCCTTATATCACCCTTATAACGTGAAAACAGTATGGAGAAAGATGTTAGCGGCACCCCTCCCAGGATATCGGAAATCACTTCGGCATCCGTACCGGAAAAACGCCCGTCGCTTTCAGGAGATCCGTCCCCGGCGCCGAAAACCTTGCGCATCACATCCCGTACTGCAGAAAAGGCCTGCGAATCCGTAATTACGAGTTCCGGTTTCCTTGACAATGCCGAAAACACCCCTTCCAGACCGTCAGGGGCGACACACACCGGGACACAGCCTCTGTCAAGAAGTTCACGGACAGTCTGCATCTGCGGCATTATCAGCCTCCCTTTGGGAGCGGCCTTGTCCTGAGGCATTACAAGCACTGCAATGTCACCGGCGGATACAAGTCCTCCGAGTATCGTGGCCTCGCTTCCGGCACGGCCCCTCGCCTCAAGGGCATGCCTGATTTTATCAAAAACATCTTTTTTCGAAACATCCTGTTTGTTTATGACGAACACCGTTGCGCCGCGCCCTTCCAGATACTCCGCCCATCTTTTGTCAAGGCCGTCTTCCACGCCGTCAACCACAATCAACGCCACATCGCATGCCGCTGCTGATTTCACAGCCTGCTCGACACGCAACCCGCCTACGGTTCCTTCATCATCATAACCTGGAGTATCGACAAGAGTTATAGCCCCTGCTCCATCAAGTTCCATGGATTTGCGCACCGGATCGGTTGTAGTGCCCTTATGGTCTGATACTACTGCATATTCCTGACCGAGAAGGAGATTGAACAAGGTGGACTTGCCGGCATTCCTTTTTCCGAATATGCCCACTACCGGGCGTTCTCCCGGCACGACCGCCGAACCCGGCTTAAAATCTGAAATCCCTTTCTCCATGTTCTATCCGTTCAAGCATAGACTCGCATTTTTCCCTTGCGGTTTCATTGGGAATCAGCCCCAACTCACGCTTAATAACAGGAACTGCGGCCTCGCGTGTCTGAGGCGAAGCATAATCTATCAGATATTCCTTTAACGTCATTATCGCATTCGGCCCGCAACAATTGGCTATCTGTCCGCTTTTCAGCAAGGACATGAAACGGTCTCCGGTGCGCCCGCTCTTGTAACATGCAGTGCAGAAACTCGGTATGTAGCCGAGTTCCAGCAGCCACCTTACCACCTCGTCAAGGGTACGGTTGTCATTTACATCGAACTGGGCCGAACGCTCCTCGTCCTCGGTAAGATGCCCGGTTTCCACTTCGTCAGCATATCCGCCCACGGAAGTCTTGGAACCTCCGCTTATCTGCGAAACGCCGAGTTCGAGAAGACGGCGGCGCATTGAAGGACGCTCTCTCGTCGAAATGATCATGCCCGTATAAGGCACTGTGATTCTGAGCAATGCCGTAATACGTTCAAACAGCAGGTCTGGAATCCCGTTTTCAAACGATTTTGAATCGATGTCGTCGGCATCGCATATTCGCGGAAGGCTGATTGTATGCGGGCCCACCCCGAATTTGGCCACAAGATGTTCGGCGTGCATTACAAGCGCCGTGAAATCGTACCTGTAATCGCTCAGGCCGAAGAGCACACCCATCCCCACATCGTCTATACCGCCTTCCTGCGCCCTGTCCATGGCTTCCGTATGATAGGCGTAATCGGATTTCGGCCCGCGCGGATGGAGTTTTTCATATCTTGCCTTGTCGTATGTCTCCTGGAAAAGTATGTAAGTGCCGATTCCGGCTTCATGGAGACGACGGTAATTTTCAACCGTAGTCGCCGCTATGTTCACATTGACACGCCGTATCGCACCGTTCTTGTGTTTTATCGAATAAATCGTATTGATTGATTCGAGGATGTACTCTATGGGATTGAGAGACGGATGCTCTCCGGCTTCGATTGCCAGCCTCTTGTGACCCATGTCCTGCAGGGCGATGACTTCCCTTGCTATTTCCTCCTGGGTCAGTTTCTTGCGCGGAATCCCCTTGTTCTGCATGTGATAAGGGCAATATACGCATCCGTTTACGCAATAATTCGAAAGATACAGCGGAGCGAACATCACGATCCTGTTGCCGTAATATTTCCTTTTCACTTCCCTTGCAAGGGCATATACTTTTTCCCATACGGACTCATTGTCCTGCACCAGGATTACAGCAGCCTCCTTGTGGGAAAGGCCCTCTTTCATAAGAGCCGGCTTCGACAGTATCCCGTCAACGAGTTTTTCATTGTCCTTGTTTGCAAGCGCGTACTCTATCGTGGCACGCACCTCGGCGTCATTGATGAATTCTTCGGCCACCGATGAAGCCGGATTATAAACATGTTCCGACATAATTTATATTTTTATATAGTCTCCTCGAGACCAATCGATTGCATAACCGATTGCCTCAAGTTTCATTTTCAAGTCATTCAATCCGCTGCGGCTTTCACCTCCGTCGGCGACTTTTCCGCTATACAAATCGTACGCCTTTCGCGCATATACCGGGGACAGATTCGGCATTATCACATTAGCCCCTGCCAATATCCCTTCATAATGCCCTCCGGGCACGAGCGTGTTCAAGGCTGTCGTAGATGGAAGCAGCATGCACGGATCCATCATCCTCAGTATCGAAAGCAGCCCGAGTGTCATCATGCGCTTGCGCCGGAGTGTCCAGAAACCGTCACTAATCCGGCCCAGGGGAGTATCGGGATGAGGCATGTAAGGCCCTATGCCGACCATCTGCGGCCTGAAACCGGCAATGAACTCCAAATCGGCGGCAATATGCTCCAGGGTCTGTCCCGGTGCGCCTACCATGAAACCCGCCCCCGTCTGATATCCGAGTGCCTTCAACATTTTCAAAGAAGCCATCCTGCGGGCATGGTTCGTAACAGCGGCATCATCCATAAAATTCCCTGTTTCCACCCCGGGATGCGGATGAAGCCGGTAAAAATACTCTTCGTCAGCCGATTCGTGCCGGAGAAGATACCTGTCCGCCCCTGCCTGCCGCAATTTACGGAAAGAGTCCATGCCCCTCTCCCCGAGCGAGAGCGTAACCGCACTGCCCGGCAGGTCTTTTTTTATCTTCCTGATGATGCCGCACAGAAAATCGTCTCCGATTGCGGGATTTTCCCCTCCCTGCAGGACGAAAGTGCGGAATCCTTCCCCGTATCCGTAAGAGCAGCACGAAAGTATTTCATCTTCCGAAAGAACATACCGCCGGAGATTTTTATTGGATTTCCTGATTCCGCAATAATAACAATCGTTACGGCAGACATTGCCGATTTCAATCAGCCCTCTCAGGAAAACCCTGTTCCCAAAAACCCTTTTCGAGACATTCCGGGCCCTCTCTGAAAAACTCTCCAGCAACTGGCCGTCTTCAGACAACCGGAGCAAAAGTTCCGGCAATTCAGCCTTTTCCGGCAGTTTCCCGGAAAAAATATCACTTATTATCCTGTCCAATTTCAAAACGATTGCAAATATATCCATTTTTGTGCATATCTTTGCGCCCTAATTTAAAATTTGGTTTGTCATGGCATTCATGAATAATGTTATGATTGTCCGCCATAAACTGTTGGCGACAATGGTAAAAATGTGGAAGGAAGACAGGTTGTGCACGGACATTGACAGGCTTCCTATACAATTGAGTCCGCGCCGTTCGAAGGTGCTCGGCCGTTGCTGCATACATAAAGAAAGGGCAGTATGGAAATACAAGATGTTCCCGCTGCTGGGATACGACATGAACGATGAAAAGGATGAACTCATGCCGCTGTCTGAGTATGCCCGCAAGGCGATAACGAGATCGAGCAATCCGAAAGAAAACATAATGTGCGTCATTGACGAGGCCTGCTCTTCATGTGTCAAGACCAATTACGAAATCACGAACCTCTGCCGCGGATGCGTGGCAAGGAGTTGCTCCATGAACTGTCCGAAGGGAGCCATCAGCCACACCAAGGAGCATGGAATGGCCGTCATCGACCACTCGCTGTGCATAAATTGCGGCAAATGCTACCAGAACTGTCCTTACCATGCCATCGTATATATCCCGGTGCCATGCGAAGAGGCATGCCCTGTAAAAGCGATCTCCAAAGACGAATACGGGGTGGAACACATAGATGAAAGCAGGTGCATCTATTGCGGACGTTGCCTTAACGCCTGCCCGTTCGGCGCCATATTCGAGATTTCGCAGGTATTCGACATTCTGAACAACATCTGGGACGGAAAACAGGTAGTGGCAATGGTAGCCCCTTCAATCCTCGGCCAGTTCAAGTATCCGAAAGAACAAGTCTATGGAGCCATAAAGGCCCTTGGTTTCAATGCCGTAGTTGAAGTGGCCGAAGGAGCCATGATGACAACTTCCAACGAAGCGATGGAACTTAAAGAAAGGCTTGCCGAGGGACAGCCTTTCATGACTACGAGTTGCTGCCCGTCCTACATAGAACTGGCAAAGAAACACATCCCTGAAATGATACCTTTCATTTCGACTACGGGCTCGCCCATGTATTATACCGCCGAAATCATCAAGGAAAAATACCCAGATGCAAAGCAGGTGTTCATAGGGCCGTGCATCGCCAAACGCAAGGAGGCCAAAAACAATCCGAACGTGGATTATGTCCTGACATTTGAAGAACTCGGAAGTCTGATTTCCGGATACGACATAGACATTGAGACCGTCGAACCGTACCATGTAGAATATCTTTCCGTAAAAGAGGCGCATGGCTTCGCCCAGACCGGAGGCGTTTCAGGAGCAGTCAAGGCATTCCTCGGGGAAGATGTTGACGCCCAATTGGTTTCAGGCTTTGACAAAAAACTCATTCCTCTTATCAAGAGTTACGCCAAAACCAAGAAAGCCCCGGCACGTTTCCTTGAGATGATGGCATGCCCTGAAGGCTGCATCTCCGGGCCTTGCACATACAACGACAAAGTAGCCGGGCGCAAACAACTCAACACGGAACTTGACAAGATAGACGAGACATACGCAACAAGCAGGAAATAAACGTACGTACTTACACGTACAGCAAAGGGAGGGGTTGAAAAGCCGGAAGGCCGTATCAGCCCCTTCCTTTATGTATGAATAATCATCAGAGCCTGAAAACGGGTCAGGCAGGCAGAAACCGGTTGCGCGCCCGTGACGGACATCAAAAAGAAGCCGCACCATTACGGCGCGGCCTCTCATATTGCAAGATGTATTTTCTGAAACCTTAGTCAAGTTGGATGTCCCAAAGGATTACACGATCATCTTCACTTGCAAGTTTTATTACAGTATCTGAATTGCAACCTGATATGGCGAACTCATATCTGTCCGAATCCGTAACCGAGATGATATAAGCAGGCTCAGGATTACCTGTTGCTCCTGAATTGGATGCAGGACTGATGCTTGACGGAGTAATGGTACAGTCACCGGAAAGATTCAGCGTACTTTTTTTACCTTTCCATGCGACACAATAAAAAGTAATCTTTGCAGTACCAGCCGGAATAGTAAAGGAGGCATCGCCGTTTTCGCTGCTGGTTCCGAGTTTCAAGACCTTGAAGTCTTCACCATTGACAACAGCATCCTGAATATATGCCTTGTTTCCGAGAGTTACTTCCACTTCACCAATGTTGTTGCCCGGCTGCGGGTCGTCTCCACCGCCAGTGCCGTCCTGATGGCTGATATAATATGCAGGAGAAGTATTTCCACCGCCCTGAGGCGTACCGTTGTATTCGTTGCGTACAGTACCGAGAGTCACTATGTCGCCTTTTTCAAGCCCGAGGGTAGAAAAACTCTTGTCGTTGCTTGACTGCTTGGTGGCGGTAAGACCGTAAATCAGCACGCTGCCGCTTTCGTCTTCAATTACAATATTGCCAAAAAGGTCATTCTGGATTTCAGTGATGGTTCCGGTAAGTTTATACCATACATCAGGATCGACTTCAGCATCGATGAACTCACCTATGGTGGCTTCTATCAGATCGTCAGGAGTAGGATCGTCCCCGCCCCCCTGACTTTCAAAACGGGTGCCCGTCATGCCGGCATAGTCGTTCCGCGAAGTAAGTCCTATCTGCATGGTACCGTTGTAAACCATGGAAACACCCTTCAACGTACCCGCACCCTGAGGCACTTTCTCATCACCGAAAACAGTGTATTTGGAAGAGAAGATTACGAATGAATGGCCAGTGATATCCTCGACATTGATTGAAGTATGAGAGTCATTCATCACGATGGTCTTGTTAAGATCAGCTTCAACCACCTGCACATCCGGAAGAGCCACATACTGGCTTTCATATTTTCCTTCCATGAAATCAGCGACTGAAACCTGCTTTGCTTCTACGGAATTGTCTGTTGAAACAGTTTGTACATTCGAATTAGGCAGGGCGTCTATCTGGATTGCACCGCCAAAATATTTGATCTTCTGGCCAGAGAGGTCGATGGCAATCTCGTCTCCGAAATTCCATGTGGCATCATTCTGAAAACGAACCTGGATACCGCCGGTTGCATCCTGCACATATACATTCTTTTTGGATGTGAGCGTATTGGCCTCAAGGCTGCTTACTACGAATACTTTTACAGCGACGCCTTCTCCAATGATTGTGGAATCAGACTGGCTGGCAGGAGCCATTGCGCGAATGTCCGCAATCGAAGTAAATTCGTCAGGGAGAGGTTCGTCTCCGCCGCCCTGGCCTTCTTCATGGCTGATATAATATGCACCGCCAACCTGGGCTTCGCCATTATATTCGTCACGTACTCCCTCAATGACCACGATGTCGCCTTCTTCAAGCCCGAGGGTAGAAAAACTTTTGTCGTTCTCGCCATAAGGCTGCTTTGTAGCAGTAAGGCCGTAAACGCGCACGCTGCCGGTCTCATCCACAAGATGGAAATTACCAAATTCGGTATTATACAAATCGGTAATCTCGCCTTTCAACTTGTAATAAACACCTGTATCGACAGATTTGGAAAGGAAATCAGCCACGGTAATGACATCCTCATCCTCTCCGCCCCCCTGGCTTCCATTGGCAGCCTGGACGACTGTAAGGGTCTCGTCAACATTCCCTGCAGTAAAAATGATTTCGGCAGACCTCTCGGCGCCCTCGTTCGCCAAAACGGTAACTTTCACTTCAACCACAGCATCAGGGGATGCAGGGCCGCTTACAGGATCTACCGCCAGCCAGTCGGCACCGTCTTCAACGGTAGCAGACCAGTCGCGCGTAGGCTGAAAAAGTACGGAACCGGTTTCGTTCCCGGCACCTATTTCAAGTGTCTCTTTGTTCAGATTGACAGCCGGCGCCTTGACCGGATCTTCCTGACAGGATCCGAATGCCAGCATTGCAAGCGGCATAAGGACATACAATAATTTTTTGATTTTCATAAAATTATAACTTAGATACTACTTTTCGTTTCCCTTACTGCGGCAAAAATAATCAATCCCACATTAATCCCAAAACTAAAATGTTAAAATTATATAACAAAGAGGCCGCACCGGGATTTTCATCCCAGTACAGCCCCTCAAAAATCGCACCTGTGATTAACGAATCACTCCCATGAAGTCTCATTTATAGACAATCCTCCGCACACGATGCCGGAACTTTTTGTATCAGACTTGTCAAGAGTAATCGTAACAGTATAATTAACCCCCTTTTTCATAATGAAATCTTCATCAAGAATGCATCTGAAAGTATCTTCACCTATACGTATATTGGCTACAGACGCCCCTTTAGGCAAGGTCTGGGGCACTACCATCGCATGTATTCCTGACACCTTTCCGTCAACAACTGCCATCTCCTCTGCATAAGGGAAGAAATCACGGTTTCCTTCCGGAGCCTTCAACTCCCCGGTTTCCAGAAGAATGCCGCTGTTATATTTTATGTTCGGAATGATTATTTCGCAGTCCATCAACTCTTCCGGTGATGAAAATCCGTTTCCTGGTACAAGTTCATAAGACAGACGGCTGACAAGCCTCTCGAAAGCCAGTTCAACAGGCTTTCCCGTATTTTCATAATTCAGAAATTTCACGAATTTGTGTTCAGATTCACGATATTGCTCCAACGGCCTCTGGTCTTCATATGTATATACCGTTAAATAATTGTCAACAATATAATTATCAGCCCAGTATGGATAATACGCAAACATGTCCACAGGAGATTCCGGAAAGAAAACTTCACTTCCGACCTTTGTACCTCCGGATGTAATCCTTACAAGCACATTTTCCGCTATTGCAGTCCCGCCAAAAGGAGTGTCCGCACCCTCGAACATAAACAGACCGATTCTATCTCCGGACTGAAACTCGCCTTCCGCGACCTTTGTTATTAAACGCCCGTCGTTTTCTTCAATTTCCGGCACTTCCGGCATTACCGTACAGGAAACAGCAGCCAGGATTGGCAACAAGCAAATATATCTTTTCATTTTTCTAACTTTTAAATTTTAACAATCTTACATTTACACCTAATCAACATAATCCGACACGCATCTTACAGGGAAAGCATTGAGGGACGGTACCGAATACCTGTCCATATCGTAACTATGATATACAAAGGCCCTGACAAACACGCTTTCAGCCCAATATCCGCTTGTTGACCACCAGCCTGCAGTCTCCCCATTGTATGCGAAACCTGAAAAATAAACCGGAGTGTCACCGTTATAACCGGAAATATATGAAAACAAGTAGCCGACAGGATAACCGTCAAAACCGGTTTCGTTCGTTCCGGGGCAGCCAAGCCACCCGTCCGTTGATTTCAAATCTTCCGTTACATTGGCAATACATGAAGCCTCATCAGGCACTCCCCCTTGCGACATGCCCAACATATCCCAGTCTGTCGTGGTTGGAACATGCCAGCCTTCGGGACAAAGTTTTTCATATTCCACACACATCCTGTTGTAAAGCAAGCCCCAGCGATCAGGATTGTTTTCAAAATCCAACTCATAAACCGTATAAGCCTCTTTGTCGGTAACCGGCCATTCGTCAAGGCTTTCAACCCTGTATATATCAGTACCGTCGTTCAACTTGGTCGTCCGGAGATTGGAACCCATCCAATACTGGCTTCCTATTTTCACTACAGGATATTCATTTCCATCTATATCAGTTACCGTATTTCCCGGAGGGAGCAACTTGCCTAAAGTAAAGTCCATCGTTTCATTTTCCCAATCACGTACAGAAACATCCACTCTAAGTTCAGGATTGAGTTCCGCTGTAACAGAAAAACTAATTTCAGCAACTTTGCCCGCCTCAAGCACCAGATTCTGATCCAATTTAAGACTATGCTCCTCTCCGCCTATCATTATTGTAGCAAAATCCCCGGCAGCCAGTTCCTGAGGAGGGATTATCACAGAAACGCCCCTAAGCAAACCATCATCGGAAAGAACAAACTGCCCGCATGACTTGACATCGCCAGTAAAAGGAGAAGGAGAAAAATAGCAATCTTCTGCATCATATACGCCTCCCAGAACCACATTTTTCATTGTAATCCAGTCAAAAGCACCAACCGGATTAGAAGTCTCAATGACAAAATCCAGCCTTGAAAACAAATGCCCCAGCACTACATTAGGATCGTTTTCACGACGGATGAAATTGACCGTCTTTCCAAAAAGGATGTCACTTGCATCCAGCCCCTCCGACTGATCCTGCTCCACCCGTATTTCAGCCGACGGACACCCGGCAGGAACAAGATTTTCCTGATACGGCGAAAACACGTAAAAATCACAGTAAGGACGCCCGGCATCATAAGCCGGTGTCTCTGGAAACAGCAGCGTTCCCCCGTTATTTTCAGCCAATACCCCGTCATACAGCCTGTCGGATGATAGGTTCTCAGCCGAGGATGCTTTCTTTGCCACTACATAAACAGAAAAATCCCTGCCGGTCAAATCGCCACCGCCTTCTTCCGAGACAGAAAGACTGATGTCATGGACAGAAGGAGTCTCTTTAGAGCAAGCGGCAAGCACAGAGACAACCGCTGCAAACAATAAAATCCTTTTCATTTTCATAATGTCTATTTTTTATAATTAAAAATGCGAATCAAACTTGTCGCAAAGATATTCCCGTAAAAACACAAAAAAAAGCCTTTTCGGGCTTTTTATATCATATAGTTCAAATTGCAACTATTTAATAATCAATATATTACGAAAAAATAATCATATAGCAGGAACATACCTCCGTAAGATTATCCATATATAATTGATTATCAACATTTTGCATCAATACAAAACATCCACCCCTTTGGACTCAAGAAGTTCTTTAAAATAACTGTCCAGACTCTTGCTGCTATTGACAAGCCCCAGTTTCGAGCGGATTTTTGACCTGACGGTATAAATGCTATTGAGATTTGTATGGTCATACAGCACTCTTATGGATTGAGGCGAGAAGCCAAGGCAGACAAAACAACAGTAACACAATTCGTGGACAGTCAAATCCGGATGGGCCTCCTTCAAATCTTCGATGATGTTCCCGTAGGACAAATTCGTTATTGAGATGACTTCCTCCTCCCACTTTCGGTTGTATTGGGAACTAACCTTGACAGACTCCTTGAACTTGGCATAAAAAAGAGCCGGGCGGCTTTCATAACGCGAAGCGATTTCAAGCAACTCCCTCAAAGAATCCATGCGCTTTCCAAGAAGCCTTGACATCTGCTCACCAATACCGCTTTGCTTTGAAAACCTTTCATTCAAAGAGGCATATTTTTCACTTATTTCGTCATATTCGGAATGAATCGTATCAATATAGGCTGTTATTTCCTCCGTGCGTTTTTTCTGCTCTTTGAGTTTATGACGGTAAAAGATAAATACCGACATGAATATTCCGGCTGACAATAATATAATCAGTACAAGCGCCGATACCTGATAAACATGTTTTGATTTCAGCAAGTCATATGACTTTTGGAGATACTCATTTTCATACTTTTCCTCCGCCGCCTGTATCAGGGACACTTTATTTTCCTCATAAAGGGTATCTTTCATCTTTGAGGACGCACGCTCATGAATCAGTGCTTCCAAATGATTCCCTTCCTGCTCCTCTAACAAGGAGAGATAATGCTCCAAGACTATTTTAAGGTATTCGGGGGAAAATGTTATTCCTGCGCTCATGTATTTTCTTGCAGACATGAAATCTCCATTCAGGTAAGCAAGTATTCCTATAGTACCATAATGCGACTGCGGCACCATGCCAGAATTGTATTTGTCATATATGTCATACAGTTCATGCAAGACTTCATGCACTGATGCCTGCTTTGCAGTATCGTTTACTACAATGGCCGCCTTCATGCCGGCAAGCTCCAGTACCGCCGTGGTATCTCCGACTTTGCCTGCATTTTCAACTGCTTTTGCGACACATGCCAACGCCTCATCATAACGCCCAAGCAGATTGAGCATTTCTATCTCGTTGTACCGTGGAACAAAAGAATCTTTATACCGACCGCTTGAATCGAGCAGATCCGCCGATCTTGAAAACATTGAAAGAGCTTCTTCACTGTCATTCTGATGCTTGTACATATAGCCTATGGCATTATATATCATCGGAAGCGAAGTAGTGTCACCGCATCTTTCAGCATGTACCAGAGCTTTTGAATAAAACTCCGCCGCCTTGTCCTTCATTCCTTGAATATAATATATGTATCCGCAATAATAGCAGGAAAGAGCCAATTCCTTGTCCTGACCGTTGCTTTCATACCAGTCCACAGCGACCATTATCAACGAGTCATTGTCCGGCAGGGCATTCTGATTATACAACCGCTGTATCGTCATCAAGGCATCTCTCGCTTTTGCTGCATCATCAACAGAGTCGCAACACGAACATGAAGCCATTACTAACAGCAGACAAAACAGTATTCTAATCTTCATGAAATTCAAAAAAGCACAGGAGGGAACAGTCCCCCCTGTGCAAAACAATATCACAAATTGCTATTTATTTTCAGCGACAGCCCTTCCGGCACGCAACGCCTTGATGTTCAACTCAACGACATCAGCACCCTTGCGGCCGAATATACGTGCGATGCCATCCTCGATGTTCTTGGCATCCATGCCAAGGAAAGGAGAAGCGGCTCCCAAAAGCACCATGTTTGCCGCACGCGAGTTTCCGCAGTCTTTGGCGATGGTATCCACATCAAGCATCACAAGGTTCTTGACCTTTGAAAGTTCCGCCATCACATTGTCAAGTTCCGGGTAATTAGGGATATTGACAAAAGGCACCGAATTGGTCACAATCCAACCGTCCGGAGCAAGGTAAGGCATGTATCTCAACGCCTCCATAGGTTCAAGTGAGATAATAATATCCGCTCCCTTCAGAGGAATAAGGTCGGACAATATAGGCTCCGATGAAATCCTGAGGTTCGACTGCACGTCGCCGCCCCTCTGGCTCATCCCGTGGACTTCGGCCTGTTTAATCCTCAAGCCCTGGTGAAGTGCGGCCTCTCCGATGATAGTGGCGATGGAAAGGATTCCCTGACCGCCGACTCCAGCCAAAATTATATCTTTTTTCATATCTTAAAATTTTATTCGTTGAAAATTCAAAAACAGCCGTCCTTGTTATTTAGATGATTCCGCTTTTTTCAAACGCGCCTTCCTGCTGTATGTCTGGATGCATTCACGGCGTGGAATTATGACAGAAACACCTTTGTATTCGATTTCCTCGCGGATTACGTTTTCAATCTCCGGAAGATTCTTTGCCAAAGGAACGACTACGCGGATGTGCTCTTTCGCCACACCGACGGCTTCACAAATCTGCTCCAGTTTGCCCGTTCCGGCAGAATCCTGTCCGCCTGTCATGCCTGTTGTCAGGTTATCGGAAATAACTATGGTGACATTGGCATTGGAGTTGGCGGCATCAAGAAGGCCCGTTATGCCCGAGTGGGTGAAGGTCGAGTCACCTATTACGGCGACTGACGGGAAAAGCCCTGCATCTGCGGCACCTTTGGCCATAGTGATGGACGCACCCATGTCCACACATGAGTTGATTGCCCTGAAAGGAGGAAGCGCGCCAAGTGTATAGCAGCCTATATCGCTGAACACTCTGTGGTTAGGGTATTCTTCAAGCACCTTGTTGAGAGCAGTATATACATCGCGGTGGCCGCAACCCTGGCAAAGTGCGGGAGGACGGTTGACCACGACCTGAGGAATGGCTTCGGAAGGCACTTCGCCAAGCCCGAGAGCCGGTTTGATGTAATCCGCATTCAGTTCCCCTGTACGAGGCACTTCTCCGGTGATACGGCCCATGACCTTCTTGCCTTCGTCAAGGATACCGCGAAGATATTCTTCAAGGAAAGGCTGGCCCTCTTCAAGAACCAGAACCGAATCGCATTCGTCCACAAGTTTCTTGACAAGCGTTTTCGGGAAAGGATACTGGGAAATCTTGAGGACAGGATACTTGCAGCCGTCCTTCATGTTTTCCATAAGATAATTGTATGCGATACCGCAGGTTATGATACCCATTGAATGGTCGGGGCCGTCAATGTATTTGTTGTAAACGCTCGCATCGGCCATTTCCTCCAGTTTGTCGTAATTAGCAAGAACCTCCACGTAGCGTTTCTTAGAAATTGCAGGCAGCAACACCCACGGCCAGTCAGGGAACTTGATGGTTTCATGTTTTTCCACCTCGTCATCGACTTCTACCACGGCCCTTGAATGCGCCATCCTTGTTGTTATCCTCATCAGAACAGGAGTACGCATCTTTTCCGAAAGTTCAAGACCGAAACGGGTCATGTCATACGCTTCCTGCTGGTTTGAAGGTTCAAGCACCGGAATGAAAGCGAACTTACCATAAAATCTTGAATCCTGTTCGTTCTGCGAAGAGTGCATTGAAGGGTCGTCCGCCGCTATCACGAGCACTCCGCCGTTTGCGCCGGTGATGCCGGAATTGACAAAAGCGTCTGCAGCCACGTTCATTCCGACATGCTTCATGCAGACTATGGCCCTCCTTCCGACATATGATACACCGAGAGCGGCCTCCATCGCGGTTTTTTCATTAGTACACCATTTGCTGTGGACACCGTTTTCCTTAGCGGTCTTGTTGCCTTGGATAAATTCGGTAATCTCCGTAGAAGGCGTGCCGGGATAAGCATATACTCCGGCGATACCGGAATTAATCGCCGCCAATGCTATGGCTTCGTCTCCCAACAATAAAAGTTTCTGTTTCATATCAAAATTTTTATTCAGTGACAAAAAATATTATTCTCTCCATCCGTTCAGGTATCTCTCCTGGTCTATCGTAAGGGTGTCGATTTCAAGCCCGCGCGATTCAAGTTCCATGACAGCCACCCTCTTGTCTATCTCCTCCGGCACAGGGATCACCATGTCTCCGAGCATCCTGCCCGACGAACCGTGCTTGACGAGCCAGAGGGCACTGAGAGCCTGTATCGCAAAACTCATATCCATAATCTCAGCCGGATGACCGTCTCCCGCCGCAAGGTTCACAAGCCTGCCTTCGGCGATTACATATACGCTTCTGCCGTTTGACAGTTCATATCCCATGATATTGTTCCTTGCCTGCCAACTCCTGACGGCTATCTTACGAAGGCCGGCGACATCGACTTCGCAATCGAAATGTCCCGCATTGCAGCAGATGGCCCCGTCTTTCATCTTCATGAAATCCTTTTCAGTTATGACATCGTTGCATCCTGTAACCGTAACGAAGAAGTCACCTATCTCGGCGGCCTTGTTCATCTTCATGACTTCAAAGCCGTCCATCATTGCCTCAAGAGCCTTTACAGGGTCTATTTCAGTGACTATCACTTCCGCGCCAAGGCCTTTCGCCCTCATGGCCACGCCCTTGCCGCACCATCCGTAGCCGGCTACAACGACTTTCTTCCCGGCAACAATCAGATTCGTAGTGCGGTTGATACCGTCCCATACGGACTGGCCGGTACCATAACGGTTGTCGAACAGATGCTTGCAATCGGCGTTGTTCACCAGCACCATAGGGAACTTGAGCATCTGCTCGCGGTTCATCGCAATCAGCCTGAGGATTCCCGTCGTCGTCTCCTCGCAACCGCCGATCACACCGGGAACCAGTTCAGGATATTTCATGTGAATCGTATGCACAAGGTCGCCGCCGTCATCTATGATGATGTTGGGGGCAGCCTCTATGACCTTTGATATATGACCGTTGTACTCCTCCTCGGTCGCACCGTGCCATGCAAACACGTTAAGGCCGGAATGCACCAGGGCGGCGGCGACATCGTCCTGAGTTGAAAGAGGATTGCTTCCCGTCACAAACATCTCCGCGCCGCCGGCTGCAAGCACCTTGCAAAGGTATGCAGTCTTGGCTTCAAGATGGACAGACAAAGCCACGCGAAGCCCTTTGAAAGGCTTGTCTTTCAAGAACTCCTCTTCCAAAGTCCGCAGCAGAGGCATGTTCTGCTTCACCCATTGTATTTTCATTTCGCCGCTTTCCCAAAGAGCGGCATCCCTTATTTCACTTGCCATACACCTTATTTATTAAAATTCAAGTTACAAATATATGAAGAAGCCGAGAGCAGAGCAAATAAATTTGCTCTGCCGAAGCGCAACAGTATTTCTGCCGAAGGCAAATATACGCAATTTAGAAGCTGTTTAAAATTTTTTCTCAGAACATTTGAGGTAGGCTTCCGAGCAGGTTTTTGCCGTTTTTTGAGGAGAATAGCAGAGCTATTTTATGATAAAAACAGCAAAAAGATGCCGGAATGATGCCACAAAGAACTTTTGAAAAAATTTCAAACATCTTCTTAGAATCTTTCACAAAACAATATTGATTTCCACAGGTTTGTGGTCTGCATAGCGGAACCCCTCATTTCCACAGACTCCGACACCCGCAACACCCACTTCTTCGGATATGAAGAAATAATCGGTGACACTTTGCGCCGGCCCCTCCCTGAAAGGCCTGTCCAGATACCTCAGCGTTTTCTCTCCGGCATCATATACAATCCTCCCGGAACGCTTCAGCAGGGAGGTATCCAGCGGAGCGACTGTAAAATACCGGTTGTCAAGTTCATCCGCCGAAGGAAGATATCCGGGCGGATACTGGTTCCAGTCCCCTCCGAGCACAGCCCCCACGCCGCTGCAGGAAAGACTGTCCAGATAAGAAGCCAGGAATGCGGTCTCCTGTATCCGCATGTCGCCGGTATCATAGGCCGTATTGTGTGTATTGCCTATGACTACCGTATCACCTCCTGCAGTGCTGAACGTGGCCGACAAAAGGCAGCGTTTAAGATTGAACATGCTCACCGGGAAAGGGAAACGGGACGGATACGCAAGCCTATCCACCCTGTCGGGGCGGAAACGCGTAAGTATGGCAACGCCGCCCGCCACCTTTCCCATCGGCTCCGACAAAGGAATCGGGACAAAGAAACTCTTATAATTATAAGCGAAATA
This sequence comes from Candidatus Merdivivens pullicola, assembly GCA_017694945.1. Lineage (GTDB taxonomy): Bacteria > Bacteroidota > Bacteroidia > Bacteroidales > UBA932 > Merdivivens > Merdivivens pullicola. The sequence continues at coordinate 898 of JADIMA010000020.1, read as the reverse complement.
CAGATGATACTCCGGGAAAGCCCTGCGTAAAAGTTCCAACTGATTTATACGATATGAACGGCGGGAACATTCGTCCACCTCCTGCAACAGATACACATCGGCATCCAGAGCCTTCAGGACACCGATGATTCCGGAGAGGTTTTCAACCGTCCTTTCCTCGTCACACCTCATTCTGGCGCCGCCGTCATAAAAGAAATCCATGTCGTCCCCAAGTCCGCCGTAACCTATGTTCCATGTTACTACTTTCAGGGAATCCGGCAGGACATCACCCCGTCCTTCATAAACGGTTTCACGCTCTTGCGGACGGAAATCAGTGACAGCACCTATGGCAAGGAACACGACAGCCGCTGCAACACATGCCGCCAGAACCCACAGAATGATTTTCAAAAAAGTTTTCATACACAACAGGAAAAACGACCGCTCACAAAAATACGGAGATTTTCGCGGAAAATAATAGGATAAAACGCAGAATAAAGCGAATTTGAGCATTCTCACTGACGGTCAGAGGGTTTGGCTTCGGGTGGCACGGAATGACATAAGGGCGGAAAAACGGATTTGGGCGGATTACAGCAATAGATGAACTTCCAAATCATTACCCAACACCTGATGCACATTTAACACTAACGGTCTCTATTTCTGCGTTCTGCGTAGGTTTACATTCTGCCTTTACAACTCCCATAAACTAATTTTGCACCAAACAAAAAGCAAGGATTATGAGGAGTACTTTCAAGACCGTCTTCTATGTAAACGGAAGCAAGGAAAAGAATGGAATTGTCCCCATCATGGGACGGGTTACAATCAACGGGACTATCGCACAGTTCAGTTGCAAGCAGCGTATCTCCAAGGATTTGTGGGATGCTAAAGGCAACAGGGCGAAAGGCAAGAGCCGCGAGGCGGT
>JADIMA010000019.1 GCA_017694945.1 Candidatus Merdivivens pullicola | reverse complement strand
TGAAAAAGAGCATCTGCTGGACCTGGGGTGAAATGGCGGTTTTGTGGCAAAAAGCGGGCAGTCCAGCAAATCACCCAAATGTATGCGCTTAACAATCAGCGCGATACATTTGGGCAGTGTGCTGGACACTGTAAAAGTACTTATTAAGTCTGCCTTTTTGCGAAACGACATTTTCCCCATGGCCGGACGTGCCACCGGCTTTACAGGCATATCTGGCCGCACTTGTTGTTTCCTCCCGCAGAATGCCTATGAAAATCCAGCAGTCGAAAAGACCAGGCCCTCCCACCGCTTCGCGGCGGGCCCCTCCCTCTAGAGCCGAGGGCGGCTAGTCTTTTCTCGTTGCAGGATTTTCATTGAAGTTAGCGCACTTGCCGTCTTCTCCCCCGGGGAAAGTGCCGTGATTTCCCACGATTTTGGTGCACTTTCCACCGTGGCTGGTGCAGAAAATTTGGTTTATAAAATAAATTAGTTTATATTTGCACCATAAACAAAGAGAGGAGACAGGCGCCCCTCTTCTTTTTGCAGAACTTGGTTTATTTTTTAAAGTATTTTAAAGCGATGGAAAACAACTTCGACAAAAACGGACTTTCAATAGAAAAGTCATTGGAAATCATCTCTGAGGCAATCAACAACAGCCGACAGGACTTTCAGCGGCGCGGTGGCACCGCAATGCTCATCTGGGGAACAACCGTAATTCTCGTATCCGGGATTGTCCTGCTGGGGCTGACACTTTCGGACAACAATCATCTGTGGAACCTGGCCTGGTTTCTGATTCCATTTATCGGCTGGCCTCTGAATCAGCTGGTATTCAAACGCATCGAGAGCAAGGGGAAGGGCGAGAATTTCGTATCCAGGTCCGTGGGCATCGTATGGGGCATATTCGGAATCCTGGCAATAGCCGTCGGCATCATGGCATTCTTCATTCCCATACCGACAAACGGTGTCATAATACTGCTTCTGGGCATGGCCGGCGCAGTCACCGGGGTCCTCTGCAGTTCTTGGACCGTATTCATTCTCAGCATTATCTGCGGAATAGCGGGACTGCCCTGCGATTACTTCCTGAACATACCCACTCCGCTGATCATGGCCGTCGCAGCGCTGATGACCCTCGTCATCCCAGGCCTGATATTCAACCGTCAAACCAGTAAACTGCAGTAACAGCCATGGGAGAATTTGCAAAACTCGACCCGCTGCTGCACTCCGAACTGCGTCTGGCCGTCATGTCCACCCTTCTGACCATGGAAGAGGCCGACTTCGTGTACCTGCGCGAGGCCACCGGAGCCACTGCCGGCAATCTGAGCGTGCAGATCGACAAGCTCTTCGAGGCAGGGTACATCTCTGTCGAAAAAGGATTTGCGGGGAAGAAGCCGCGGACGGTGTGCAGGATAACGGAGACGGGGTCGCGGGCCTTCGCTGCGTACGTCGAAGCACTAAAGTCGTATCTGCACTGAGTGCGGATACGACTTCGGCTTCGCCTTTTCCACCCATCCCCAAACCCCTTCCTCGGAAGGGGCTTCGGTCGCTCTCGCTCCGGGCACTCATTCCATCTACTCCTTCGGAAGGAGTCAAAGGGGCTTACCACAACGGCACCAAATCGCGGGAAATGCTGCCGTTGTGGAAAATGGAAAAACTTACGGTAAGCAGGGGAGCGCGGCTTTTCTGCAACTACTTGAATCACCGTAACACTGCTTACCGTTACTCAGCTTCGGCTCCAGCAAAGGCAGCGAAAAGGGCCTCAAGCTCGGCGGCAAGGGCTTCACCGCGGAGGTTCTTGGCGATGATTTCCCCGGTGGAGGCGTCGATGAGGTAGTTCCAGGGAATGCCGTCCATGCCGTAGCCAGCCCAGATGGGACTGGTGCTGGGACTACCGGTGACTTCGGTTATGACATTGGTCCAGTTCATACCGAACTCTTTCAATGCCTTGCGCCAACTTTCAGGATCACTGTCGAAGGACATGCCGTAGATTTCAAAACCTGAGCTGTGGAAACGGGAATACTGCTTGACCAGATTGGGATTCTCCTCCCGGCACGGACCGCACCACGAGGCCCACAGATCCAGCAGCACGTAGCGCACGCCGTCACGCTCCAGGATATCACTGAGCCGCACCGCATTGTCCTTGACATCCTTGCCCTCGATATCCCAGTATGGCATTCCGAGGTCGGCCTTGATCGGCTCGAGCATCTCCTCCAGCTGAATATAGAGCGGATGCGCCCTCATGTTCTCGGGGAACTCCGCCAGGACCGCCTCGATCTCCGGCTTGGAGGACATCGCCAGCATACCCTGCAGGAGTGTAAGCCCCAGCACGTTGTGATTGGCCCGGATGATGTCCAGCGGATCCTCATAATCCACGGCGTCTCCGAAAGACAGATCATAGTAGAGGTCATTCATAGGTGTTCCATGCGCAAAATACATCTCATAGTCCGGGATATACTCTAACGACACGGTTCCCGGCTCGAGGAAAATCATCTCGCTCATCTGATACAGTCCAGAAGGCGCAGAACTGGCCCCCATATAAAGCATGGCCACACCCGAGCCCATGTCCGCCCCCTCTATCCTGAACGATCCGTTCTCTATCAGCGCTGAGTCCAGCATCGACCAGTCCACTCCGTCAGAGACATACATCGCCCGTCCACCAGCTGGTCCCCTGAGCCTTCGATTACATACTTGCTTCCAGATGTGCAGCCTGCAAGAAAAAGGGCAGCGGCCACTATCACCACTAATGATAAAAGATTTTTCATAAATAGGTCTGTTTGAAATTTCCTGCAATAACATTTTAACGGGCATCTGAAATCCGTTCCTCTTTCATACCTCTTTCTGCTCCAACCTCCCCACAGTCTGTAAGTCACCGCCTCTCATAAAATACTAATTCTAAAGCAAATACACATTTTACGGCATAACAGACTGTCGAAGGAAATTCTGAGAGCACAGGAAAAATACCTGTTCTAACGCACTATAGCGGCCTTTCTCCGAATTCCGGGCTCATCTACAACTTCTTGTCTGTTTTCAACAAATCATAACAACTTTCAGCAAATCAATGCATTGCACAGAGAATCAAATTACAGACATTGAGGTGTACCGTCCTGTCTGTTTCCGGCATAAAACAATCAAAAAGCCATATTCATACAGTTACATCAATTCACGGATTACAGACACTCCAGACACACCACAGACACTTCGAGGGCCCGGCACAAGAACAGCACACTCGACGTGCCGGGGATTCTATTAAATTTGCGCGGTGAATAGCACGACAATACCATGAGACAGATATTGACAGAGAATCACGACGGTCTGCTGAGATATGACATGGCCCCGGAAGTAACGGCATTCTCTCCGCTGAGGGATGCGGTACTACCGATCAAGGTGGTGCAGGCGCATCAGGTACATGGGGACCGGGTGGCCGTGGTGACTTCGGCCG
>JADIMA010000018.1 GCA_017694945.1 Candidatus Merdivivens pullicola | reverse complement strand
CGTCTCATTTTAATTGTTTTATTGCAAAAATAATCTTCTCTCTCAAATTTACAAAATATATGACTTCCATTTTATCTTAATTATAGGACTTCAATAACATGCTTTTCATAATCTCTACAATTCTCTTATTCTAGCTTTTCTATGAGATAATTTGATGATACCTAATTGATCTTTATTCAGCATTGTATCAATATTTGTACATATCTCAATAGGTTATAAAGTACAAATGTGTTTTTACGCAATGTTGCTGGATATTCATTCCAACTATCATCGTACATTGCTCGAAGCAGAAGCCTTCATTATTTCGCTTCCTCTCATTTGGAATCTCCAATGATTGGCAGAAACGGTTGAAAATACGCATAAATGTAGTTCGTCTTCAAATAGAGGGGAAAGTTTCATACAACTGGACCTTGCAATTCATAAACTCTATTTCACTACATTGTCTAGGGAAGATTACTTACATTACATCATAATCATTGCGTGTTTGGGGCGAATGTACACACCCGTAAAATAGGAAAAGAAGAATCTATGTGAATTCGAAAAAATAGGTTGAGAAACGGAATTTTCATTGAAAACAGATGGAGCCCAATATTATGAAGCTGTCCGAATACAGAGGTTAGCATAATCCTGTGTCAAACTTAACGCAAGACAATTTCTGGAACACTCACCAAAATATCCGCGAATTCAACCTCGATTTTACAGCCCGTTTTGGCGAAATAAACCCCGACATACCCTATCTTTGCAGACGGGGTATGTAGGGGCCCAAAAAGGCTGTTTTTGCCTCTGTTCGGAGGGTGTCGATAAAAAACGTTAAATCTTAGACTTTTTGCGAAAAAACAAGTAAATTTTTGAGGTTCCTATCTTTTAAGCCGTAAACTATTGATAATCAATAGGCATTTGATGCTGCATCGGAATATCTAATCACAGCATAACGTCATAGTAGACACAATGAAGCAACAGTATCATAAGTTTTCAAAATTTTTGAGAATCAAACACAACCGTTAATCTGTTTGAATATTCCAATTCGATACTGTCTTAAAACAAGGTCGTGATAAATATCTGCGATAACTATAGCAGATATTTCAAGATACATACCCGAATCATCAATACACACCTTCCATGTGTCTGTTCTCAAGTTTATATACCACATCGTCGGTGAATAAGATTCTGCCAATGATGTTCTGCGCTAAAAAAGGATTATTTCGTCTTTCATAATATCTCGCCATTAGAACGGCTGCTGCCGTAACCACTCGCTCATAAAACGGTCGTAAATGATATACCCGCAAGGTGTCTGATAAACAAGTTCGTTATCGAGCAGCTTCTTCAACGAAGCACTCACGCTACTCGCTGCACGAAGCCGATGTCGGCTGATAAAGTCTCCTGCAAGCACCTCCTTGACGCACCCTTCGCGGGCGATAGCTTTCAACAGGCGCACATGACCGGCAGAATAGGCCTTCAACAAATCAGCATACGAATAGCTCTGTTCGGAAACGATCTGTTCCGTAGCATACGCCACCAACCCCATATCCACATCACGATTATAGCCGTACAAGCGATTGAGAAGGCTCTGGATATACCAGGTATGTCCGTCAAATTTATCGTAAACCGCATCGAAAACCTCACGAGGAAGTTGCACGCCATGTTCAGCAAAGTGCGCAGCAGCGAAACAAGCATACGCCTCACGAACAATGGGGCCAATGGTCAGAAGTTGCGTACTCTGATAGAACGGTCTTTTCGATGACGTGAACATCTCTTGCATCAAATGTTGCTTACTGCCCGCAAAGATAAAGTTTACATTAGGCAGGAACTGAATGTAGGAGCGCAACAGAGCCTCGATACCCTTTTCCGGATAATCGGCAATCTGCTGAAACTCGTCGATGGCAATATAACACCGTTTCTCCGAGGATCCCAGATAATCGAATATCTCTTTCAGCGTACGTTCCTCCTCTTGGGGTGCCATATCAATCGTAACTTTAGGGACTCCGGTCAGCTCATCAATAGTGAATACCGGACGACAACTGCGAATGAACTGTCCGATGCGGCTTAATGCTTTCTGAGGTGCAGTATCCAGTTTCCCCAACACCGTATTGGCAAACAGCCGCACGAAATCACCCATTGACTGCGTAGAGTAGATATCCATATAGAGCGTGACAATATCGGGCTCCTGCTCTTTAAGGAGATAAAAGGCATGACGAATCAGACCGGTCTTGCCCATACGACGGGGAGCAATCAGCGTTACATTGCGCCCATTGTGGAGCGCATCGAGAATCACTGATGTTTCCGTCTCACGGTCGCAAAAGAATTCAGGGCTGTGGTAGCCCGCTATCAGGAAAGGATTGTTCGGCTTCATTTTATGCATTCATTACATAATCATCGTAACGCAAATATCGCAATAAATACAAAAAAGCCAAAGGAAAAAGTAACTTTACTTTATCCCCGTATTCCTATATACGTTCAACAGGTCAAAATTAAGCGATTAATAACTAACGACAGCAGCAATCAATCAGGTAAAAAGAATCAATGAGAATACCCGCCTGTATCCCTCGATGCAACAGTTAATTTATAATTGCATGATTGTAGAACGCAACCACTCTTCTTGCGCCTTCATATAAGTCTGAAACGCAGCGAAACTTGTTTCGTTCTGAGGAATAGACAGTCCGATTTTGCGCAATTTGCCAGCAGTCTCTTTAATTTCATATGTTTCATCATATCCCTTTTGCGGATGTGGGAACAACAAGAAACCGGAAGTAGAATTAAATCGGTACATATAGGCAATGGTCTTATAATACACGCTTGTCGCCCGCTCTGAGTCCTCATTATATTCTTTTGTCTCCAAAGCCATATATTTAGCATCTCCCACAATCGTGGGTGGAGTTTTACTTATGAAATCAGGATAAATCGCCTGAAAAGGTTTAGCTCCACAATTAAACAGATAACGCCTATGTTTCCCCGTCTTATTCTCGGGATGTTCAAAATCTTGTTTCAACACCGTATTTAGGTATTCTTCCCAAAGCCAGGCACCATCGAAAAGCAGCCCATATATTTTACTTTCTTTCTCGCCAAAACTGATTTTATCCCGCCGCAGAATCTGTATGCAAATCTTTTGCAACGTTACATACGCAGTGAAATAAGGATGAGAAAATTTTTTCAGATTGGCCGCCACTACCCTCTGGCGATCATTTTTCCTATAGGTGGTTTGAGTCATAATACGAATTTTGTCGACGAAATCGCGGGTTTCTGCATCAGACGTCAACACTCCTTTACCAAAAGGATGAATCGATATGTACTCAATCGTATGACGTATCAGTTGAATTATAGGATTATCGGCACTATATTCTCTCGTAGAATATGCAATCTGCCCACGAAACGGGAAATTCTTTCGAATGTGCCGGTTGACATCAATCCGTCCTTTTACATGAGCATCATTATATTCGGTTCTGACATAAGTTTTATAAATCCCCTGTCTATAAGCCTGCTTTAGATAATATGGGAAAAGATATAACAAAAAGTCCCAGACACTTTCATCATTAGAGGTTTGCTCAAAATCAAACATATTGACAGCAAACACACGCTGCAACATATAATGCAGAAAGTAATCATGCCGATCATCCTTACAAAACCGAGAAGATATTGTCAAGGTCGTCTCGTCTTTTCCTACAAACCCCATCATATTACGAGTGGTCAAGATTCCATCCTGCAACAGAAAAATAGGAACCTTAGCAATATCATCATGATAGAGGCCCAGAGACTGCGGAAAGATCAACAAGTCCGGATTCTCCTGACACAACACCCCGACATTGCGATTCCCTATCGCCAATAGGTTATCACAATGTTCCTCTGGCACCCGATAATTTCCTCCGTTATTATCAGTCGTCGACCGCAATTTCATACGCTTCTCTTAATTCATTAATGTTGTCATTTGCATTAGGCATACCTCGCAAATATTCACGCAACAGAGGTTCCAATCTCAACTTCCATGTTTCCTCAAAATCTTTGATCGGAGATCCGTCCTCGTCAAGGAAATATGCCCCGCCGATATGATATGAAGAACCAAGCCCCTCAATCCCTGATATCTTATCATTGAGATTATTCATCTTGACCTTACACTCTTCGGGAAGATTCATATTCTCAGCACTCTCTTCTGACGTAATCTCCAGCCAAACAAAGCGACGGCGCATGGCAAAATCAAAGCTTTCCACACTTCGGTCGATATCATTCATCGTTCCGATGATATACACATTCTCGGGCACATAAAACTTCTCATCTGTCTCATGCATATTGGCATATTGAGTATAGACAGCCCCCTTTTCTCCCAGATAGCCTGGATCAATTGAAAAGAACAATTCTCCAAATATTTTGGAAATCTCCCCTCGATTGATCTCATCAATGACAAACACATAATTTTTCCGGTCAACCTTATTAACTGCCACATTATCTGTAACATCTTTGTACTCTTTATATAGGTGATGTAAAACCGCCCAATACCGCGTAGCATTACAACCCCCTATAATATCTCGTATGCCTTGACTAATATTCTTAAGATTTTCTAAGTCTTCTGCTGTCTTATATTTCGCGGCCAATCGCTTTAAACGGAGAAGTGACACGGAATTATAACTCTGCTCCCCATCAACTTGGCGCTTAAAGGAAATATTATTATTATCCGTCACTCTTGCTATAACAGCTTTCTTACCTGATTTTAAGCAAAGTTCGTTGATTTCATCGTTTTGAATCGCATCTATCAGCCGGTTGTATTTATCTTCTATCTGCCGTTCGACCGACAGAGCCGCTTCCTCTTTTTGACTGTCTTCCAGATTCTTCCTAGCTTTTTCACAGAACTCCTTGAATACACCATTTTTCAATTCAAACCCGATATTCCCCGACGCATCAGCGGGTGTAGGACGTAGGCCCTCCACAAAATCGGTATAATCGTATGATGGATGAAATTGTACAAAAGCAAACTGCTCGCATTTATGCAAAGCCTCTTCCGTTTCCACCCCTATCATTTGTTTGGCTATCTGTTTTGCAAGATAAGTTTTCCCTGTTCCTGGAGCTCCGGTAAACACAAGGTTGTGTACTTTTTCGAGAAGATTCTTTTTCTCTTTAACAATGTCTCCCATATTATTGTCATTCTTTTCCATTGATTCAAATAGTTGCAATATTTTCCAAGGATATGTCGCAATCTCCATAGGATTGCCATCTCTAAGATTTGATTGAAACCATCTACATATTACATGGCTTTTATGAAACAAAGATCCTTCACACAAAGGGATGTCTTCCGACACATATTTCCTTATCAATTGATACAACCTGCATAAACTTTTATCGTCAACTATTGTACATAACAATCTTGGCTGCAAGGCAGCAGCCAATCGACACGTCGCAGCCCGCATATTTTTCTTCGTATAGTGCCGAATGACATTCGCCAATTGGTCATACGCACTCCACTGAGGTATCTCCTGACTGTCTGCTATTTCCTTCAACAACGGAGATATTTCGTCCCAATGTTTTTTCAACTCCGCTCTTTCACCTCGAGAGAAATAACCCTGCTGAAGAGAGGAAATACATTGATTTTTTGAACGCTCGAAGAATTCCCAAAAAACATCCTTATCCCAATTTTCCCAACGCTTTTGAGTTTTAGCTTCTTGGATAAACAAAGGGACAAAATGTTTATACGATTGAGCCCAATCGTCATCACAATTAATCTGTTTGCAATAGTAGGCTAACGATTTATTCATTTCTCTATTTAGAATAAAGTTGATTTATAAAGATACATATTTCGGTAGAAAAGTCATAATCATTATACCAGCTACATGACTTGTCATAAAGTTGATAAACGAAAATATCCTGTATTTCTTTTCACCAAAAAATTCCGAGTCGAAATACAACTCGAGTCCGAAGGCTTAATACAACACATAAAAAATGATATATTTGTGATTAAACTGTAACTATTCTCAACACTATGCAGGAGAGCCTCTTATTGAACCTATCGGCAGAAAACGGATTTGCAGAGTCGTCGAATCAAACTCGCAATCACGGCTTCACGCCCACTCGGTATGGTCAGTTGCGTTATGCAGTTGTGGATATCGAAATCGGACTGACCGACCACCGTATCCACGACATCGGGGCACTCCGCTACGACGGGGCCATTTTCCACAAAACCTCAAAAGAGGAGCTGATAGCCTTTCTCGACGATGTGGAGTATCTCTGCGGCCACAACATCATCCACCACGACGCCAAATACCTTTTCGAGGACACGTCTATTCCCTGGCGGCTGGTCGACACTCTCTACCTCTCTCCCCTGCTCTTTCCCGAACGGCCCTACCATCGACTCGTAAAGGATGATAAGCTGGTCAGCGACCAGATGAACAATCCGGTCAACGACTGCGAAAAAGCCCGCGATCTGCTTCTGGACGAGATAGCCCGTTGGAATGCATGGCCCGAACAGAACCGAGTACTTTTCACCGCACTGCTGCGTGGCCATCCGGAGTTCGACGGATTTCTCGATCTGGTGAGAGCCAACCCGAGGAATTGTAACCTGCACGAACAAATCGCAACCGTCTACCGAGGCCGCATCTGCCAGAACGCTGACCTCGAACCGCTGATTGAACACTACCCCTGCGAACTGGCTTATGCATTGGCACTGATCGACACGACCGATCACCGCTCAATCACACCGGGATGGGTACTGCACAACTACCCGAGCGTGGAGTTCGTCATCAAGAAGCTACGTCATACCCCCTGCCTTACAGGCTGTGCCTATTGCAACTCCCAGCTCGACGTCCACCGCAGCCTCAAGTCTCTGTTCGGATACGATGCTTTCCGTACCTATGAAGGTGAACCACTTCAGGAACGGGCGGCACAGGCGGCCGTCGAGGGACGTTCACTGCTGGCAATCTTCCCGACAGGTGGCGGGAAGTCACTCACCTTTCAACTGCCGGCACTCATGGCGGGACTGTCTGTCCATGGATTGACAGTAGTAATTTCGCCATTGCAGTCGCTGATGAAGGATCAGGTAGACAACCTCGCCGAACGGGGCATTACCGAAGCTGTCACCATAAACGGCATGATGGACCCCATCACACGGGCGCTGGCCATCGAAAAGGTGCAGGATGGAACGGCCGCTCTGCTCTATATATCGCCCGAAATGCTCCGCTCGGCAACGATCGAACGTATTCTCCTTACCCGCAACGTTGTCCGTTTCGTCATTGACGAGGCTCACTGCTTTTCATCGTGGGGACAAGATTTTCGGGTGGACTATCTCTATATCGGTCACTTTATCAACAAATACCAGCAGAAAAAGGGGAACAAACTTCCGATTCCTGTCTCCTGCTTCACGGCCACGGCTAAACAGAAGGTTATCCAGGACATCAGCGATTATTTCAAGCAGACGTTAGACCTTAACTTGGAGCTCTTCGCCTCGAAGGCTACACGTACGAACCTGACATACTCGGTGCTGCACGTTGACAACGACGAAGAAAAATACCAGCGGCTGCGTGAACTCATTGCAGACTCGCAATGCCCGACCATCGTCTATGTCTCACGGACTCGCCGGACACTGGAATTGGCTTCGCGACTCACCCACGACGGCTTCCGTGCCCTCCCCTTCAACGGCAAAATGAAGGCGGACGAGAAAATCACCAACCAAGAGGCTTTCATGAACAATCATGTGCGCATCATCGTCGCCACGTCGGCTTTCGGTATGGGCGTGGACAAAAGCGATGTGGGTTTGGTAGTCCATTACGACATATCCGATTCGCTGGAAAACTATGTACAGGAGGCGGGACGCGCCGGTCGTGACCCTCATCTTAACGCCCGATGTTACGTTCTCTATGGTGACAATGATCTGGACAAGCACTTCATTCTGCTGAATCAGAACAAACTGAGCATTGGCGAAATCCAGCAAGTGTGGAAGGCAGTAAAGGAGCTCACCCGCCAGCGCATGCGGGTCTACTCGTCGGCGTTGGAAATTGCACGTCAAGCCGGCTGGGACGGTTCGGGATCCGACATCGAAACCCGGGTACGGACAGCACTGGCCGCACTCGAACAAGCCGGCTACCTTGAACGAGGCAACAACGTTCCTCACGTCTATGCCACGGGCATCACCGTACGAAATCTCGACGAAGCCAGGCGACGACTGACAGCCTCGCCGCTATTCGACAGCAAGGATGCAGAGCAGGCGGTCCGCATCATCAAGTCCCTTATCTCTAAAAAATATATCGCAAAAGCGCAGGGATCTGAGGCCGAATCGAGAATCGATTATCTGGCAGACATTCTGGGTATGAGCAAGCGCGAAGTTATCTCCGCAGTGGAGCGTATGCGTCAGGAGGGGATTCTTGCCGACAGCAAGGATATATCTGCATACCTGCTCGGAACAGGGGATTCAGAACGCAAGTCGCAACAGCTGCTCGAACATTTCAGCCAACTCGAACGCTACCTGCTCCACCGTATCCCGGAGGAGGGGCTTTGCATCTCATGCAAGCAGTTGAACGAGGATGCCATCCAGGAAGGAATCGGTTTCTCGAAGGAGAAGGATATCCTGACTCTGCTCTATTTCCTTACGGTCAAGGGATACCTCCGCAAGCAGGAGGATGCAGACCACAATCTGCAACTTCGGAGACAAACTGACCTGCTGACGACGGAGGCCCGATTCGATAAACGGGTCGAGATCTGTCGCTTCGCCATCGGATGGCTCTACCGGCAAGCCACCGAACTGACGCAGATGCACGCACAATCAAATGACTTCGGGCAGGAACACACAGCCGCAGACAAGGCCGTACAGTTCTCGATCATCGAGTTGCTGAACCAATTCAAGGCAGACAACCGGACGATGCTTTTCGGACGGAACGATCTGCAGCTGGGCGAGGTCGAAGAGGCACTCCTCTATCTCTCGAAGATTGGGGCATTGAAGCTCGAAGGGGGTTTTCTGGTCCTCTACAACGCGATGGACATCCGCCGGATCAAGGACAACAAGTCACGCTACAAGGTCGACGACTACCGGCTGCTCAACGACTTCTACAAACAGAAGATCCAGCAGGTCCACATCGTAGGCGAGTATGCCAATCTGATGGTCAAGGATTACAACGCAGCGCTGCAGTTCGTGCAGGATTATTTCCAGATGGACTATCGGCGTTTCATCGCAAAATACTTCCACGGCGAGCGTCTCGACGAGATCCAACGCAACCTGACGCCCCGGAAATACGAACAGCTCTTCAGGTCGCTCTCCCCGCGACAGATGGAGATTATCTCTGACAAAGAGTCCCACTGCATCGTGGTTGCGGCCGGGCCCGGCAGCGGCAAGACACGTGTGCTGGTCCACAAACTTGCCTCACTGCTCCTGCTCGAAGATGTCAAGCACGAACAACTGCTGATGCTCACCTTCTCGCGAGCGGCAGCCACGGAGTTCAAACAGCGGCTGATGGCGTTGATCGACAATGCGGCCCACTTCGTCGAGATCAAGACCTTCCACTCCTATTGTTTCGACCTGCTGGGGCGCATCGGCAACCTCGAGGATGCCCAGGACATCGTCTCCAGGGCAGCCCAAATGATCGAACAGGGAGAGGTCGAACCTAACAAGATCGGAAAGACGGTGCTTGTTATCGACGAAGCGCAGGACATGGCTGCCGACGAGTATGCGCTCGTAACGGCGCTGATGGCCAGCAACGAAGAGATGCGCGTCATCGCCGTAGGGGATGATGACCAGAACATCTACGAATTCCGGGGGTCCGACTCAGGTTACATGTGCCAGTTGGCTCGGCGACCCGAGTCGCGCTTCATCGAGATGACAGACAATTTCCGCAGTGCCCGCCATCCTGTCACCTTTGCCAATGAATTCTTACGATCGATTCCCACGCGCATTAAGCACACGCCGATTAAATCGATGCGCAGCGAAGATGGGTGGGTCTGTGTCACTCACCACACGTCGGAGATCATGTATCAGCCGCTGGTCGACGATTTGCGCCGCCACCGCCATACAGGCACCTCGTGTATCCTCACCCAGACAAATGAGGAGGCTGTCATCTTGACCGGACTTCTGCACAAGGAGGGCGTTCCGTGCAAACTGATTCAGTCGATGGACGGCTTCCGATTCTGGAACCTCTCAGAGATGCGATACTTCCTTCGATTCCTTGACAAGCGGGTGACGACACCCGTGATTCCGGGAGACCTCTGGGAGGAGGCAAAGCGCGCCACGAGCAAGACCTACGCACGGAGTCAGAATCTGGATCTGGTGAAACGCTGTATCGAGCAGTTCGAGCATCTCAACCAGACGAAATACATCAACGACTTCAAGGAGTTCGTCTTCGAATCGTCGATGGAGGATTTCTGCGATGTTTCAGGCCCGGAAGTGGTGATATCAACCATCCACAAGGCCAAAGGGCGCGAGTTCGACGACGTCTACATGCTTCTGACTGACAACTACACCAAAAACGCGGAACTTATGCGTCGCTACTACGTGGGAATCACCCGAGCCAAAAACCGGCTGTTCATCCACACCAACGGACACTGCTTTGACCGTCTGAAGGCAGACCGCCACGACTATGACGATCGGAACTATACCCTGCCCGAAGAGATCATCCTGCAACTCACTTTCCGAGACGTATACCTAGAGTTCTTCAAGGGGATCAAACGCGAAGTGCTGGCACTGCAGAGCGGCGACCCTCTGCAATACCGCGATTTCATGCTCTATACCGAGAAGGCAGACATTCCCGTGGCCAAACTCTCGACCCGGATGCAGAAGACACTCTCCGATTGGTTTGCGAAAGGCTACCAGGTCAAATCCGCAACTGTCAGTTTCATCGTGGCCTGGAAATCCAAGGATGCCCCAAAAGAGGAGCCGGAGACGGCCGTGCTGCTGGCCGATCTTTCCCTCACCCTTTGACGGAAGATCCGACGAATTACCTTCCTCCCCCCCCCTGAACCGGCGGAGCATGCGAGAAAACGGCCCCGCGCTCCCATGAAAACTTCCGGAACCCCGGTTGCCCGGGATTCCGGAACGTCAAGTTGAAAATGCTTCAGCCCTTCCTGTTTGCCGATGCGGCAGCCTTCACCTTGGCCAGCACCGGCGTCCAGTCGTAGTTGCGCCACAGGCCTACCGCCGTCATATAGATCATGAGCAGGCAGGACACCACGCATATCAGGGCGAAAGCCGCGGCATAGAGCACAAGCTTCATCACCATCCTGGGAGCATTGGTTCCGGCGTCTTCTGTGGTTTCCGAATCGTCGCCACGGCTGATTATGGTCTCGAGCCAGGGTATCGCGCTGGCGCTGCCATACATCATGGCGCCCAGGGCGAAGGCAAGCTTGCTGATGCCGCTCAGAGTCTCGGACTCGGCTCTGGTCCGTGTGATGGTGTAGCCGTAGGGGCGCTCCGCGAAAATGTACAGAGGTATCAGGATGATGAAGAATATGGACCATCCCCTGACCGCTCTCCTGCCCCTCTCGGCGCCCTCGACCCAGACTCCGTATTCATGCAGGGCCATCTTCTGTATCTCCTTGAAATCCATTCCGTTGATCCTGTCGAACTCCTCCCTGTGCTCCCGCGCACTGGCACGCGACTCTTCAGCACTCTTCTCGAGGCGCTTCCTGATGTCCGCGGTGCTGGCGGTGTCCGCTCTGGCGGCATAATCCTCAGCGTACTCCATCGAAGAGGCATAATAGTGCTTCTGCATATAGAGATTGTACAGCTTATATGAAATCGGGCTCTGGTGGCCGTCTCTTATCATCGCCGAACTGATGGGGTCATAATCGTAAAGAGGAGTTTCATCCCAGTTCAGGGTCGTGTCTGCCGGCGCCCAGGCCTCCACGGCGGAGACCAGCTCCTGGTTCATGTCGACATCCTTCTGTTTCCGGTCAGCTCTCCACGACAGGAAGAGCAGCGTAAGTATCACGCCGAGAATCACCTGCCACTGGAAGTTCCAGTGCCGGTGCGAAGACCAGTCCAGAACCGCCTCAAGGTCCGCGACGCAGAAATCAAAATAACTGTCGCTCTTGTCCGCACGCGCGTCCTTCGCCTTCTGGAGCAACGCCTGCATCTGGGCGGTCTCCTGCGCCGTCTGAGGGTACACGTCATTGATGCCTTTCGGGGTGCCGGGCTGGGTAGTCACAGCCTGATAGAGGTAGCCGTAGGCTTCAGCGTTGGGGCTGTCGCTCTCCGAGAGGCGCTTCACCTCGCCGATATCGAACGAAAGATATCCGCTGCGCCTCGCCTTGTTACTGTTCTTGGGTGGAGGGGATTGATTTTGTACC
Source organism: Candidatus Merdivivens pullicola (assembly GCA_017694945.1). Lineage (GTDB taxonomy): Bacteria > Bacteroidota > Bacteroidia > Bacteroidales > UBA932 > Merdivivens > Merdivivens pullicola. The sequence goes on along the minus strand of JADIMA010000018.1, from coordinate 320 downwards.
ATGGCCTATTAGTTTTAGGGTTAATCTTCACGATCAGAATGCTTTTCAATATACAAAGAATTTCCGACATCCGAAAATCCCAAAGCTTTTTCCCGCCATTTTCCGGCGGCCCTATGCTGATGTCTTAAAATATAATCCTAAATTTGTACGTTTTGCCGCATGCGCAAAGCGCAAAAGATTCATTCGGATTATGGGTAAACTCTACGACGAACTGACCAAGGACTACAGGGTCAAGGAAGGGCTGAAGACCTGCATCAACTGCGGGACCTGCACCGCCATCTGCCCTGCGGCCGAGTTCTACCGCTACGACCCGCGCAAGA
>JADIMA010000017.1 GCA_017694945.1 Candidatus Merdivivens pullicola | reverse complement strand
CTTGTAAGTATTGCGGACAAACTTATGGCAGCATCTCTTCCATGACGTCAGGTAATTGCTCCAGACATCCTAATGGTCCATATAAAGGCAAACATTCTCCGGCATTATAGATTTTAATGTTGTAAACATTTCTGTTTACGGCCGGAACCGAACTTTTTCCTGAATACTCCCACTTGTGTCATAATATGGCATATGTGGGGGTTATTTTTGCTTCAAAATATTCACATTATGAAAAGAGTGACAGATTTATTACTGAATATCCGCAGCGTGTCTGATAAAATTCATCAGACTGAAGAGAGAGCCAAAACCAGAGGAGAGAGATTCAATATCTTTTCCATTCTGGGTGTCAATCATTATGAATTGGCTCATTCAACCATTATTGCGGAGTTCCTTAATCCTGATGGTTCTCACGGACAGGGAGACATTTTTTTGGATGAATTCCTGAATGAAATTTTTTATTCTGTAAGTTGCAGATTCAGAAAACCGTGGGTGATGAAGTCCGGAGCTCCTTTCGACATATCTTCTGCCAAGGTTTATACTGAATATGATACGGGCAACGGCAGGATTGACATTTTGATTAGAAATGAAGCCGGGCAGGCTGTAATCATTGAGAATAAACTGTATGCAGCCGACCAGCCTGAACAGTTGAAAAGATATGCAGAATTTGCTGAAAGACAGAATTGGGATTATTCTATCGTATATCTCACTCTTTACGGAGATGAGGCAAGTACTCAAAGTGCAGAGGGGATAGATTATGTGCGCATCTCTTACAGCGATGAAATTATAAAGTGGTTGCAACGCTGTATTTGTAATACTGTAGACAAGCCTTTTCTCAGAGAGACATTCATTCAATATTCAAATCTTGTAAAAAAATTAACACATCGGAATATGGAAACAAAATTTACGGAAGAAGTAATAAAGGCAATGGTTGACAATGCGGAAGCAGCTGCCATGATATGTAGTATGCAGCAGAAATATCGGGAGTATGTACAGGACAATATTCTACTTCCCAAGCTGAAGGAATTTGCAGATGAATCGGGATTACAGTTTGCTTATGATTGGGAGATGAATGGGGAGAAGGGATTTTATTTCAGGAAAAAAGAGTGGAAAAACGCAGCCATCTGGTTTTATTCCGAAAACAGGACTTCTTGGTCAGGATTCTATATAACGATCATGAATGAATATCCAGACGTGCCGTTGACAACAAACAGGCAAGTACAGCTGCATTGTTTTGACGGAAATTGTTCTGACTCTTATCCATTCGGATGGAAATATATGGAGCAGGGCTATTCTGAATGGGATATGGACACGCTTGCGGATATTGTAAACGGAAAGTTTATTGAATATGTAAAAGAGCAGACACTTGCAGTAATTAACGAGTTGGAAGAAAACTCCTGCTTTCAAAAGGGCTGAAACTTCATTAAAGGAATTGCAGTCAGGAAGATTGTTTAACAAATTATAAATGTCATAGCTATGGTAAAAGACTTGTTCCGCAGATATATCTGGCTGGTAGATACGGTTTACAGAGCCGGAAGGCTGACTTTCGAGGAGATAAACGAGAGGTGGAGGCGTACGGATATGAGCGGAGGCGAAGATCTTCCGTTGAAGACATTCCACAACCACCGTCATGCAATAGCAGATATTTTCGGCATAGACATAGAGTGCAACAGGAAAGACGGCTATCATTACTATATTGAAAATTCCGATGACATAGCGAAAGACGGTGTCAGGGCCTGGCTGCTCAATACCTTCGCTGTAAACAATCTTATAAATGAAAGTCATCATCTGAAACATCGTATTCTTTTTGAAGATATTCCTTCTGGACAGAAGTTTCTGGCACCGATAATCGAGGCTATGAAAGATGGAGTATGCGTTGAATTGAATTATAAGAATTTCTGGCGAGAATCTCCTTTTGCAGTGGAAGTGGAGCCATATTGCGTGAAAGTATTCAGGCAGAGATGGTATATGTTGGCTCATAAACCTACCGCAGATGGTTTACGCGTTTATTCTCTTGACAGGATTGAAGATTTGCTCCTTACGGAAAACAAGTTCGTATTGCCGGAAAATTTTGATGCTGAGGCATATTTCTACAATAGTTTCGGGATAATAGTCTATGACGGCTCGCCTGCCGAGACCATAAGACTCAAAGTGTATGACAGTAAAAGGCAATACTTCAGGACTCTTCCGCTACATCATTCGCAGAAAGAAGTGGAAATTTGCGAGGGATATTCCATATTCGAGTATTTCGTATCACCGACCTTTGATTTTCAGCAAGAGATACTGTCGCATGGTGACGAGGTTGAAGTGCTTGCCCCGGAACATTTCCGCAAGGAAGTTGCAGAAATCGTCTACACGATGGGGTGCTATTACCAGGATAATAAATGATTTTTCATCTATTCCATTTGTGTCATTTATATAAATTGCGGACAAATTGCGGACACGATATATAAAACAAAATCTCCAAATGATTTACAGCAAATCATTTGGAGATTTTTGACAGTACCCGGAGCCGGGGTCGAACCGGCACAGCCTCGCGGCCACTGGTGTTTGAGACCAGCGCGTCTACCGATTCCGCCATCCGGGCAGTTGGCTTGCGTATGAAACAATATCAAGCCATTGGTAAACTTTAGGGCTGCAAATGTAGAGACTTTTTCATAATTTTGCAAATTGATTCGTCCGAGTGGAGAGAAAATTTTGCATAATCAAGATTTTTTGCCCTGGCTGCGAAATTGATAATGAAAGAAAAGCAGTTGATAATCAACGGTAGGACAGAGTCCGTCCTGTATGCCGGAAGCGGCCTTGGAGAGTTTGTCCGGAAGATTTCCGGGATGCCCTCTTCCTCAATCCATGTTATAGCGGATCGTAACGCCATTGCCCCGACAGAGAGTATTCTTCCGGATTTTTTCAAGAGGATCAGTAGCGGCCTGCCCCCGATATGTTTGGAAGCAGATGAACGCAACAAGACTCTTGCCGAAGCGGAGCGAATCTGCCTGGAACTTGAAAAGCGCGGGGCCGACAGGGATTCTCTGCTCGTCGTTGTCGGAGGGGGAATCACTACTGATCTCGGCGGATTTGTGGCATCCGTATATAGGCGCGGAATAAAGGCCGTGTTCATACCGACAACCCTGCTTGCCCAGGCAGATGCGGCGATAGGAGGCAAAAACGGCGTGAACCTCGGCGGTCATAAAAACATGATCGGAACGATACGCCAGCCTGCTGCCGTATATTTGTGCGGGGATTACATCAGGGAAATGCCGCACGGACTGCTTATGGACGGCCTTTCGGAAATGCTGAAGATTTTCATGATAACCTCTCCTTCCGATTATGAAAAGGTTTGCGGGATTTTTTCCGACGGGGATTTTCCCGTTAAAAGTGACACCGGCCATTTTTTTGAACTTGTTTATTCTGCCGCCAAGGAGAAAATGGATATTGTGGCGGAAGACCAGTTTGAACACGGCCGTCGTGAACTGCTTAACCTCGGGCATACTTTCGCACATGCGGTAGAGAGTGTTACAGGCGGTACAGTATCGCATGGGCGTGCGGTCGCTGAAGGCATGCTGCTTGCGGCAAAGGCGGGCGTAGTGATGGGAGCGACCTCGCCGGATTTTTTATATAAAATAGAAAACGACTTCGAAAAATGCGGCATTACCGGAACGAAAATAGAATACGGAAGGCCTTCGGACTTGTTGCCGCATATGCTTGTTGACAAGAAAAAACATGCCGACGGCATTCATTTGATTGTCCCTAAAGCGTTGGGGGATGTCGCCGGCGTGTCTGTAAATAAAAACGGACTGGAAAAAATACTTTCCCTGATATGATCTGCATTTCCATACAGAAAACAACTTTTGAAGAAACTCTGGCACTGCTGGAGTCTCCGGCGGTGGAGATGGCCGAACTCAGGCTGGACTTGTCGGATTACACCGTCAGGGAAGTGGAGAGGCTGTGTTCCCTGCCTGTTCCGGTGATTGCGACATGCAGATATGCCGTCGCAGATGCTGAAAAGACGGAAAAACAGTTGTCGGCGGCAATCTGTGCGGGTGCCGCTTTCACAGACATCGAACTTGAAATGCCGAAAGCTCTGTCTGTGCGGCTGTGTGAACAGGCGCGCGGTCACGGCTGCCGCGTGATAAGGTCGTGGCATGATTTCAAGGGCACGCCCGGCATTGAAACCTTGGAAGCGAAAGTCCGTGAGTGCCTTGCAGGAGGTGGGGACATAGTGAAAGTAGTGACTATGGCTTTGTCGCCCGAGGACTCTGCAAAAGTGCTGTCGCTTTATTCGGACGAAGTGTCCGCCGGACTTGAAGGCCGGCTTGTGGCATTTGCCATGGGCGAGGCCGGCAGACAGTCAAGAATCGCTTCCCTGGGCCTCGGCGCTCCGTTCACATACGCCTGCATGGACGGCCGTCCTACCGCCCCCGGCCAGCCTGAGGCCCGTAATATTTACATGCAGATATACGGAACTGTTTCACCATTGCGCCTGATTGACGGAAAGGTAGAAATCCCCCAGTCAAAAAGCACGGTGCAGCGCAGGATTATCGCGGCGGCCTTGGCCGGAGAAGATTATGAGATTGATGAAAACGATCTTAACGATGATGTGCGGGCTGCCATGAGTGTGTCTTCATTGATTAAAAACAGAATGATTGAAAAGAAAAATGGTGTCGAGAAACAATAAATTGCCGGCCCATGTCGCTTTGGCGTGTGCGGCCATACTTTGGGGAATAATGTCGCCGATGGGGAAAACGGCCCTCGCCGCCGGTATTCCGGCGTTCGCCCTTGCCTCTTTCAGGATGATAGGCGGTGCGGTATGCTTCTGGATACTGTCGCTGTTCCTTCCAAACGAGAAAATCACGGCCAAGGATGCCATATTGTTTTTCCCGGCTGCCCTGATGGGCATTGTGCTTAACCAGGGAAGTTTCATCATAGGGCTTTCATATACATCTCCTGTAAACGCCTCTATCATAACTACGACAACTCCGATTTTCACGATGATACTTGCCGCCCTTTTTCTCCGCGAGCCTATTACATGGCTTAAGGTTCTCGGCGTCGCCATGGGTGCCGGCGGCGCGATTGTCCTTATAACGGACGGGGTCTCTTTGGGGGCCGGGGCTTCTGTGAAAGGCGATCTGCTCTGTCTTTCGGCTCAGGTGCTTTTCTCGCTGTATCTTTCCATATTTAAGGGACTTGTAGGCCGGTATCATGTGGTTACGGTAATGAAATGGATGTTCATGTATGCAATGATTGTTTCCGTTCCTGTGGCTTACAGGGACATAGTTTCAATAGATTATGCTTCATTGCCGCTGCCTGTGATACTGGAGGTGCTGTATGTGGTCGTGTGCGGGACCTTCCTTGCATATCTGCTGATGATTTACGGCCAGCAGAGACTTCGCCCGACACTTGTAAGCATGTACAATTATGTCCAGCCGGTAGTGGCCACGGTGCTTTCGGTGATAATGGGCATCGGTGTTTTCGGCTGGGTCAAAGGCGTTGCCGTGGCGCTGGTGTTTTCCGGAGTATATGTCGTTACCCGTAGCCGTTCGAGGGTGGAAAAATGAAGTTTGTTGTAAAAGCCTGAATGACATGGCCGACAGTATAAAGGGATGTAAATGACAGTACGCACGTTGCATATAGATGTCGGGGAATCCGGTTTTCTGGCGCGGGTCGCCGCTCCTGTGCTGGCCGCCGTTTTTGAAAAGGATGTGGAAGACGGAGGTGCCGTGATTGAAGGGAGGGGGACTCTGACGGCAAGGCCGATGTCGCAGTTGCGCGACGCGCTTTCGGCCGTAGGCGTGGATTGCACCGACAGGATGCCGTTAAGACTTGGAGGCCGGATTCGCCCAGGAACGGTTGAGATTGACGGCGCCGGGGGGTCTCAGGCAGTATCGGGGCTGATGTTTGCCCTGCCTCTTTTGGATGCCCCGTCCGAGATCATAGTGGACAATCCTGTGAGTATTCCTTATATTTATCTTACAAAGGAAGTTTTGGAAAAATACGGGGTGGATGTTGCGATAATAAACGACAATAAACGTTTAAAAATATTTATTCCCGCCCCTCAGGAGTATGTGCGGAAGCCTGAGGAAGCGATGGGGCATGACGGAGACTGGAGTGCGGCTGCCGTGTTCATGTGCGCTGCCGCTGTTTGCGGAAGATGTTCTGTATGCGGTCTGCAACCGGATTCGCTTCAGGCTGACAGGTCGGTTTTAGAGGCTCTTCGCAAGGCAGGGGCGTTGTTCAGGGAAAAGGAGGGAGTGTTTACGGTAGCGCGCTCGCCATTGCACGGCTTTGATTTTGATTGCACGCAATGCCCGGATCTGATGCCGGTTCTTGCCGCTTTTGCAGTATATTGCGAGGGTGTTTCAAGGCTTAACGGCATGGGCAGGCTTTCGGGAAAAGAGTCTGACAGGGCGGCTGCAATTGAAAAGATGCTGGCAAAGGCCCGGATATCCCATAAACGCGAAGGAGATGTGCTTGTGGTGGAGGGGATGTCGCTTGCACACAGGCTTCTTGAGGGCCGGATGCCGGCAGATGGAGTATATGAGAGTCTTGCGGATCACAGGATGGTGATGGCGGAAATGCTTCTTGGGCTTCCCTGTCATGCAGTTGTTCCAGAGGAGTACGCTCCTTTGAGCAAATCCATGCCGTGTTTCAGAAAATTATGGGATTCGGTCGTTTTAACGGAAAACAGATTTTAATTTCGGGTTGATATGGACACTTTCGGTACATTTTTCAGAGTTACGCTTTTCGGGGAGTCGCACGGGCCTGTAGTCGGGGCGGTGATTGACGGTGTGCCTTCCGGGTTGTCTCTCGATGTCGGCGATTTTGCAGAAAACATTGCAAGGCGCAGAACCGGGACGGGCGCGGCAGGGATTTCGTCAAGGCAGGAAGACGATGTGCCTGAGATTGTCAGCGGACTTTACAACGGATGTACGACAGGTGCGCCGTTGACGATATTTTTCAGGAACAAAGACGCCAAGTCGGCGGACTATTCGCTTTTCGAGCAGATTCCGAGGCCGGGTCATGCGGATTTTACTTCGTTGGTAAAATACAATTATTTTAACGACATCAGGGGCGGAGGACATTTTTCAGGCAGGCTCACTCTTCCTTTGGTGGCGGCCGGCACTGTGGCTCTTAAGATCATAAACGGTTTCGGACAGGCATTTGAGACATGCTCTATATGTGCGGCGGTAATTGAAATCGGCGGGCAAAATACAGAGGAAGGGATGAAACGTGTTCTGGATGAGTGTGTCGCTGCCGGAGATTCAGTGGGTGGCATCGTCGAATGCAGGGTGTCCGGAATACCTGTAGGTCTTGGAGAACCGTTTTTTGATTCCGTAGAGTCCCTCCTTTCGCATGCCGTGTTTTCAATACCGGGAATACGCGGAGTTGAATTCGGGGATGGTTTCAGGGCGGCATCCATGAAGGGTTCCCGGCACAATGATCCATTTATAGACAGTAAGGGACATACCGGGAAAAACGGTGCGGGCGGCATTAACGGAGGCATAACAAATGGTAATGAGATATGTTTCAGGGTGGCAGTCAAACCTGCTTCAAGCATTTCCATGAAGCAAACGACTTTCGATTTCGTGAACGAAAGGATGGCGGAACTGGAGATTCCCGGAAGACATGATGCCTGTATTGCATTGAGGGTCCCCCCTGTACTGGAGGCTGCTACTGCCATTGTTCTGGCCGACCTCATGATGGCTGCACGGTGCAGGTAGGGGAGCATGCGGATTGGCCGCAAAAAATGGCACCGCCTCTGAATGTTTTGAGAAAAGGCGGCTGGTTTTTATAGAATATTACGTAACTTTATGCGTTAATTTTTGCATGGAAATGAAAAAATTTTACCTGATTATCACAATCGTTCTGCTCGTGTCAGGCGCGGGCGGGGCAAGGGCGCAGTCGCTCAAGGATCTCCTTAACAAGGATAATATAGAGGACATCGTGAATACGATAACTGACCAGCTGGACATCGTTCCTGAAAACATTGCCGGAAAATGGGAATACAGCAGCGTAAGCGTGAAGTTCACGGGAGACAACGCGCTGATGAATGCGGCTTCGGAAGTGGCGGTGCGCAAAGTAGAAGAAAAACTCACTGGTTATTTGCAGGCAATCGGGCTGAACGAAGGGTCTTTCGGCTATGACTTCAATACGGACGGCACATTCTCCACATCATTCTTGAAAATGGACTTGCCAGGCAAATACACTTTCTCTTCCGAAGAAGACAGCATTGAACTTTCATACGGCTCGACAGGCAAACTGAAAGGCCTGAAGATGAAGGCTGTGGCCAAGGTGAACGCGACAAGTCTCGAACTGCTTTTCAATGCGGACAAACTGATGGATTTTCTCGGAAAGATAGCCTCTTCGTCAGGGGACTCGGAACTCGGCGCGCTAAGTTATCTCGTCGGCCAATATGATGGAATGAAGATAGGTTTTGAACTCAAGCGCAAGACGGAATGATGAGTCATTTACGGAAATAAACACCGATCTATCTGTATTTTTCCCCCTCTTCCAGCATCCCGAGGTACGAATTGTATCTTTCAATGGAAATCCCCCCGTTTTCCACGGCCTCCTTTACGGCGCAGCCTGGTTCGTGCGTGTGCGTGCATGGAGTAAAGCGGCAGTCGCGTCCGTAATGGAGCATTTCCGGAAAATACAGGGCTATTTCTTCAGGTTTGAGGTCAACGAGGCCGAATCCCCGTATCCCGGGGGTGTCAATGATATATCCCCCTGTGGCTATCCGGTGCATTTCGTAAAAAGTAGTGGTGTGTTTTCCCTGCAGGTGTGCTTCTGAGATTTCCCCTGTCTTGGGGTTGAGGTTCGGATCCACTGCTTTGATGAGGGAGGATTTTCCTACTCCGGACACTCCTGAGAACAGGACTATCCTGTCTTTGCACTCTTCCCGTAACCTTTCAATGCCCTCTCCGTTTGCGGCGGATGCTTCCAGAATGTCGTATCCGGCACTTTCACCGTATATTTTTTTGAAAGCGGAGATGCTCTCGTCGCAGCACCCCCTGCACAGATCCATCTTGTTCAGTACTATGGTCACAGGGATGTTATATACTTCGCAGGTCAGCAGTATCCTGTCGAGGAAAGGCAGTTTCACTTCCGGGAAAACAAGTGTCGTGACGAGGAATGCCTTGTCGATATTTGCCGCAATCACGTGGTTTTGCCTTGACAGGTTTGTGGACTTGCGGATGAGGTAGTTTTTTCTGGGCAGGACTTCAATGATGCTTCCGGTCTCGCCTTCTGTTTCGTACCTCACGACATCCCCGACGGCTATCGGGTTTGTGGACGATGAGCCCTTGAGTCTCATTTTCCCTTTTATGACACACGGAAAAGGCTTCCATTCAGGAAGTTCCGTCAGCAGGTAATGGCTGCCTGTATGTTTTATCACGGTTGCGGTTCCTGTTTTCATCCGGTGAAACTTTTTTTAAAACAGTTTCTTAATTCAATACAAAAATACGAATAATCTTGCTAATTTTGCCCACCGTTTCATAGAATCAGTTTTTATGTTCCAAGCAGCAGAGATAGACAAAATCATAGGGCAGTGTTTTGCGGCCCTTACTTTTAAACCGTTTCCCGAGCATTTGTATGACCCTCTCCGCTACATGATCTCGATCGGAGGGAAGAGGATTCGTCCGAGGCTGTGTCTGACGGCATACAATCTGTTTTCGGATCGTATGGACAAGTCGATACTCAAGCCGATGATGGCTTTGGAGGTATTCCACTGCTTCACGCTCATACATGATGACATCATGGACAATTCCGACCGCCGCCGGGGCCAGCCGACCGTCCACAAGAAATGGAACAACAACACGGCCATACTTTCAGGGGATGTAATGTCCATAGAAGCATATACCCTGTTGTCCGAGGCCCCTTCGGAGATTCTTCCCGAAGTGCTCAGGCTGTTCAACGACACGGCTTCGAAAGTCTGTGAGGGACAGCAACTGGATATGGATTTTGAGAAGTCAAGCGTAGTCACCCTTGACGAATATCTGAAAATGATAGGATTAAAGACAGCCGTTCTCATCGCCTGCTCCGGCAAGATGGGCGCGCTGATAGCCGGTGCGCCGAGGAAGGTATGCGATGCCATATATGATTACGGCTATGCGATAGGCATGGCTTTCCAGATCATGGACGACTATCTTGATACTTTCGGCGATCCGATAATTTTCGGAAAAAACATAGGAGGCGACATAGTAAGCAACAAGAAAAGCTGGCTGCTTGTATATAGCATGAAGAACGCCGCGTCTGAAAAATCAGCCCGTCTTCAGGAGATACTTGCGATGCCGGTCGGCTCGGACGGAGAACGTGCTGCGAAAATTGCGGCAATGAAGGAACTTTACGTCGGACTCGGTGTGGATTCGGCGGCACTTTCGGAGATAGAGGCCTATCACCGCAAGGCTTTTGCCGCATTGAAGGACTCCGGGCTCGGGCCACAGCAGATGGAAAGGCTCAAAGACTATATGGAATCTTTGTTCAACAGGAAGAGGTAAGGCTGGGAATGGATAAGAAGTCGTTGGAAATAATGGCTCCTGCCGGGAGTTACGAATCGCTTTGGGCTGCAATCCAGGGCGGCGCGGATTCCGTGTATTTCGGAGTTGACCGCCTGAACATGCGTTCGCATTCTGCAAACAATTTCACTTTGGCCGATCTTCCCGAAGTGTGCACCATATGCAGGGAACACGGACTTAAATCCTATCTTACCCTGAACATCGTCCTTTACCAGGAAGATCTTGATGACATGAGGGCGACGTTGCGGGCTGCAAAGGATGCGGGCATTACCGCTGTGATTGCATCGGACATGGCCGCCATAGTCTATGCCCGCTCCCTCGGTATGGAAGTCCACATCTCCACCCAGTTGAGTATTTCCAACGTGGAGGCGCTGAGGTTTTATGCGGCCTATGCGGATGTGATAGTGCTTGCACGCGAGCTGAACCTGCACCAGGTCAAGGAAATCCATGAAACCATAGTCCGCGAGGGCATCAAAGGCCCTTCCGGCAGGCTCGTGGAGATAGAGATGTTCGCCCACGGGGCACTGTGCATGGCCATATCCGGAAAGTGTTATCTTAGCCTTCACGAGTACGGGGCTTCTGCCAACCGCGGTGCATGTTACCAGATATGCCGCAGGGGTTACGAGGTCACCGACCTTGAAACCGGAGCCAAACTGCATATAGACAACAAATATATAATGTCCCCGAAAGACCTGTGTACTATAGAGTTTATGGACAAGATCATAGATGCCGGAGTGACTGTTTTCAAGATAGAAGGACGCGCGCGCTCGGGAGAGTATGTCAAGCGTGTAGCCTCTGCATACAGGATGGCGGCCGATGCCGTATGCGACGGGACTTATACTCCGGAACTTGCCGCAAGGCTTAAGGAAGGGCTTTCCGAAGTCTTCAACCGGGGCTTCTGGGACGGCTACTACCAGGGGGCGCGCCTGGGCGAATGGTGCGACGTGTATGGAAGCAAGGCAACCCGGCGCAAGGAGTATGTCGGGAAGATTACGAATTATTTCGGAAAAATCAGAGTCGCTGAAATATATGTCGAGTCGGGACGGCTTTCCGTAGGCGATCCGATACTGATAATGGGGCCTTCCACCGGAGTGGTGGAACTCACCGTGGGCGAAATCAGGGTTGACCTGAAGCCTGCGGATTCATGCCCGAAGGGAGAATATTGTTCTGTCCCTCTCGGAGATGCCGCCGCTTTGAATGGCTTTAAGTTGAGGCGCGGTGACAAGGTATATCTTTTCAAATCCGTAAACTGACAATATGTCTGTCAAGGGAATGCACGGCAGGATACTGAAACTGGCGCTTCCGAGCATCCTGGCCAATATAACCGTTCCTCTTGTCGGAATGGCCGATACGGCCATAGCCGGCCATTTGGGCCATGCTTCTTTTGTCGGCGGTGTCGCGGTGGGCACGATGCTGTTTGATTTGCTGTATTGGAATTTTTCTTTCCTGCGTGTGGGGACGGGCGGCCTGGCGGCCCAGGCATACGGCAGGCGCGACTATCGCGCGGCAGCAATGATCTTCCAGCGCGGTTTTGTCACTTCCATGATTTGCGCTCTTGCCGTGTGGGCGCTGCAATGGCTTGTGGTGCAGGCTGCCTTCCTGGTGATAGACTGCACGGATCAAGTCAGGGAACTTGCCCGTACATATTTCAACATCCGTATCTGGGCCGCTCCTGCTACTCTTGCCATGTTCATGTTCAAAGGATGGTTCATCGGCATGCAGGATACTGTAAGGCCGATGGTGATAGACATATTCGTGAATGTGGCCAATATAGCGGCCAGTATCCTGTTTGCAATCAAGACCCCGCTCGGTTATTCGGGCGTAGCCTGGGGTACAGTGCTTGCGCAGTATTCGGGGCTGGCTCTGTCGGTGATACTGCTGGTGTCGGGATACCGTCATATATTTAAAGGTGTGCGTGTCGGCGAATCGATGCGGGGAGGAAGCCTTTCTTCGTTTTTCAAGATGAACGGCAACCTTTTCATAAGATCGGCATGTATCATATCTGTCTATATCGGTTTTACGACCATATCGGCCCGGTTCGGCGACGAACTTCTTGCCGCAGGCTCTATTTTAATGAAACTTCTCATGATATTTTCGTTTTTCATCGACGGTTTTGCTTATGCCGGGGAGGCTCTTTCCGGAAGATATGTTGGCGAGGGGCGGTATGACTGTTTCAGGGATGCTGTACGCAAGATATTTGCATGGGGCGCCGGAATTTCGGTGCTTTTCCTGTTCGTGTATTGGTTCGCGGGAAGGCCCCTGCTTCATGTCATGACGGGCGATGCCGTGGTGATAGAATTGGCGATGGACTATATGCCGTGGCTGATGCTCATGCCGTTTCTTGGCTGTGCCGCCTTTATATGGGACGGAGTGTTCGTGGGAGCAACGGATACGAGGCCGGTGCGCGATTCCATGATACTGGCGGCCGTGGGTTTTTTCGTCATATACTATGCAGGGATAGCGGCGTTCGGGATACCTGCCGGAGGGCTGTTGGAAGATGCCGTGACCGTCGCCGCGGACGGGAGCGTGGCCGCAAGGCGTGAGGCGTGGCTCGGGATTCATATATTGTGCGGAGCGTATTTCGTACACCTTATGGCCAGAAGCCTCTATATGACCCTGCTTTACAAAAGTCTTGTGCGTAAGAAGTTTTCTTGAGAATATGTTTAAATTTTTCAAAAGTTCTTTGTGACATCATTCCGGCATGTTCCCGCCATTTTTGCCGAAAAATAGCGCTGCTATTCTCCTCAAAAACAGTGAAAACCTGCACGGCTGGTACGCAGTTGCCGTGCAAAGAGGTCTGCAATGCATCCACGCCCCGACTTAACTCTTATTGTCGCAACTTATTGTAAATTAGGGGCGCATATGCCAAAAGATGGCAGTGGATTAGAGAGGGTTCCAGACCCCCTTGGAATCCATACCTGTTAGTCACAATTTGTTGTGTATCTGGGTATCGCGATATATGTGAGTTAAGTCGGGGGTGTGGATCGGACAAGGCATGTCGTCCCTATCTAACCCCCTTTCGCCTACCTGATGGCGGCATTGTATGAGTCATAGCAGGGGAAAGTGAACCATTTTCCCGTGAACGGGCGGCGCTTTCCCGGAACTGATTTCGCGGAGAATCGTTTTAAAAAATTGTTAAAAGTCCCTATATTGTTGATAACATGTTGGTAAAATAAAAAAAAATCTCTACCTTTGCATCCCGCAAAATAGCGGAAAAGTAATATAAAGTAAAGATTTACAAGTATTTATGCCAACAATTCAACAATTAGTTCGCAAAGGACGCGAGGTTATTGTCGAGAAAAGCAAGTCTCGCGCGTTGGATGCTTGTCCTCAGAGAAGGGGTGTATGCGTGCGCGTTTATACCACTACGCCTAAAAAGCCTAACTCGGCTATGCGTAAGGTTGCCCGTGTGCGTCTTACCAACCAGAAGGAGGTCAATGCTTACATACCTGGCGAAGGCCACAACCTTCAGGAGCACTCAATCGTGCTTGTCCGCGGAGGTCGTGTGAAGGATCTTCCAGGTGTGCGTTACCACATCCTTAGAGGAGCTTTGGATACTGCCGGCGTAGATGGAAGGACACAGAGCCGTTCACTCTATGGCGCCAAGAGGCCGAAGAAATCTAAGAAGTAATTTTTTAATCATCTAATTTTTCTGTAAAAATGAGAAAATCGAAGCCTAAAAAGAGGATTCTACTTCCTGATCCGAAATTTCACGATCCAGAGGTTACCCGTTTCGTGAACAATCTTATGCTGCAGGGGAAGAAGAGTATCGCTTATTCTATTTTTTACGATGCCATTGACATGGTAGGCGAGAAGATGAAAGATTCTGACAAGGCTCCTCTGGATATATGGAGGAAGGCGCTTGAAAACGTGACACCTCAGGTAGAGGTAAAAAGTCGTCGCGTGGGTGGTGCCAACTTCCAAGTTCCGACAGAGGTACGCCCGGAGAGGAAAGTTTCATTGAGTATGAAGAATATGATACTCTATGCACGTAAGCGTTCCGGTCACTCGATGTCGGAAAAACTCGCTGCCGAAATCATTGCTGCTTACAACAATGAAGGCGGCGCATTCAAGAGAAAAGAAGATATGCACAAGATGGCTGAGGCAAACAAGGCCTTTGCGCATTTCCGCTTCTAAAAACCCTGCTGGAAGCACTTTGCAGGGATGCAATTTTTGGGATATTAACTTAAAAATATGGCAAGAGACCTTAAATACACGAGAAATATTGGTATAATGGCGCATATCGATGCCGGTAAGACCACTACTTCTGAACGTATCCTTTACTATACGGGCAAGACCCATAAGATAGGAGAGGTTCACGAAGGCGCTGCAACAATGGACTGGATGGTTCAGGAGCAGGAAAGGGGCATTACCATTACATCGGCGGCCACTACCGCATTCTGGAAGTACAATGATGCGACTTATCAGATAAACTTGATAGATACTCCGGGGCACGTGGATTTCACAGTAGAAGTTGAGCGTTCACTCCGTATTTTGGACGGAACGGTTGCAACTTTCTGTGCAGTCGGCCGTGTACAGCCTCAGTCCGAGACCGTATGGAGGCAAGCAGACAAGTACCATGTTCCTAAGATAGCCTATGTCAACAAGATGGACCGTGTCGGTGCCGATTTTCTTGCTGTCGTGGAGGAAATCAAGGAGAAACTCGGTGCAAAGGCTGTGCCTATCTGTCTGCCTATCGGAGCCGAGGACAAGTTTGAAGGAATAGTCGATCTTCTGTCCCAGAAGGCCCTGATTTATGATTCCGAAGGGAAGGATCTGGTCAATTATCATGAAACGGCCATCCCTGAAGACATGAAGGATGATGTGGCTTTGTGGCGTGAGAGGCTGATTGAAGCTGCTGCAGAGTATGACGAATCGTTGATGGAAAAATTCTTCGACGATCCTGATTCGATTTCCGAAGAGGAAGTCATAGCCGCTTTGAGAAAGGCTACGATAGATATGGCTATTGTGCCTATCTGCTGCGGCTCGTCATTCAAGAACAAATGCGTGCAGTTCCTTCTTGATGCGGTTATACGTTATCTCCCTTCTCCGCTGGACAAGGGCTCCGTCGTCGGGAAAAACCCTAATACCGGTGACGAGGAAGACCGTAACCCTAACGCAAAGGAACCTTTCTGCGGCCTTGTGTTCAAGATAGCAACCGATCCTTTCGTGGGACGTCTTGCTTTCCTCAGGGCATATTCGGGCCGTCTGGATGCAGGTTCATATATCCTCAATACGAGGTCGGGCAAGAAAGAACGTGTTGCAAGGTTGTACCAGATGCACTCGAACAAGCAGAATGCCATTGATTTCGTAGAGGCAGGAGATATCTGCGCCGCTGTCGGTTTCAAGGATCTTCGTACAGGTGATACTATCTGCGACGAGGCTCATCCGATAGTGCTCGAGTCGATGACATTCCCTGATCCGGTGATAGGTCTTGCCGTTGAGCCTAAGACTCAGAAAGATCTTGACAAACTCGGCATCGCCCTGAGCAAACTTGCGGAGGAAGATCCAACTTTCACCGTGCAGTCCAATCAGGAAACCGGGCAGACCGTCATCAGCGGTATGGGAGAACTTCACCTTGATATCATCGTGGATCGTCTTCGTCGTGAATTCGGCGTTGAAATCAACCAGGGTGCCCCTCAGGTCAACTACAAGGAAGCCATTACCGGTACTGTACAGCACCGTGAGGTCTTCAAGAAGCAGACCGGCGGACGTGGTAAGTTTGCAGATATCATCGTTGAAATCGGCCCTGCCGATGAAGGAGTTACCGGACTTCAGTTCGTTGATGAGGTCAAGGGCGGAAATATTCCAAAAGAGTTCATCCCTTCTGTCGAGAAAGGTTTCAAGGCAGCAATGGCGAACGGTGTTCTTGCCGGTTACGAAGTTACTTCAATGAAAGTCGTTCTGAAGGACGGTTCATTCCATCCAGTCGATTCGGATCAGCTTTCATTCGAAATCTGCGCCCGTCAGGCATTCCGCAAGGCCCTGCCTAAGGCGAAACCGGTACTCATGGAACCTATAATGTCTTTGGAGGTTGTTACTCCTGAAGAATACATGGGTGATATCGTGGGCGACCTTAACCGCCGCCGTGGACAGATAACCAATATGGATTCAAAGGGTACGGCCAGGATTGTCAAGGCCGAAGTTCCTTTGGCTGAACAGTTCGGTTATGTAACCATACTCAGAACCCTTTCATCGGGACGTGCTACCAGTACAATGGAATTCTCGCATTATGCGGAAGTTCCTGCTAACATTGCGAAAGAAGTTATCGAGAAAAGCGGAAATCGCAAAATCTCAGATGATGACGAGTAAAATGAATTAAAAGGATTTTAATTATGAGTCAGAAAATAAGAATAAAGCTTAAATCATACGATCATATGCTTGTTGACAAATCGGCAAAAAAGATCGTTGATACGGTAGTATCCACCGGAGCTGAAGTAAAGGGCCCTATTCCTCTTCCTACGGACAAGAAGATATTTACCGTCAACCGTTCGACTTTCGTTAACAAGAAGTCACGTGAACAGTTTGAACTCAATTCTTTCTGCCGTCTGCTGGACATCTACAGTTCAAACCCTAAGACAGTTGATGCTCTTATGAAGCTTGAACTTCCAAGCGGTGTCGATGTTGAGATCAAGGCTTGACACAATACGTTAGGGACAGTTAGACGAAGAGGCTGAATCGAAATGTATGTTTTGATACGGCCTCTTTAATGTATTCAAGAATTATTTCTCAGCCCGATTCCGAAAATGACGCAGCGGTTTGCAATTATGATACAGTGCCATGTATCAATTTGTAAGCGTGTGAAATAAAATCGGGATAGAACGGGATATTGTTTATTTAGTCAGGTTTGTGTGATAATATTGACAATTATTTCATTAACTTTGTACTGTTAAAATAAATACGCGATATAAAATCTTAATGAGGCTCTGGTTTTATGTTAGCGATTTAGGTTTTTAAGAGCTTCGTTGATGCTTTTATGATTAAAAAATTTTTTATTACCATGTTTTTCGGCTGTGTCATTTTTATGACGGCCTGCGACAAAAACAATGGAGACGGTCCGAATCCGCCTGCACCGGATGATGACATTACTTTTAATATGACGGAAGATACTGTCACATCTCCTATCGAGGGTGGAGATTTGTCACTTGGATATTCTTTGTCTTCCCGTCCTGAAGAGGGACAATTTGTAGTGACAATGCTTTCCGGAGAATCGTGGGTTTCGTACGTTGCCGATAACCCTGAGTCGAATTCGCTTACTGTCAATGTAGAGAGCAATGACGGCGAACCGAGGGAAGGCATTTTGGCCATTCGCTTCGACTACAACGGGGGAAGCCTTCTTGATTCCGTGACAATAAGCCAGGAAGGCAAAGACTACGATGTGTTTATTGATGCAAAGGATCTTGACGGAGAGTACTATACCGGTGAGAAAGATTACTATATCTGGGTTTCGACCCTCGGTATGTGGGAGGACGGGTCTGAAGGTTTGAATATAGACCTGTATGCAGAAGGAGAGCCTGAAGTAGAGGATTATCTGTGGAACGGCCAGCCTTATAAGAGAGTGATTTCCATACCTGAAGGAACTTACACCTTCGATCCGAGTTCGCATGCTCCAGGGACATTCTCCAACCGTTCTTTCTACGGGGTGGCTTCCGGTTACTATTACATCCCTCAGTATTATATTACAGAAGGTACTGTGGAGGTGAAACATCTGGAAGGAGGGGTTACCCAGTTCGATGCGCGTGTTCTGTGTACGGATGGCAAGTGGTACCGCCTTTCATATACGGGCGACTTTACAGGCCTCGCCTATGTTAATGAGTAAGCGAATTACTAACTAATCAAATCAGTCTTAATTATGAAAAAGAACGTTTTGGCAGTCCTTATGGCTGCAAGTATGATTTTAGCCGTGTCCTGCGATAAGAACCGTGGTAATGATAATCCTCCGGAAACGGCGGATCCTAAAGTAACGGTCTCTATCGATACTGTTACGGCTTATTCCTTTACATATACTGTAAGTCCATCCGACGCCGAAACTGTGGCATGGATGGTTCTCTCCGCAGATGAGCCAGTCCCTACTGCCGAAGACATTATTGCTAACGGCGAGAGGATGAATGCTACAGTGCCGTCCATAACCCGCACGGCAGAAAACCTTACTCCTGAAACCGGATATATTGTAGTAGCTGCCGCATCCAGCGAGGATGTATACAGCGAAGTCGCTACTCAGAGCGTGACTACTTCCGAGGAACTGTTGGTGCCTACGGTGACAATAGGGGAGTTCACAAGGCTCACTCGTACGGCGGCCACCTTTACATATAGCCACACCGATGCAGCAAGAGTGTCCTACGTGGCGATTGTACAAGGTAACGAGATCCCTGCACCGGAGCAGATTCTGGCAGAGGGAGTATCCATCGACCCGGCCGCTTCCGAGGCTACTGTCGATAATCTTGCCGCTGGCCAAAGGTATGTACTTGCACTGGCGGCTGTTTCTGACAAGGACATGTACAGCGAAGTAAGTGATACGACTTTCGTGACCATGGACGCATACCTGGCAGACGAGGATGTGTCGGACGTGGTATTTTCGGATGTGCAGGCCAAAATTAATGGCAATTATATCACTGCCGTATTCACTGACGAGTCTGGAACAACCTCTCTTCAGGTTGCTTTTTACGCCACTTTGGTGGATAAAAAGGTTCCGGATGACACTTATGAGGTGGCTCCGGACAATTTGCAGACAGAGGGTATCAAGCCAGGCATCGCATACGGTGAAAACGATTATGAATACACGGTACTGTCTCTTGAAGGCGGAGCTGAGCTCGGACAGATCGACTCCGGTACAATGGAGGTGGGAGATGGAGTATATACGTTTAATTTTACTTTCAACGAATACTTTAATTTCTCGGGTACTTTCAAAGGTGAGATAGCTTTCGAGTCCGCTCTCGGGTCTACACTTAACGGAGATTATCCGGAGGCTAACTTCAGCAGTGGAGAAGCGGTTTCATTCAAGGCATATAACTGGACAGACGGTTCCGATGACAGTTATGTACGTTTCCTTATTGACGATGAGGGCGGAGACAAGTTCTATGGTGAGATTTTCACTCATACCGCCGCAATTCCTCTCGGTACGTTCCAAGCGAACAGCGGAGAAGGCTTTGAAGAAGGTACATTTAAAATAGGCGAATGCAGTACCGTAAGTAAAATAAGGAATTCAGGAACTGCTTTGGAAATAAAGCCTGACAGATCAGACAAGAATACATGGTCGGCAGCACCTGCCGCGGATGGAACTATTACAATAACCGACAACGGTAACGGCACCTATACTCTGTCATTTGACCTGTACGATGACATAGGCTACAACTTCAAGGGTACTTATACAGGTGAACTTACAATGTTATATTTTTAATAGAATATTTTATATCGAAGTAAATATATTATGATTTTTAATAGTAGAGTATTTTTTTACTTGTTCTCCATTGTGCTGGCGGTGGTATCCTTGTCTTCGTGCGACAAGCAGGGACCGGATGATCCGGATTTTACCGAAATAGTCGGAAACAGCATATTCGTTCCAAACTCTGCCGGGGAAACGGTAACCGTCCAGATGGAATTTGATGAAGACTGGTATATCGAAAATGACTCGCCTTGGTATACCGTCAGGCCGATGAGGGGAAGCGCCGGTACGGCCCAGATCACTGTAAGCGTTCTTACTGACAATAATGACTTGAAAGAAAGGGTCTTAGGCTTCCATATAATCACAGGCGATATTGACAATGTGTATTATGTGATTCAGGATGGCGTTCCGGGATTCAATATAACGGAAAGCGATGCTGGATGCGTAAGGGAAGGCGGCAATCTTGTCGTTACGGTAGAAGGAAACGTCAAGTACGATGTCTCCTGCGAGGAGGATTGGTTGACAGTCAATAGTGTACAATACGACTCCACGCTGCTGGCGGACGGCTATAGCTATTCCAAATATATGGTGTCAAAGATAAACGTGTCTGTCGAGGCCAATGATTCCGATTTCCGTAAGGCATACCTTATGCTGACTTCCAATTCGGAAGATTCGACGACGGCCGTGGTTACCGTGGAGCAAATGGGCGACCTGGTGGCTGATTACGACAGGCAGTTTATCAGGCGTTCGATCGTAATGAGGATGACTGCTACATGGTGCGGTTTCTGCCCTTTCATGAACTATGGACTTGAATCGGCCAGTGAACAGTATCCGGACCACATAATTCCGATAAATGTCCATGATATTACTTCAGAGGGCGGACTGGCATTCCCTAACGCTAACGATTTCTATACGTTTTTTGATGTAGTGTCCCTTCCTGAAGGATATGTCAATTACTATGCATTCTTGCCTAATATCTCGTCTACTGCGCGTGTCACGGAATTTTTTGAGGGTCTGGCAAGGGAGGCTACAAGCAGCCTGCCTTCCAATACGGTCGTCGGGGGGTATGCTTCCTTGGAAGACGGCACCATTAGCGCGGATATTTATGTCGCATCGAAGGAGGCAGGGGAGTACGCACTTTGCGTATATCTGCTTGAGGACGGTATCATTCATGACCAGGCATACCAAAACGGCTCGGATGAAGGCAAGGACTATGTCCACGATAATGTGCTGCGCGCTTCCATAACCGACAATCTCCTGCACGGCGAGGCCTTCCCGGCACAGGCGAATGGAACGCAGAAATTCCACTTTGATTTCTCGGTACCATATAATGTAGAGAACCAAGACAATCTTCATATCGTTGCATTTACATTGCGTGAAGGCACATATAGCGGATCAGTCGGAGCAGGGAATGTGGAATATAAAGACTATGGTTACATTGTGGACAATGCAGTCAATATGAGGCTTGGCAAGATTGAAAACTACGCTTACGAAGAATAAATGAAGTTGTTATGAAAAGGATTTTTTATTATGCGGCAGCCATAATGGCATTGGCACTTTTGGCAGTATCTTGCGAAAAGGCTTCTCAAGGCCTTGTGCTTGTTGCCGACAAGACCGAATTTGTCGCAGACGGGGAAGATGAGGTCACATTTACTGTAATGAAAGACGGGAAGGACATAACCAACACATCCGGTGTCACCGTATGTTCCGAGGGAACTTTGTCTACTTGTCTTCCTCTGAGAGAAAACGGTTTCAAATTCTCGACTTCGATTGCGGGCGAATATATTTTCTCTGCATCTTACGAGGGAGAACATTCGGAATCGGTGACGGTCAATGCAATTTGAATACGGGAATAATCGCTAATGGATAATGCGGGAAATTGTTCCCGATAACGATGAGAGTGGTGGGGATGTGTCAAAATCTGACTTTTGACACATCCCCACTCCTTTAAGGCGTGTAAGAATTATGCACGCCTTCTCTGTTGTTTATACGGCACCCGGATTTATGTAGGCAATGACTGCGCAGTAAAAAAACGAGTATTTTACTGGGAAGTATGTTGGATTAAAAAAAAAATTACTATATTTGCATTCCAATTCGAGATTACAGTTTTGTAATACATGATGGAACGGTCCCATAGCTCAGTTGGTTAGTAGCACCTGACTCATAATCAGGGGGTCCTTGGTTCAAGCCCAAGTGGGACCACGAAGCAAAATCAATGAAATCAAGCAGTTAGGTGAAAATCTGACTGCTTTTTTCGTGTATCTTCGCCGAAGTATTACCAGACTGCTGTACCCCTTGTTTCAGCACTTTGTGTAAGCAAAATTTCAGGTTTTCCGGTTGTGATGCGGTAGTCATGCCAAGCGAGAAGCACGGTAAATTCAGGCAAATGGTTATCTTTGTGCAAAAAGAGATATAATTGTCTATAAGATACCGAATGATGAAGCACTTGCTGCAATGAAAGAATCCAAAGAAGGGAAGAGTCTGGAGCCGCTCTTGGCCGCAAAGATTTGAATTTTTACTCAATAATGATTCAGCACTGCATAAAATAGCATATGTTTTATGCAATATGTATTACTGTTTGAATAAAAAATAGTAATATTGCATTTGAATAACAATATAGGAGATGAAAACAATCATTCTAAATCAGCGCAAAGAACGTGATGAACTGATGTCTCGTCCGTATTTGATCCGTAAGAGCATCCAAGATACAGATTTGTTATTGAGCAGCCATCTGATCAAGTTGATAACAGGTCCTCGACGGGTGGGCAAATCTACTCAGGCATTATTGATGCTGCGAGACAAGAATTTCGCATATCTGAACTTCGACAATTATCAATTGCTGGAAACTTGGGATGCGAATCTGGTCATGCGGATGCTGGATGATGTCTATCCTGGGTATGAATATATCCTGTTGGACGAGGTCCAGAACCTTGAAGCGTGGGATTTGTGGGTCAGTGAATTATATAGGATAGGAAAGAATCTTGTAATAACAGGCAGTAATGCCAGAATGCTCAGCAGTGAAATGGCTACAGTATTGACAGGCAAGTATCTTCAGGTAGAGATGCTGCCTTTCAGTCTTGAAGAGTTTTTCGATTGGAACAAGCTTGATCTGCATATACTGAAACCGGAACACAAAACAGAATCTCTTGTGCTGACAGATGACTATTTGAGGAATGGCGGTTATCCGGAAGTAGTCGCTTCACGCCAATTGACACGCAATTATCTTGACACGTTGTTTGATTCCATTATATGGAAAGATGTGGCTAAGCGTCATAAAGTTCGGAATGTGACAGATCTGAATAACCTGGCCATGTATCTTGTCTCGAACTTCTGTGATCCTGTTAGTGCTAATGAATTGACATCGGAACTTGACTTCTCCAGTGTCAATACGACTAAAAAATATATGGATTATCTTCATGAACCATACCTTTTCTATTATTTGTCACGCTACAACAATAAGCTTAAGCTGATGAAAAAAGCCCCAAGGAAAGTATATGTCGTTGACAACGGTTTTGTGGCATCAAAGGCATTTTCCTTGAGTGACAATTTAGGGCGACTGCTTGAAAATCAAGTTTTCATAGAACTTATACGCCGGGGCTATGATGTTGAAAAGACCATGTTTTATTATCGTTCACGGAATGATAAGGAAGTTGATTTTGTCCTTCGTGAAGGACCGCGCATATTACGTCTTATCCAGGTATGTTATGATATGAGCAGTCCTAAAACGGAGAAGCGTGAAGTGGACAGCATTGTCG
>JADIMA010000016.1 GCA_017694945.1 Candidatus Merdivivens pullicola | reverse complement strand
TGTAAAATATTATTACAATAGTAATTTACTAAATATCAATATATTATGATGTATTTAAATTAAGTTGTAGCGTGGCCCAAAGAAGGTGTACCCGGTTATTCTTCAAAGGGCGTTTTTGCGGATAATCATTTCATTTTTCTTCGCCTGCGAACAAAGGCAGGGCCTCGGCTACGACAAAAGTACTTCCGCCAATATATACGACACTTCCTTCGTCAACAGGGACTTTCTGCAATACCGTCATTACAGCCTCTTCGACAGACGGTATGGCCTGCACGGAATAAAGCCCGTTACCGACCTCCTCCGAATAGAGCCTCATGAAATGTTTTTCAAGTTCCGCCGCCGGAAGAGCCCGCCTGGACACGGCATTTGTAAAGACCATCTCGACAGTCCGTCCGGGCAGCAAAGGCAGCAATTCCAAGGCGGCATCAATGTCCTTGTCGGCCACGAAGCCCAGCACCATCACTGCACGGCGGGACGGATAACACTGATACAGGCTCTTCAATTGCGAAAAATTATATTTCAAGCCATGCGCATTATGTCCGATATCCAGAATCACCGTATTGCCTCCACGGTTGAAAGTCTGCCACCTGCCAAGGAAACGCATCTTTGAAGCCGCACCTGTTATACCGTCATAAAGCGCATCTTGTCCTACCGCCCTGTCAAGTACGCCAGTGCTTTCAAGAAGAGACAATGCGGCGAGAGAAGTCACGAGGTTTTTACGCTGATAATCTCCGGTCAGATCCATTTCCGACAGCAATTCTTCTATAAATGGAGAATCCTGCCGAAACATGTCCGAAGCATCAAAAAGAGCGGAACCGCCAGACTCGGCCTTCTCCCTGAACACCTCTGAAATTTCATCATCATCCTCCCCTATCACTACCGGGACTCCGGGCTTGATGATACCGGCCTTTTCGAAGGCTATTTTCGCCCTCGTATTCCCGAGCATGTCGCAATGATCAAGTCCTATGTTGGTTATCACTGAAAGTACCGGAGAAATGATGTTTGTACTGTCAAGACGCCCCCCCAGCCCGGTTTCTATCACGGCAAAATCAACTTTTTCAGAAGCGAACCAGTCAAGGGCCATCATGGTTGTTATCTCAAAGAAAGACAAATCGTTTTCTGCAAAATAGCCTTTCCATTTCATTATAAATGAATACACGTCCTCCTTTGAAATGTATCGGGCGACCCCTCCAGGGCCATTGCAGATCTTCATCCTCTCTCTGAAATCAAGAATGTGCGGAGAAGTGTATAGACCCACCTTGTAACCGGCCGAAGCGAGTACCGAAGCAATCAGATGCGAAACAGAACCTTTGCCGTTGGTTCCCGCGACATGTATGGAAAGATATTTCCTGTGCGGACTGCCAAGCGCCTCATCCCATTTGAACATATTGTCAATGCCGGGCTTGTATGCGTCCGCGCCTACCTTCTGAAATGAAGGGAAACGGTTGAAAACAGCGGATATTTCCGCCTCATACCTGTCATTAAAGTCCCGATAATCCATTTTTTCACTCCTAAACCGCGCAAAAATACATTTTTTTTATAATTTTACGGTGTTATTAATGTCAAACTTGGTATGAATCTTTTCGAGGCGAAATTCATCATCGACGGAATCGAACAGGAATCAACCCTGAGAGAACTGATAGAAGCGTGCAACGGCCCATATGGACGCAAAGCGGAATATTGCTGCCGGCAAGAATGCAGGGAAACCATTATCGATGAAAATCTGGATCCCGATCTGTCGCCCCTGAAATACGACCACGACAGAAACGAAGAATACCTGGACATGCTGATAACATCCGGAATCACAGGGAAGCCGGGAATAAACTATTCCGCCGAAGCGAGGCAGTGCATAGCCAAGGCGCTTACATCCGCATTGTGGGGGACACCATCTCCGTACATGCTTGACTCTATGTCCCTTGCACTGGAATGGAACTGGGACACGGAAAAAGTCGGAGGATATGCCTCCCTGTACCGTTCGGTGGCGGCGGCCGCCGATTACGCCTTTGAAATCGGAGTCAAAATAGCATCATGCATGATAACATGCGGAGACAATACGACAAGACTTTCAGCATCATGCCTCTATTGCAAAGACGAAGAAGAAGAGAACCCGGAACTTTGCCCGGTAAAAACCGAGTCTGACGGAGGAGCCAGGTATATCTCCGGACGCAGGGATTTTCATGAAAAGATTCAGGAGGCGACCGTCCTTTACATACCGTTCGACACCCCCGACACATCTTTGGGAGGATCGGCCCTGGCCGCCATCCTCGGCCAGAGCGGGGAAAGCACCCCGATGATGCTCGACCCGGACTACTTCATAGACAGTTACGAAGTGGTAAAGGAACTCAAGGACGACGGAATCATACTGGCCGGAAGGGAAATAGGACGCGGAGGACTCCTGTGCGGACTGGCTAAACTGGCTAAAACCTGCCGCACAGGCATGGAAGTTGACATACTGCCCCTGCAGAACTCCCTTGCATGCAATGACGCGACGGCAATACTTTTCAATGAAACCCCGGGAGTACTTGTAGCCATAAGCGACGAAGACTACGGATACATTGACACACAGATGATTCTGCAGGACATAGCATATTATCCGGTAGGTTTTGCGACCACAGGAGAAACTCTGAAAATAAGGCACAGGCTCGACTATAATGTGGCCGACCTTTTACTTCCGCTCATCAACAGAAATCTATAGACACCATTAAAACTTTCACAATCATGTCAAAACTCCCTAAAATCTTCGTTCTCGACACCAACATTATCCTGCACGACAGCAAGGCGATATACCATTTTCAGGAAAACGACCTCGTCATCCCGATAGCAGTCATAGAAGAATTGGACAAATTCAAGAAAGGCGATGAAGAAATCAACTACCATGCAAGGGAATTTGTCCGCCAGTTGGACAGGCTCGCCAACAACAAACTCTTCACAAAGCCTATTCCGTTAGGAAAAAATCTCGGCACAATAAAGATCGAGATGAACCATCCGTTTCCCGAAGGCATGGAAAAATGCTTCATGGACGACATCCAGGACCACCGCATAATTTCCACAGCCCTGTGGGTCAGGGACAACAACAAGGACAGGCATGTCGCCCTTGTGACCAAAGATCTCAACATGAGGATGAAAGCGAAGGCCATCGGCCTGAATGCCGAAGACTACCTGACGGACAGGATTGACGAAGAAAGACTGTATGAAGTTGAAAAAGACATAATCGACATAGAAGACATCGATCCGTCTCTTGTCCAAAAGATGGTTTACAATTCAGGGCGCATAGCACGTAAAGACCTCGAATGGGAAAAGCCCAAAGCCAACCAGCTTTATATCATACACTGGGGCAACGAGTCAGGCAAAGAAAGCGTGTGCGCAAGATACGATGAAGCGACAGACTCGCTCCTATTCGTCAAGAAACAGCATTCTTCAGGAATAAGCCCCCGCAACAACGAACAGAAATTCGCCATGGACGCCTGCCTTAATCCGGACATAGAACTTGTCGCGCTTACAGGCGGCCCGGGAACAGGCAAGACCCTCATCGCGCTGGCCGCCGCACTCGGGCAGGAAAGGCGGTACGACCAGATAATACTCGCACGGCCCGTCATCCCTATGGGCAATCAGGATCTCGGATTCCTCCCGGGAGACGCCGAAAAAAAGGTAGGGCCTTACATGCTGCCGCTGATGGACAATCTGAACGTAATCAAAGAGGCCCTCGGCCCGACGTCAAAAGAAGTGAAGAGGATTGAAAGTTTTACCGAAAGCGGAAAACTCATAATCAGCCCGCTCGCATATATCCGAGGACGTTCGTTATCCAAAGTATTTTTCATAATCGATGAAGCACAGAACCTTACGCCTCATGAAATCAAGACGATAATCACCCGTGCAGGCGAAGGGACAAAGATTGTATTCACAGGAGACGTATTCCAGATCGACCAGCCTTATCTGGACATGTATTCAAACGGCCTGACGCATCTTAAGGAAAAAATGTCCGGAGTTCCGTTGTTCGAGCATGTCAATCTCAAGAAAGGCGAAAGAAGCAAACTTTCGGATCTGGCCGGAAAATTATTGTAAACTTCAATAATTTTTATTCTAATTTTTATATATTTGCGAACCTAAACAGAATTATTTACCTTTAATTCAATAGTTTTATATTATGTCAGAACAGAAAAAAAGAGTTTATTGCTTTGGCGGGACATCCGCTGAGGGCAATGGTTCCATGCGCAACCTCCTCGGAGGAAAAGGAGCCAACCTTGCTGAAATGTGCACATTGGGAATGCCTGTACCTGCCGGTTTCACTATCACGACTGAGTGCTGTACAGAATATTATGCACTCGGCGGCGGTTACGCTCCTGAACTGAAGGAAGAAGTTGCCGAGGCCCTCAGGAAAACCGAAGCGATAATGGGGATGAAATTCGGAGATCCTAAAAACCCGCTGTTGATCAGTTGCCGTTCCGGCGCGCGCAGTTCAATGCCGGGCATGATGGACACCATACTGAACATCGGACTTTGCTCTGCCACAATACCGGGAATGGTCGAAAAGACCGGAAACCCACGTTTCGTTTACGACGCCTACAGGCGTCTCATCATGATGTATTCTGATGTCGTAATGGAAAAAGCCGAAGGAATCGAACCTGAGGACGGAATGGGCATCAGGGTGCAGCTCGACAGGATGATGGAAGAACTCAAGGAAAAAAGAGGCTATGAATCAGATACCGAAATAACTGCAATTGAACTGAAAGACCTTTGCGAGGCATTCAAGGCCAAAGTAAAGGAAGTTCTCGGGGTAGAATTCCCGGATGACGCGCAGGCTCAATTGTGGGGCTCCATCGGAGGCGTATTCAAATCATGGAACGGCAAGAGGGCCATCGCATACAGGAAGATTGAAGGTATTCCTGACGACTGGGGAACTGCCGTGAACGTGCAGTCCATGGTATTCGGAAACATGGGCAACACCTCCGCTACCGGAGTAGCGTTCTCAAGAAACCCGGCAAACGGTGAAAACAAGTTCTACGGCGAATGGCTGATCAACGCCCAGGGAGAGGATGTCGTAGCAGGCATCCGCACCCCTAACCCATTGAACGAGGCCACGAAGAACGAGCACAACGAACATCTTGACTCTTTGGAAAGGGCAATGCCTGATGTTTATGCACAGCTTGATGCCATCCAGAGCAAACTCGAACATCATTTCCATGACATGCAGGACATCGAGTTCACCATACAGGAAGGCAAACTCTGGATGCTCCAGTGCCGTGTCGGCAAACGTACTGGACTTGCAGCCCTCAACATGGCCATGGACATGCTTGCGGAAGGCCTGATTGACGAGAAGACTGCTGTCACAAGGCTTGCACCTTCACAACTTGACGAACTTCTCCATCCTATCCTCGACCCTGCATCCGAAAAGAAGGCCAAAGTAATAGCCAAAGGTCTTCCTGCAGGCCCTGGAGGCTCGGTAGGTGAAATAGTATTCACTTCTGAAGCAGCAATGGCGTCTGCGGCAGCAGGAAGGAAGAGCATCCTGGTACGCGAAGAGACTTCTCCTGAAGATGTGGAAGGAATGCGTGCTGCAGACGGTATCCTTACAGCCCGCGGAGGCATGACCTCCCACGCCGCACTTGTAGCGCGCGGTTGGGGCAAATGCTGCATCGTAGGCTGCGACGCCCTTAAGATCAACCTCGCTGAAAAGACTCTCACAATCAACGGCAAGACATACAAGGAAGGAGACATGTTCTCACTCAACGGGACAAAAGGCCTCGTTTACGACACCCGGATTGATACCATGGACGCATCCGAAAACCCTCGTTTCGTCCACTTCATGGAAATCGTTGACAGATACCGCAAACTCGGAGTCCGCACCAATGCAGACACTCCGGACGATGCACAGCAGGCTTTGAACTTCGGAGCCGAAGGAATAGGACTTTTCCGTATCGAGCACATGTTCTATGGAAAAAATTCCGAGAAACCTTTGGCAAAACTCCGCAAGATGATTCTTTCCAACACCGAGGAAGAACGCCGCAAGGCACTTGAGGAACTCAAGATATATGTAAAGGAAGCCGTTAAAGGCACCATGAAAGTGATGGACGGCAAACCTGTGACATTCCGTCTCCTCGACCCGCCTTTGCATGAGTTCGTACCTCAGACAGAGGAAAAAATACATGAACTGGCCGAAGAACTCGGAGTGACCCCTGAGGACATCAGGGAACGCGGAGAAGGCCTCCACGAGGTCAACCCTATGATGGGACACAGGGGAGTGCGCCTGCACATCACCTATCCTGAAATTTCCGAAATGCAGTTCGAGGCAATCCTCACAGCAGCCGCTGAACTTAAGAAAGAAGGCTTCGTTCCTAAACCTGAAATCATGATTCCGGTAACTGTTTCGGTCAACGAACTCAAGTACCAGAAAGCAATCCTTGACAGGATACACAAAGAAGTCGAAGAAAAAACGGGAGTCAAGATTGACTACCTTTACGGAACAATGATTGAAATCCCGCGTGCGGCACTGCTTGCAGACCAGATGGCCGAGACCGCACAGTTCTTCTCATTCGGAACGAACGACCTCACCCAGATGACATTCGGCTTCTCACGCGACGACATCGGAGGTTTCATGCAGGACTATCTCGACAAGAAGATACTCCCTTATGATCCGTTCCAGACCCTTGACCGCCCGGCAGTAGGCAAACTCGTCAAGATTGGACTTGAAGGAGGCCGTTCAACCCGTCCTGACCTGAAAGTCGGCATCTGCGGAGAACATGGCGGAGACCCTGCTTCAATAGAGTTCTGCAACGAAATAGGCATGAACTATGTTTCATGTTCGCCTTTCCGTGTGCCTATCGCACGCCTTGCAGCAGCACAGGCAGCAATCAGGGAAGAAAGCGAGCCTAAGACACTCACGGGCAAAATAGCCAAGAAACTGGGACTTAAATAAATCCCTGCATCAGTAAAACTGATATAGCAGAAAAGAGCCGGTTCGATGCCGGCTCTTTTTTTTACGATTATCCGGATTATCGTTTTTATTCTAATTAGAAAATACATAAATTTGTTCTGTGAACAAAAACAAACTGCTATATGAAAAAAATCATCATCGCATTGATTGCCATTCTGGCAACAGCGTGCGCGCTCCAGGCCCAGGAGACCCGTGATGTGCTTTATCTTAAAAACGGCTCGATCATCCGCGGTACTATTACTGAGATAGTTCCGGAAGAACATGTCAAAATCTTGACTGCGGACAACAGCATCTTCGTATATGACATGGACGAAGTCCTTAAAATCCTGAAAGAAGCAGCCGAGCCGGCAAAACCGGAATCTCCGTTCAACAAACGCAAGGGTTATTTCGGAATGGTCAAGGCCACGCTGCCTTACTTCTTTACCGGTGTTGACATAGTGAACGGATACCGTTTCTGCCCTCAATTCGCAATGGGAGGAGGAATAGGATTACAAATCGTAGAATACGCCGGCTTCAGCATCCCATTATATCTGCACTTGAGAAGCGACATACTTGAAAAACGCGTTTCGCCATATTTTGCATTGGACATGGGAATACATTTCATTCCGGGACTCGGCGCCCCGCTTTACTTCTCTCCGCAAGCAGGAGTAAGTTTCAATGTCGGCAAAAAATACCGCATGACGGCCGGAGTTGATTCGCCTTTCCTGTTATTTGGAGATGTGATTTCAATCTGTCCGGGAATCAGCGTGGGCTTCTGCTTCTAACACGGCTATTTGCAGGCCACGCCGTTACGCGACATGACTAACAGCGAATCATGTTCTCCATATAAAGAAATCCCGCCCCTTGCATACTGCAAGGGACGGGAAAATTCAGGAAAAGTATATACGAATATCAGATATTCCTAATAAACCCACTCAAAATTGTCAACCCACAATTCGTTTGTCGAGCAACCTGTCAGATAATCTCCGCGTTTGCTTGTAGCGCACGATATGATTACGGAATAATTGCCCTCTGCAGGTTTTGCTTCGGTATCGTACCACACGAAAGGTATGTCAACTGTGGTGAAATCTGCTTGGGAAGCGGTAATGTCCAGCATTGCATAACCGATGATCGCTCCTTCTTCAATGCTTGTTGCAGTTGCAGGATCCCACATGCCGGCAGGATCGCCCATACCCGAAGTCACACCATGCTGTTTTGACCAGTCAATCACGACCGCATAGATACGGGTAGTATCCTGTTTTCCACTAAGCGAACTTCCTACAGGATCCGATGCTCCTATCTTGTCAATCGCACCTACATTCGCCTTATATGAAACAGATAGACCCTTCGGCCTTGCAGTCCAATCGTAAACCTTGCCGAAACTTGCAGTACCCATCGCTCCATCCATAGTGAAATCTCCTACATACATGTTGCCGGGGGCGAAAACTGCGCCAAGAACCATCTTGGCACTCATGTATGCAACACCAGGGTTTTCCGGATCCTCTATGCAAAGATGGCTTCCACCGAACATTACGGACAACGAGTTATTTCCGCTATCCCAGAAACTTTCGCCTTCTGCGTTAGGATAAGGAATGTCCCCGCTCTTCATCGACCAATTCGACATGTCACCGTTAGGAATCCTATCGCCTGCCTCAGTCGTAAACTCGTCTGAATAGATAACTTCTTCACCATTCCTGAGTTCAAACTCATAGGTCTTGCCTGCAAATATGCCTGTTCCCTCTTCGAGAGAATAAATATCAAGACCTGCAGCATTCTTTGACTGATTCCATGTCGGAACAATCTCGAACAGGCCGTTCTGACCTGATACTTCCGACCACTCTGAAGCCTCCTTCACCTTATAATAGAGTTTGGTATCGCTGCCTGCCTGCGAATAATAGAAAGATGCGGTGCTTTTCCACAGATCGACTGAGAGTTCTCCTGAAACATAGACTTTCACTTTCTGCTCTGCAAGGAAACTCTGACCGTTGGCGGAAATTACGATTACGCTTACAAGACCTTCGGTTTCAGCATATATGTTCCCTGCATCCGGAGCCGTAATTACAAACTTGTCGCCTTCGATGGCAGCACGCCAGCCGTCAGGTTTGGAAATAGTGACACTCTTCTGGCCGCTCATCCTGAAACCGAGTTCCGCCTTCTGCCCAGGTACAAGAGTAATGACATCATCAGCGTCCACAAATTCAAATATCAGTTCCATAGTCCTTGGAAGGGTTATCACAGTGCCGTCACGAAGTGTAAGATATACATATTCATCATCCATTTCCACACTGAGGAACAAAGAATCGCCTATGCCTACAGAAGGCATTCCAGTGTCGGACCATGTCAGACCTCCGTCCAAAGATATTTCCCAGGTACCTGTTTCTTCGTTGATACGCACCTGCGGAGCATCGGCAGTCACCGGTATCTTGTTGCCATTGTCATCAAGGATGAAATCAGTAGAACCGTCCGGGTACTGACGGCCCCAATAATATTCGCCATTTTCTTCAATCACTGTAATCTCCGGAGGAGTAAGGCCGTCTTTTCCGTCTTCACCGTCCTGTCCGTCCTGACCATTCTGACCATCCTGTCCGTCCTGACCGTCACAGATTGTCACATTCGTACCATCAGAGAACCTGATTGTATAACTTCCGTCACCGTTGTCAATTACATCATCTACGGTTACCTTGGCCTGTAAACTGGCTATAATCTCCTGCAGGTCGGCTATTTCGGACTGTACCTGATTACGAAAATCCTCCAATGCACCTACCCTGTTGTTCAAATCGTCAATTGATTCCTTCAATGCAGAATCATCGAAGCAGGAATTGACTGTCGCCGACATGGCAACGACTGACGCCGCACACAGAAATCTGCGGCCGATTGATAATAAATTCATAACTTATTAGTTTTAAATAATAATTTCTAACAATTTCAGGACTGCAAAGAAATAGCATTTATTTCACCCAAAATATCACAATCACCGTATAAAATATCATAATTTTCCTATTTTTGCAGGAAAAGACAATCAAAAATGGCAAATACAAGGCTCATAACAGAGAAAGCGAACATTGTCGGTAGCATCCCGTCCGTGAAAATCGCACCCGGCAACGGGGTGCAGTACGAGACTATGGCCGACAGGATATGCATCATCATCTGCACTAACGGAAAGGCCGACATCACGATAGGATCGAAACCCTATACCATTGCCGAAAAATTTTTCATAATCATCGGCCCGGGCAAGACCTTCAGCATACCGCAGGCAACCGGAAATTTCAGGGGAGACATATATAATATAAGGATAGGCATCCTGCCGGTTGACGAACTCAAAAACGTCTATTCGCTGAAGCGTATATACGATGACGAGCCTTTCAGGAGAATCCCCGAAGAAAAATACATTATGTGCCGCTTCATAGGAAGATACCTCAAGAATTTCCAATTCGAAAGCGACAACATCTACTTCGAACGGATAATAAAAAGTTACCTTAACATACTTTTTTACGAAGCAAGCAATATTTTCCTTTATGACAACGGAAAGGAAAAAGTATCTGAATCCAAAAACAGATACCTCACAAACCGCTTCCTCGCAGATGTAGAAAGCAATTTCAAGACATACAGAAAAGTATCGTTTTACGCACAAAGGCTGGGCGTGACCCCGAAATACCTTTCATCTCTCGTTGCAAAGGATACAGGACATACAGCGACGGAATGGATTGACGAATACACTCTGCTTGAAGCGAAAAAGATGCTTCACAACAAAGACATGGCAATTTATCAGATAGCCTACGAACTTTCATTTTCCACCCCGTCGCACTTCGGGATGTTTTTCAGGAAACACACAGGCCTGACGCCGAAGGAATTCATCAAATCGAAGGAAATCACCTCTCGTAATGAGGCATTTCCTCAGGAATGACCATGGAAATCTCCACAAGCCCCATTACCTTTCCTTCCTCGAACCATGCGGTCTGGTAAATCATCTTCTTTACTCCTTTCTTGTGAATCGTATATGAATTGACACCACCTGTTTCAAGAAGCCTTTGAATCGTCGCCCACGAACGATCCGAGTGGCATGAGCGCAGATTGCATCCTATCAGCCTGTCGGTTCCACCGGCAAAAGTATCGCGGGATTTCCTGTTCATGAAAATGATGTTTCCGTCAATGTCGCACACTGTGACGGCGCAGTTCATTTCTTCATACCATTTGTAATCCATATCCAAATTATCTTAATCTGTTCTTCTGAAAATGAGGTATAATCCTGAATTTGAAAATCAGCAGCGACAGCAGGCACAGCCCGGCGCCGGACAGATAGGCATACGAAAATGAGAACATGTCGCCTATGATTCCGCCCAGTACAAGCCCGATACCTATGCCCACATCCCATGAAGTCAGGTATGTCGATGTCGCCGTACCGCGCTGATCGTTGCGCCCGAGGTTCACGAACATAGTATTGAATGCAGGAAACATCATTCCCGAACCTATTCCAAGAGCCAGAGCGGAACAATACAGGATTATTTTGACAATGTTTCCGGACAGCCCGGACAACGGTTCGCATATATAAAGTCCTATGTAACAGAATATCACGATTATTATGCCGTACATGATTACCTGGGTTATCTTTCCATGATCGACCTGCTTCCCGGAAAACATCCTGGAAACGGCCATCCCGGCAGCCATAAAAGTAAAAAACAGCCCGGTTCCGGAAAGCACGCCTATGCTCTTGGCATACATCGCCACATACGTCGTTGTAATACCGTAAGGAATGGATATGAGCAGCAGATCGATTCCCACAGGAATCCCTTTCAGCAGGATAAAACGGTCGAGCGACACAGGGCTGTCCCTTTCTATGCGGGGCTTTACAGGAGTCTTTACCAAAGACGCCATGACGAGCCCTGCCAGACAACATCCCAAAGCACTCAGGAAGATTATCGTAAACGAATAATAATCATGCAGGAACAGGCCTGTCATAGGGCCGAGCGACATCGCAATATTGTTGGCAAGGCCATAATAGCCTATACCCTCCCCCCTTCTTGAAGACGGCAGGATATCTATGACAATCGTATTTCCGGCAACAGTAACCATACCGAAAGAAAGTCCGTGGACAATCCTCAGCGCGACGAACAATAATACGGAACCCGCGACCATATACAGGCCAAAGACCGACGTAAAGACAGTAAACGCCAGCAGGTACAGGGGTTTTCGTGCAAAAGCATCGAGAAGATAGCCCGAAAACGGACGGACAACCAGTGCCGAAACCGTATAGCAGGCGAGTATCGTGCCTATCGAACTTTTGCCGAGACCGAAAACCTCCGTCAGGTAAAACGGCAGAACCGGCATCAGTATGTAGAAACCGAAATACAGCAGAAAATTCGCCGCCAGAATATAGCAGTAACTCGGAGATACCAGAAGGTCTTTCATAATCTGTCCTTATCCAACCTGTAATTGTGACATACCGGCCCGAATCCTTTCCCGAAGAGATACCGCGCCCCTGTACGGATAGCCCCGTCTATATAGTCTTCAGCCCTGTGTACGGCATCACGCAATCCGAACCCCCTTGCAAGATAGGCCGCTATTGATGAAGAAAAGGTACAGCCCGTGCCGTTAACATTAGGAGTACGCACCATCTGCTTTTCAATCTTCTCATAACCGTCTTTGCCGGTCTCCTTGAACAAGTCTATCTGCCTCCCGTCAGGCCTTATCGACTTGACGATGACGGAACTTCCCCAGCCGCAGAGTTCTTCCATGTCATTGCCGGCCGTCTCCATAGTCATCTCGTGCCCGAGCAGGAGAGATGCTTCGCGCGCATTGGGGGTTATCAATGTCGCGAGAGGGAACAATTCATTTTTATATGCCTCGATGGCCGACAACTCTACCAGCCGTTGTCCCGTTGCATTGACCATTACGGGATCTATCACGGCAGGAATATGAGGATAACGGCGAAGCAGGGCCGCCACTTTTACTATCAGTTCTTCGGTAAAAAGCATGCCTATCTTTATGGACGACGCACCGACATCCGAAAGAAAAGATTCCGCCTGCCCTATCACCAGATCCGACGGAAGAGGCAGAATCTCCTTGACGGCCGTCGTATCCTCGTTCACTATGCATGTTATGCTGGCGGCTGCATAAGCCCCGCAGCATGTAATAGACTTGATATCCGCCTGCACTCCGGCACTTCCGAGCGGTTCGCTGCCTGCAATGACAAGCACTTTGGGATATACTTCCACCCTTTTAACATCATCCCCCATTATATCCGAAACCGATATTTTTTCAACACTCATTGTCCTGTAAAGATTTAGTCCATAACCCTTTTCACGGCTGCCACAAGGGCTTCGACATCTTCAGCCGTCGTATCAAAAGACGTGACAAAGCGCACCTCGCCCGCCTCTTCATTCCAATAATAGAAAAAATACTCCTCCAGGAGCCTGCCCGAGGCATCTTTCGGCATTGTCAGGAAAATCTGGTTGCTTTCAACTTTCTGGGTCAGTCTGATGCCGGAGATTTCCGACAAACGCCCGGCCAATACGGAAGCCATCCTGTTGGCATGCCGCGCACATTCCAGCCAAAGACCGTCAGTCAGATAGGCGGAAAACTGCGCCGAGATATAACGCATCTTGCTGGCCAACTGCCCGGACTGTTTCCTTACATATCTGGCCTCATCGAAAAGAGATTTGTCGAACACCACTACGCATTCCCCGAACATAAGGCCGTTCTTGGTCCCGCCCAAAGTCATGGTATCCACTCCGCAATCCTGCGAAATCTCCTTTATTGAAACACCCAGGGCAGCGGCGGCATTGGCTATGCGCGCCCCGTCCAAATGGACTTTCAGGCCGTAGCCATGTACAAAATCAACAAGTCTTTTCAACTCCTGCGGAGTATAGACGGTACCCAATTCCGTACATTCAGACACATACAGCGCGCCAGGCTGGGAATGATGCTCGAAACCGAACCCCGTAAGGTACGGAGCCAGCAGTTCCGGAGTAAGTTTGCCGTCGGGAGAAGCGACAGGCCGGATCATGCAGCCGGTGAATTTTCCGGGGGCGTTGCACTCGTCAACTGCAATGTGCGCTGTTTCCGCACATAATATCGAATGGTACGGACGGGTTAGCAATTGCAGGGCGAACATATTGCTGCCGGTTCCGTTATAAACGAAAAACGGCATGACCTCCCCGTCGAACAGGCCGGACACATCCGATGCAGCCTGTCTCGTCCAAATGTCGTCCCCGTAACCTGGAGCATGATCGGCATTTGCGGCAGCAAGCGCTTCCATAATTTTCGGATGAACAGAACTATTGTTATCAGAACCAAAACTTCTCATGACATAACAATTCAAAAAACAAGAGGCTGCAAGCCCATGCCCGCAGCCTCCCGGGATAGGACCGATATATTAGAATCTGTAACTCAAACCAACTTTAAATGAATTGGACAAGATGTCGGCAGCACTGCCGAGACCTATATAATATGCCGCATCGAGAGCGATATTGAAAAACTCGACACCGACACCGACTGTAGCATATGAAGGCAGAACCATGTCATTTGCGGAATAACGGTAACCTCCCCTCAACGAAACCATGTCTATGAATTCGAATTCGGCGCCGATACCGGCGGACAGGGTTTTGTTATTGAGAAGATAATTGACATCAAACGCCGGTGTTATGTCAAGTATGTCATCGACCACTTCATAATCGCCCGAATACCCCAGACGGATGTCCATTGGCAGGTCTGATGGATTGCCGGCATACTTCATGGCAGGCCCGAGATTCTTCGCGGACAATGCCACATTGAAATACTTGTGGCTGTACATCAAATCCAAATCGGCAGCATATCCGATACCTGTAACATCAGGTGCAAGCATGCTGTAAAAGAAATGCACATTGACAGCGGCCGCAAAACCTTCTATGATTCTCATACCGAAAGACACTTCGGCGCTTATTTTCGTGGAAGTGCCGCCATCCATGATTGCCTGCCCGTTTGAATCGGTAATCTTTCCCAACGGCTGCATCAGGCCGCGTGCGCCGATTCCCACAGTATATCTGTCCGAGAACTTATAGAATGCACCTATGGCGAAATTGTTCATTGATATCATTTTCGGCTGCCACATCGTATAATTCGCAGAAACCGCGAAGTCGTCATCCGACAAAGCAGCCGCAGCCGAATTGGTATATATGCTGAATCCTTTGCCATACATGGCCGTATATGCGTCACCCATTCCGGCTGTCCTTACATCCGAAGTTATTGAAGTCACTTCCTGGCCGAAAACAGGGACTGCAATAATAAACGACAGAATTACAAAAAATATCTTTTTCATCTTATGGTTTACTTTTTATTAATATTTTGCAACAGTACTCTTAAATTCAGTGCCGTCTTCAGCCTTGACTGAAATGCTATAAACTCCTATCGGATTGTTCTTCATGCTGATGACAAACGGATTGAATGGCGAAGAGGTAATAACATCATTATAAATGACCGCACCTGCCGCATTCGATATCTTCAGTTCATATTTGCCATCTTCTCCCGACCTTATATACATGTTGTCATATACCGGATTAGGATAAACGTCAACAATGTCGGAACCTTCACGCACAAGAATCGGGAACTGCATGTCAACAGTGCTTCCTACAGCATCTCTGGCCGTCACGGTAACATTTACCGTACCGGTGCTGATCGACATGATATCGAAATAACCTGCCGTCTGGTTCAAACTTGCAATGAAATCGTTGTCCATTGTAAACGTGAATGTAAGAGGCTCCATATCCGGATCCTGTATATAATCATTCATGTTTATACGTACTTTCTGTCCGACTCCGTTGATGCAGACGCCCGGCAATTCCGCAACGATTACAGGATCTGCATTTTCCTGAATCGAGAACTGGAACGAGGCTCTGGCTTCCATATCATATTCGTCTTTAATCACGATTTCAGCCGTGTATTTATCGATAGGGAGTTCCCAGCCGTTTATTCTTATGACCAATACGCCATTCTGGAATTCGAAATCCAGTTCTTCCTCGCCTTTCTCACCGGTGCAGATAACCTCACCTTCATAAGAATGTCCGTCAGGTTCAGTAATTCCGATCTGGAGAACTTTGGATTCATGCGTCCTGACAATGAAATCCTTGTCTTCATCCTTGATTAGGATTTCGGGAGCATGGTTGACTCCCGTATGTACATTGAAAATCTCCGACAACTCGGAAATATTGCCTGCTATATCATACGCAGCCACGGCAAAATAGTAGTCGGTATCGAATTCCAGCCCTGTAACCTTTATGCGCTTCTCAAGTTCACTGCCTTCCACGCTCTCCATTTCATCCTCGCTATAATCAAGCACAATCATGCCGGAAGGAAGATTGTCATAGTCTATTGAAGAAAAACTGCTTGTGCTGTAATAAACATTGACGCCATAAGCATATCCGTCATCGGCATCTTCGGGAAGAGTGAAAGCGATATCAACGACATTGCTCTGAGGTTCCGGTATTTCAAGATCATCGATTTTGTCCGGAGCGGTAGTGCTCAATGCGGAAAGGGCAAGTTCAGTATCGATGAGTCCGGCACCGAGCATGCCTGTCATATTTGGATTGGCCTCATAGAGTTTTTCAGGACGGCAGGCCCTTAACAGGATTTCTTTCAATTCATCAGGAGTGAAGCCGGGACCGCCAAGAGCGGAAACCACGAGAGCCGCTATTCCCGACACATGAGGACATGCCATAGAGGTCCCCTGCATCATTTCATAAGAGCCTTTGATTGAAGTACTCAGAACGTATGAATTTTTGTAGGCATCGCCTCCCGGAGCCGTAATGTCCACCCATTCTCCATAGTTCGAATAGTATGCCCTTTCAAAATCGGCACCGATTGCAGCAACGGCGAGAACACGCTCATAACCGGCCATTGCATTGACATTGTAGTTGTCGTTTCCGGCCGCAAAAATGACTACGCCGCCATTCATCGGGCCTACCTGGTTTCCATTATCGTCCTTACCCGCATAATCTATGAAATAATCAATAGCCGCCTTTCTGGCTGCAGGGAAATAAGTGGCGTTTTTCATATCGAATCCGAAACTGCACTGCGCAATCACAGCACCGTTGTCGGCTCCGTATTTGAACCCTTTGTCGGCATCGCCGCTTGAATCGTCGTTTTTATGGTCGAAAATCTGGCAGGACATGAGCCGCACTCCTGAATCCGCAGAACCGTTTCCGCCCGCAATGCCGATTACACCTGTTCCGTTGTTGTTCACAGCAGCAACGGTACCAGCGACATGCGAACCGTGGTTTTGTTCCGTAATAGCGCCGGGATACATGAAATTGTATCCGTAAATATCATCAACATAGCCGTTGCCGTCATCATCCACACCTGCCTGGCCGTTCAGTTCGGCAGTATTAATCCACATGTTTTGAGCCAGATCCGGATGGGAATATGCTATACCTCCATCAATGATGGCTACTATCACTTCAGGATTTCCATACACGCCGAAACGCTCGTATGCCGAAAACAGATTGATATCGGAACCTTCCTTGCTTCCCCATGCAGAACCGTCGTTCTGGTAATGCCACTGCGATACCGCACGCGGATCGTCAAAAGGAGGAGTGACCGCAAAAGAATAAATCGGCTCATCTGCAAGTTTGTCCTCATACATGTATTCCGCATACTCGATACCGTCAAGACCTACGACAATATCGGCAGCCTTTGTCAAGGTTACATCTTGGCTGAAGGTAATATCGTACCACTTGTCTATCCCCGACTCCCTCTCGCGTTTTTCAAAGCGCGGATCTTTAGGGAAATGCCTTTCCACAGAGATAACCTGCAATTCTTCCGGAACAGACTCGTAAGATTTCACGGACTCCATGCGTACCTGGCCGTCTTCATCGGTAGCAGCCTCGAATTCGTCTCGCATTTCATCGCTCAAATAAACGACAATCTTACCTTCTATCGCTCCTTCAAGCGGAGACTGCAGAACCGGCCTGTCCACCGGCTCTTCCTGCTGCATGGTCTTCTGGCATCCTGCTGCCAGCACTATCAAACCTGCAACCAAAATAAACTTTTTCTTCATTTATAAATAAGGACTAAGATTTAAATTAAACTTAAATACTTGCACAGCCTGCAAATTTAGATTAAAATTTTTAAAATAATAACCCAAAAAGGTGTTTTTATTACAAATTTCAAGGAAACAGACCTGTTTCTAAACCTCCAGCATTATTACCGGTTCCTCTTTCGATTCGTCGAGAGGGGCGGAAAAATATTCGGCTTCGGAAAAATCAATCTTTGAAAGGTCTATGCACCTTATATTACTATTGTACATCGTTCTGAAATAAAGCCTGCGCCCAGTAAGATCCGATGCCGCCGTCCACTGTGTCGCGCTCGGGATATCCGGAGATTTCCCGATCTCGTGCTCGACGCCTACCGGAATATCGAAATTGTTCAGAATATGAAAACATTGGATTACGCAATCATGTCCCGTAGGCTGCTGAGGGGCCGTTGTCTTGTAAAAAAATGCCCTGACGAAACGGGAAGGAGGCGTGACATCGCCCGGAAGCCCGAGCATGCCGGAACCTGCGCCGAAAGGATGTATCATCACGCCATCGACTGTTTTAACACTTGCCCCTCCCGAATACAGGTTCACATAGTTGTTAAGATTGGTTACCTGCCATTCAAAACCGGGGGCATTGGTCAATACGCCGAGCGTATTTTCGAATACCTGCGCCCTGCCATCGACGATTTCTATCACTATCTGCCTGCCGGTCGTATCGGCCACCCTCCAATGTACTGTTGACGTGCCTTCTATCGCGACAAGGCGCACCTTGTCTATTTCCTTCAACAATTCTTCAACCGTTGAAAAGCCCGACAAAACCCAACTGACAAACTGGAGGTCGGCTATCGTCCTTGAATTAAGGTTTTCTTTGTATTCCGGATACTTCCCGTACCCCGGAAAATAGAACAGTCCGGCCGACAACCCCGCTTCGTTAAGTCCTTCGGCCACAAACTCGTCCTTGACGACCGATATACCCGCATATCCGTATTTGGCGGTGAATTTCATTCCGTTCTTCCCCGTAGGCGTATATGAAACGAATTCCATCCCCCTCGGGACTATGACATACATGCTTGGAAGTTCGCTGTCTCCCCATTCTATTGAACGGGCAAGTACGACGCTCCCGTCGGCAGCCTTGAAGGAAATACCTGTACATGCGGTCGAAGTCCGCACATTGAATGCGGCCGCCAGCAGTAGGAGCGCGGCGACTTTTAACATAAACGGTTTCATAATTATCAGATATTTGAGTGATTATTGCCTCTTGTACGAAATGGTTCCTGTAGCCTGGTTTGTAGGCATCACGAGCAGTTCCGCCAACTGGATGTGTTCCGGCAGCGATGCCGCGAAATAGACCGTAAGGGCGATATCGTCGCCTGTCAGAGGACGTATCCCCTTATAAAAGGCATCTGCCGCCGCCTTGTCCCCCCTGTATCTGACCACGGTAAAATTAGTCTCCACCATTCCAGGCTTGATATTGGTGACCCTCAACGGCGTATCGACAAGGTCTATTCTCAATCCGTCCGACAAAGCCTTTACGGCCGCCTTTGTAGCACAATACACGCTTCCCCCGGGATATGCAGCATCCCCGGCGATGGAGCCTATGTTTATAATATGCCCCTTTCCCCGTGAGACCATGCCGGGCACTACAAGCCTTGTCATTGCGAGCAGGGCCTTGACATTGGTATCTATCACTATGTCCCATTCGTCAAGGTCGCCTTCAAACTCCTTGTCCACGCCAATTACAAGTCCGGCATTATTTATAAGTATGTCTATGGCCTTCCATTCTTCAGGAAGAGAGTCGAGGGCCGCTTTGGCCGCCTGACGATCCCGTACATCAAAAGGCAGCAGATATATCCTTGAACCGTATTTTTCCTCCAGTTCGGCTTTCAGCGACCGGAGTTTTTCTACATTCCTTGCATTAAGAATCAGATCCGAACCTTCGGAAGCGAACTTTCTGGCGCATCCTTCGCCTATTCCGCTGCTTGCGCCTGTAATAAAAACTTTTTTACCTTTCATGATTTGAAAATTAAGTGTGTTAACGGGAGCAAAATTACATTTTTTAACATTATTGAAACATCTTTTCTAAAGATAAATTAGAGATATTGTATATTTTTGCGCGCAAAATCAGAGATGACATGGAGACATTATTTCTTGTGGTCGTAGTCATACTATTCACACTTGCGATATTCGACTTGTATGTCGGAGTAAGTAATGACGCGGTCAACTTCCTAAATTCTGCCGTCGGTTCTAAGGCGGCCACCTTTAAAACATTGATGATTGTCGCTTCCATCGGTATTTTCATCGGAGCGGCAATGAGCAACGGAATGATGGATATCGCACGCCACGGCATATTCCAGCCGGAACATTACTACGCAACGGAACTGCTGTATCTTTTCGTCGCCGTAATGATTACTGACGTAATCCTGCTCGACGCTTTCAATTCATTCGGAATGCCCACATCGACGACAGTCTCAATGGTGTTCGAATTGCTTGGAGGTTCAGTGGCCCTGGCAATGTTCAAGATGCATGACGACCCGTCCCTTACATTGGGAATGCTCCTCAATACGGAAAAAGCATTGTCGGTAATCATCGCAATATTCGTATCCGTGGCGATTGCGTTTTTCTTCGGAACCCTCGTACAATACATCGCCCGCCTGATATTCTCTTTCAACTACAAGAAAAACCTCAAATGGAAGATAGGAATCTTCGGAGGCCTTGCTATAACAGCCATAGTATATTTCATGCTCATCAAGGGACTGAAAGACGCATCATACATGACTGACGAGTTCAAGGACTGGATACACGACAACACGCTGCTTGTAGTCGGATGCTGCTTCGTATTCTTCACCATCCTGATGCAGATACTTTATTTCCTGAAAGTGAATGTATTCAAAGTCATCGTACTTGCAGGAACATTCTCATTGGCCCTCGCGTTTGCAGGCAACGACCTCGTAAACTTTATCGGAGTGCCGCTGGCAGGTTATTCCACCTACAATGACTACATGAATCTCGGCAACGGCGTGGGCTTCGACAA
The DNA here is from genome assembly GCA_017694945.1 of Candidatus Merdivivens pullicola. Classification (GTDB taxonomy): domain Bacteria; phylum Bacteroidota; class Bacteroidia; order Bacteroidales; family UBA932; genus Merdivivens; species Merdivivens pullicola. The sequence continues at coordinate 45,887 of JADIMA010000016.1, read as the reverse complement.
TTTCCTTATGGACTCGCTCAACGGCCCTGCAAAGACGCCTGTCATATTCCTCATAGCATCCGGAGCGGTGATGGTGTTTGCACTCATCACTTCCAAAAAGGCTCACAGAGTCACTCAGACCGAAGTAAGCCTCGGAAAGCAGGACGAAGGCAGCGAAATGTTCGGCTCGTCCCCTATAGCCCGCACCATAGTGAGAAAGACGACCGCCGCAGGCAAGGCGATTGCCAGAATCATACCCCAGAAGGCTCTTGACTGGGCTGACAAACGCTTCAACAAGGATGAAATGATTCTTGAAGACCATGCGGCCTTCGACCTCATAAGGGCATCAGTCAACCTCGTACTCTCCGGCCTGCTAATTGCGCTCGGAACATCGCTCAAACTCCCGCTCTCCACTACTTACGTGACTTTCATGGTTGCGATGGGTTCGTCTCTTGCAGACCGGGCATGGACAAGGGAAAGTGCGGTTTACAGGGTGACCGGAGTCCTCTCGGTAATAGGAGGCTGGCTTTTCACCGCATTCGCCGCATTCATGGCATGCTTCATACTGACATGCATCATACACTGGGGAGGCTTCGTGGCAATAATCATCATGTTCATCGGCCTTTTCATCTTCATGTACCTCAACAGACACAAGGGAGCCGTAGAGCACGACAAAAACAAAGACGACCTGATCGTCAAAGTCCAGAATTCAGACTCCGATGCTATTTCGATAAAACTGATGAAACAGCATTACCAGGGCGTAATGTCGCAGCTCCTCCAGTCGCAGTCCTCACTGTACATGTCCATAACGGAAGGTTTCCTAAACAACGACCTCCGCATACTGAGAAAATCCATCAACGAACTCAAAGACGACAAGTTCCTGCTGAAAAATTCCCGCCGCAAGGAAATAGTCGCCATGCGCAAGATGAAGAACCAGAGCGAGGCCATCCAGGCTTCCTCATGGCTGCACCAGGGATTCAGCAGTTGCGAACAGATGCTTTACTGCCTCAGGAGGGTCTGCGACCCTTGCAAAGAGCATGTTGACAACAATTTCTCATCTCTTCCTTCGGAATATGCTGCGGAATTCACTCCTTTGAGAAACGATCTTTACAACCTCATGACACGCGTTGAAGCCACGATAACCGCTGAAGATTTCTCGAAGAAAAGTGAAATCGTCGATGAAATAGACTTGCTTAAAGACCGTGTAAAGGCATTGCGCAAGAAGAGGACGGACGACATATCGGAAACCCAGTACAACCCTGATCTGATGATATTGTATGTAACCATCCTCCAGGAATCAGAAGAACTGCTTTACCAGATGAAACACTTCATCAAGGCAGTCTCCGAATACATGAAATAAGAAAACTATTTCGCCAGCGAAAATATGAATTCCAGTCCGCCTCCCTTACGGGGGCGGGCTTTTATTGTACCGCCGTGATAGAGAACCGCATTTTTCACAATGGAGAGCCCCAGCCCGGTCCCGCCCAGTTTCCTTGAGCGGCCCTTGTCCACACGGTAGAAACGGTAAAATATCTTTTCAAGATGTTCATCGTCCACCCCGACTCCATTGTCGGCGAACGATATTTCCATCCGGGCCTTGTCCTCGGATATGATATTTATATAAATATCCGTGCCGGATGAATATGCAAGAGAATTCTCGGAAAGATTCCTGAAGATTGAATAAAGAAGAGTAGGATCCCCGGTAACAACGGCATCCTCGGTGATATTGCTGTGCAGGCGCATCCGTTTTTCTTCCGGAAGGACTTCTATGTACTCTTTTATGTCGTCTATTATGCCTTTAAGGCGAACCGGCTCCTTCTTGAACATCCAGCCCGCTTCGTCAAGCCTTGTTATCGTCGATACATCCTGCAGCAGTTTGTTCAGCCTTTCCGTCTGCTCGTATGCCTTGCCGACGAAATTAAGCACCATTTCCCTGTTTATGTCCGGCACGGTTATGATTGTTTCAAGATAGGCTTTTATTGCACTGACGGGGGTCTTCAGTTCATGGTTTATGTTGTCCGTCAGTTCCCGTTTCAAATCCTGCTTTTCACGTTCTCCCTTGTCAGTGACCGAACGGTCTATAAGTTTCGCTATGACAAAAGCCACAAGGCACATCAGCAATGTGACAATCAGCACGAAATGCACAAACTTGCTGTCAACCTCAAGAAACTGCCTCAGAGTGATGTTATAAGGTATCGCACTTCTTACGACAAATCGGCCATCGGATGCGGCGGCATAGAAAAAAGAAACGTTGCCCGTTTCGGAAAGCCGCATTTCAGTATGGGCCTGCCCTTCAGCAATGGCCTGTGAGACCTCCGGACGGAACCTGTGGTTGGACAAAGTATCCGGCCTGCCCGAATATGTGTCATAAATCACATTGCCAAGGGTGTCTATAATTGTGACCCGAAGCGAATCAACAGCGGCCAGCCTTCCGACACTCTCGCGTGGAGACAGGCCCGAATGCAGCGCTAAAAGTACGTCCCTGTTGACGAGTTGCAACTGCGCATTCAATGTCTCGGCCTTGAATTCCTTTTCCCTCTTATACTGGAACGACACAAAAACGGAAGATACCGCCAGAGAGAAAAGCAGCAGCACGAAAAATATGTCCAACTGCCCTTTATGCTTATGGTTCAAATGTATAGCCATATCCGGACCTGGTCGCCAGTTTATAACCGTATTTTCCCAATTTCTTACGCAGACGGGTAATATTGACATCGATAGTCCTGTCAAGCACGACTACTCCCGGCCCCCAGACTTTTGCGAGTATGTCATCCCTGGAAAAGACGACGCCCGGCTTGCTGATCAAAAGTTTCAGAATCTCGAATTCGGTCTTGGTCAGGACTACCCCTTCCCCATTCACGAAACATTTTTTCATATTGAGATCCAGCACGAACGGCCCGGTTTCTATACGGGTGACGGGGTCTTCTTCCTTGGATGACGAAGTTATTGAACGCCTTAGCACGCTCCTCACCCTCGCCGACACTTCATTCAACGAGAACGGTTTCGGAATATAATCATCGGCGCCCTCGTCCAGCCCGGTAACGATATCCTCTTCGCTGCCTTTTGCAGAACAGAATATTATAGGTATGTTCCTGGTATCATCACGCTTGCGCAGTATCTGAGCCATGGTTATACCGCTCATCTCCCCCATCATTATATCCAGCAGGATCAACGAATACGATCTCAGATCCAGAGTAAGGGCCTGTTCCGCACTGAGGCAGGTATCGACCGCATAGCCTTCACGCTCAAGGTTAAATTTCAGAATCTCACAAATAGATTCTTCATCATCAACTACAAGAATCCTGATTTTATCCATAATTTACCTGTAATTTAGTATCAAGTCTTTCAATTCGGCGGCATTGTTCACCAGATAACGCGCACCGTGTTCCTTTAATTCCGACACGCTCCTGAATCCCCATGTAACCCCTACAGGGACGGCACCTGCCGCATTGGCCGTTTCCATGTCTATGCCTGAATCCCCGACGAAAAGAACCACAGGGCTTCTTCTATCGATTCCTGCCGCTTCGATTATTTCACGCACTACCGAAGGATCCGGTTTCAAAGGCACGTCCGGCCGCTGCCCGAACACTGCCGAAAAACTTATTTCTGGAAAATATTCTCTGACAAGTTTGCACGTTCCGTCATGGAACTTGTTGGAAGCGACTGCCATTCCCACACCGGCATCCTGCAAGGAACGCAAAAGTTCCGGAATCCCGTCAAACGGAACGGTCTTGTCGTCTATGTGGGAACTGTAATAATCCACAAATTCAAGCCTCATCCTTTCGACTTCTTCCGCAGGGACACAGGAAGGCACGGCCAATTCCACCAGACGCCTCACGCCGCTGCCTACGAACCTCTTGTAATCGCCAAGTCCGTAAGTAGGATAACCGTTGGATTCCATCACATGATTGCATGCGGCCGCAAGATCCCCGATAGTATTCAAAAGAGTCCCGTCAAGATCGAAAATAACAAAATCCGCAGTCATTGAGAAACCGTTTAAATTTCGTTGCAAAAATAAGAAACTGTTTTGAATAAAACATGACAAAACGGCTGAAAATACGGACATATCGTCACATACTGTTTTCTGGTATTACTTTTGAGAGATAACCGCTCGTCCGCCAGGAGCGGAAATAATGAAAGTTGAATGTTTAAATAATAAAGTTATGATTAGTGAAAAACTCCAAAAGGCCATTAATGACCAGATAACTGCCGAGATGTGGTCATCAAACCTCTATCTTTCAATGTCATTCTTCCTCGCAAGAGAAGGCTATGACGGACTTGCCAACTGGATGAAAAAGCAGTCCCAGGAAGAACTCGAACACGCATACGAAATGGCCGGCTATGTCATCAAACGCGGCGGAAGCGCCAATGTAAACATGATTGATGTCGTGCCGCAGGGATGGGGAAGCGTTGAAGAAGTGTTCAAGCATGTTTATGAACACGAGTGCAATGTATCCGCAATGATTGACAAACTTGTCGATATAGCATCCGAAGAAAAGGACAAAGCCACACAGGATTTCCTCTGGGGATTCGTCCGCGAACAGGTTGAAGAAGAAGCCACCGCGCTTGACATCTATGAAAAGATGAAAAAGGCCGACAAGGCATCCCTCATCCTGCTTGACGAAAAACTCGGACAGCGTAAATAATTTTCAAGTTTCATGATGTGTATGAAAGGGGTGTCGCGGCATTGTCCGGACATCCCTTTTTTCAAATTGCTTTACTTTAAATATGAATGAAAGAAAGGAAATCACTTACGAAACAGTAAGAAAGTCCGATGAAATAAGGACTTATATAAAACAGGCCGACGAATCCCTCAAGGCACTGGGCTTTACCGAACACGCCTTTGCCCACTGCACAAAATGTGCGATCAAGGCCGGGGAAATCCTCAAAAAAACGGGATATTCGGACAGAGATGTCGAACTGGCGATGATAGCAGGCTTCATGCACGACATAGGCAATGTAGTAAACAGGGCCGACCACGCGCAGAGCGGAGCGATCATGGCATTCAGAATCCTGGACAATATGGGAATGTCCCCGGTAGAGATAGCCAAAATCGTAACGGCCATCGGAAACCACGACGAATCCACGGCACATCCGGTAAACGCGATTTCAGCCGCACTCATACTGGCCGACAAGAGCGATGTGAGAAGATCCAGAGTAAGAAATGACAGGAAAACAAGTTTCGACATCCATGACAGGGTAAATTTCGCCGCCGTCGAATCCGACCTTGAAATCGACAAAGATGCGGGAAACATTACCCTGAAACTGAAAATAGACACGCACATCAGCCCCGTAATCGACTATTTCGAGATATTCATGAACAGGATGCTGCTCTGCAAGAAAGCCGCAGCCTTCTTCAACCTCAGGTTCAAACTGGTGATAAACGGGTCCGAATTGCTGTAAAAATGCCGTCCCGGCTTATATTGAAAGAATCTTCACCGAATTCAAATCATCCCTGTCAATAGTAGGGCGATGGTTTATCGCGCGCACGAAAGGCACGAGTACATACTCGCCTTTCTGCTTTCCTATCATTACATTCCGCTGACCTTCCATCAATGCATTCACGGCCGCCATACCCATTTTTGAAGCAAGGATTCTGTCCCGCGCCGTAGGCGAGCCTCCCCGCTGTATATGCCCGAGAATGGTTACGCGGGCATCATACTGAGGAAATTCTTTCTTTACACGCTCGGCCAGGGCCATGGCCCCTCCTGTTTTCGGATTTTCGGCGACAATCACTATTGCAGAGTTTTTCGACTTGCGGAAGCCAGTATTGATAAGTTCCGCCAACTGGTCTATCTCCTCCTCTATTTCAGGAATAATCGCCGCCTCCGAACCGGATGCTATCGCACCGTTCAATGCCAGGTACCCCGCTGTATTTCCCATGACTTCAACAAAAAACAGGCGCTCATGGCTGGAAGCCGTATCCCTTATCTTGTCAACACAGTTAACCACGGTATTCAGAGCGGTATCGTACCCTATTGTCCAGTCGGTGCCGCCAAGATCATTGTCAATCGTACCCGGAAGCCCTACTATCGGGACATCGTACTCTTCGGCAAAAACAGTCGCCCCTTTGAGAGAACCGTCGCCTCCGATGACAACAAGGGCGTCTATGCCTGCCGCCTTCATGTTTTCATAAGCGGTCTTTCTTCCTTGCGGAGTCATGAATTCTTTACACCTCGCTGTCTTAAGGATAGTCCCTCCGAGTTGGATGATATTGGATACCGTATTGGATTTCAAATCTATTATCTCATTAAGTACCAAACCTTTATAGCCTCGCATTATTCCCTTGACATTAAAGCCGTTATAAATCGCCGTTCTTGTGACAGCCCTTATAGCGGCATTCATTCCGGGAGCGTCCCCGCCCGATGTCAATACACCTATAGTCTTAATAGCCATGACTTTATATTTTTTAATCAAATCAAACTCTTCCTATAACCAAAGCACTGTTCGTTCCACCGAAGCCGAACGAATTGCTTAAAAACCTGTCTATCCGCCTCAGTACCGGCTCCACCACGATATTCAGAGAAGCCGAATACTCGTCAGGATTTTCAAAATTCAGATTGGGAGCAATGAAGCCACCCTGCATCATCAACAATGAATACACTATTTCAGAGGCCCCCGCCATCCAGCACTCATGTCCTGTCATGCCCTTCGTCGAAGATACCGGCGTATGGTATTTTCCGAACAACCTGTCTATTGCGACGGCCTCATACATATCGCCCTGCTGCGTGGAAGTGGCATGCGCGTTCACATAATCGATATCCGCCGGGGATAGAGATGCATCACGCAAAGCCGCCTTCATAGCCTCGAGGGAACCCTCCGAACTCGCCTGGGAAATCATCCCCCCGTTAGAGGAAAACCCGTATCCCAGGACTTCCCCGTATATCTTTGCATTTCTTGCAACGGCATGTTCGTAATCCTCAAGTACAAGCGACGCCGCACCTCCCGACGGGACAAGACCGTCTCTGTCCCTGTCGAATGGCCTCGACGCCCTTGCCGGCTCGTCAATCCGCACCGAAAACGCACTGATACCGTCGAAACTCGCCATGGAGAAGTAATTTGTCTCCTGCGCACCGCCTGCGATTACGACTTTCTGCATTCCGTTCCTTATCAGCAATGCCGCCATGCCTATTGCATGGGAACCGCTCGCGCATGCCGCCGACAAGGTAATGTTTATGCCCTTTAAACGGAATATAGTCGAAAGGTTCATGGTAACAGTGGAATTCATGGAACGGAAAATCGAAGCCGCCCCGACAAGAGTGGTATCTTTCTTTTCCATTATCCTTTCATGCCCCCTGATTACCGCCTCCGCAGTAGAATCGTTGCCGTATATGATGCCGGCGCGCGAAGATTCTATCATTTCTTCAGTCAGCCCTGAATCATTCAAAGCCTCTTTCGTAGCCATATAGGCATACTCTCCTTCTTCGGCCAGAAACTCCCGCTGCTTTCGGTCAAGAACACCTTTCAGGACAGGCCTTCTGACAATCCCCGTAAGAGGTGAACGATATCCGTATTCCGTGCGGGCTGGATCGATTCCGATTCCGGAACGTCCGGTACGGAGCGACTCGGCGACCTCCGCACACGACTCCCCGATGCAGGACCAGATTCCTATACCTGTTATTACGACCCTGTTCATGAATACAGTCCTCCGTTGACTGAAATTGTTTCACCTGTTATATATGAAGCGTCTTCGGAAACAAGGAACGAAACGGCGGCCGCCACCTCCTCGGGCCTGCCGAAGCGCCCTGCAGGGACAAGGCCCTTCAATTCGTTCTCGTCGAGACCGGAAACCATGTCGGTGGAAATATATCCCGGAGCCACGGCATTGACGGTAACCTTGCGTTTGGCTGTTTCCTGAGCCAGGGCCTTGGTCGCCGCAATCAGAGCGCCCTTTGCCGCCGAATAGTTCGTCTGGCCCGGAAGTCCTTTCAGACCTGAAAGGGATGCGACATTCACGATTCTCCCGAACCTCCTTGAAAGCATGTTCTTCAACAGCCTGCGTGTCACATAGAAAAACGAGTCAAGGTCTGTCGAAAGCACTTTTTTCCATTGCTCGTCGGACATGAAAACCATGAGGCTGTCATCCCTGACGCCTGCATTGTTCACAAGAACCGAAATATATTCTCCGGGATGGGAGTTTTCCCAATTTTCCAAAGCGCAATCAACTGCTTCAGGATCAGACACATCGAATTTCAGCAATTCCGCCTTTCCTCCGGCAGAAACGATCTCGTCCATAACCTCGGACGCCGCAGAATCATTTGAAAGATAATTGATTATCACATTGTACCCCTCGCGGGAAAGCCTTATTGCAACAGCCCTGCCTATCCCTCGCGAAGCCCCTGTCACCAATGCGTATTTAATGTTTTCCATAAATCAGTTTTTCAAGAAATCCACAATATGTTCCACGAACCTGTACAAAGGCTTGTCGTCAGAAAATGCCGGAAAAATCTTACGGATGTCATCATAGAATTCCTTCGTGGCCGGAGCGAGCCGGTCGGAAACGCCTATTGCATCTACGGCATTCGCAAGGGCCATGGAGAATATGGCGAAGACCTGGTACGAATTTTCTATCACCTTGGCCGTAATCAGAGCCGAATTGGTGCCCATGGAAACTATGTCCTGATTGTCATTGTTGTTCGGAATCGAATGAATATAATTCGGCATGGAAAGCGTCTGGCACTCGGCAGTTGTCGAAGTGGCCGTAAACTGTGCCGCCTGCATCCCGTAATTCAGGCCGAGTTTTCCGAGATTCACAAAAGGCGGAAGCATTCCGTTAAGCCTGTCGTGCATAAGATAGTTCAACTGGCGTTCCGCAAGCATGGTCATCTTAGTGACGGCAATCTTGACCTTATCCATTTCAAACGATATGTAATCACCGTGGAAGTTGCCTCCGTGAAGCACGACGTTACCTTCCCTGTCAACCACAGGATTGTCGCTGGAAGAGTTCAGTTCATTGACAGTCACCGATTCGGCAAAGGCAAATGTCTCATACACCGGGCCGAGAACCTGAGGCACGCACCTGAGAGAATAATACGGCTGTACTTTCTTGTCAAATACCGATACGTTTTCATGGGAACTGTCATACAATTCTTTTTCGCGGTCGCGTATGAGCCGGCTTCCATGCAGGATGTCCCGCATGCCTTTTGCCACCGAGGCCTGTCCGCCATGCATTTTGACATCATGAAGCCTCTCATCCAGGAAGTCCCCGTAAGAGGAAGCAACCTCGTTTATTAGCGAAGAAGTCAGCATGGCCCAATATACCAGCCTTCCGGCAAGAATCATATTGACAAGGGCTATTCCGGTCATCATGGAAGTCCCGTTCGTAAGCGCAAGACCTTCCCTTATGTAAACCTTTACAGGATGCAGGTCTTCCTTTTTAAGGACATCCGAAGTCTTCTGCCATCTTCCCTTGTAATGCACCTCGCCTTCGCCTATCAGCGCAAGCGCAATGTGAGCCAACTGAACCAGATCGCCGGAGGCCCCTACGCTTCCATGGGACGGAATTTTCGGGAAGATGCCCCTGTTTATGAACTCCACGAGCAACGCCACAGCCGAAAAATGTATTCCAGAATATCCCTGGACAAAAGTCACGACACGCGCTATCATGGCTGCTTTCACATATATATCCGGCATGGGCTCGCCCGCACCGGTCGAATGGCTCCTTATGATATTGTACTGAAGTTGTTTCAAGTCCTTGTCTGCTATCCTGTACTGGGCCATCGGGCCGAAACCCGTATTGATTCCGTATATAACTTTGTCGGAAGAATATTCGGAAAGAAAACGGTAACTGTCTTCCACCCTTTTTCGCGCTTCCTCCGACAGGACTAATCTTTCATCATCATACAGCAGGGCTTCTACCTGCTCCAGGCTGAGCCCCTTGTCCAAAACAATCATAATATCAATTTAACTTAGAAGCAATCCATTTATAATCCACTGTAACAAACCCGGGACCGGGCTGCATGTCCGGATTTCTCTCAACTATAGCGGAACAGTCCGTGTAAATATTTGGGGAAACACTGTAATATTCATGCTCTCCCCCGGGTTTGACTACCGAAATCCTGAATTCACGGCATGTCCCGTCTTCAAATCTCAGGCCATGACAGAAAATATTTCCGGACAGTCCGGATTCCTGCCTGAAAACCAATTCCGAAAGTTCAACCGCAACATCCGACGCCCCCTGTTCGAATATCTGGATCTTTTCCGCGAGGCGCAGAATATTGTCCACTTTCCTGCATTTGTAGTCCGGAAGCAGGACGGCCAGTTTTTTTCCATATTCCCTGATTTCAGGGGCGTATTCGCCTGACGGCAGAAGCCATATCATGAAACGGAGCCGCGGATCATGGTACAACAAAGGATATTCAAGGTAAACAGTATCTCCGCACGAAGGGCATGTCCACCTCATAAGCGAACCGTCCAGAATGCCAAGCCGTGCGGCAGGTTCCGAAACGGCATTGACGGAAGAGTGCTTTTCGACATCCTCTTCAAACCCGCACTTGCGGCATCTGCAATGAAATATATTGTTTTCGTCCATCATCTAAACATTTATGTCCATTCTTATCCTTCTCCCCGGCGGATGAAGATTGTTCATCCTGTTGCCTATATTTTTCACAAAGCCGAGCGGAAGCCCGTCATGGCATATTACCACGTATCCTTTCGGCATGTTCCCGATGAAAAAACTTTCCCGGGCGAGGAATTTCAACGCAGCCCCCCTGTCTATATCGGCCACCGGGTATGAAGTCCTGTCAAACGCGGAAGAAAGGGCCAAAGCCGGATCGGGAACAAAATCCCTGCCTTTGAAAACGCCGGCCCTTATGCCTGCCGAAACTATCTTCACCGCATCCGCCAGAGAGGAAGCCGCCGTAGCAACATACTTTGGGGCCGCAATCACGGATTCCGGGGAACGTTTGTCCTGCAAAAGATACATTTCTCTGTCGAAAAGCCTTCCGAGACTTTCCGGAAGAGAAGAAAATCCGCGCCTTTTCACGTTGTCCCGCTCTTGAATGCAGTCTCCCGTCTTCCTTACAAGCGCACAATACTGGCCTTCCCCCGGCACCATACCATAAACGAACAACATGCCTCCGATATCATCCCTGAATGCCCCGGCGGCCTCGGCTTCCGGAGAATCTATCTCCATTATCTCCGCGCCGAGGGTTTCGGACATCCATTTCACATTGTTTCCATTCTCATGCCTGTTGAACGTACAGGTGGAATAAATCAGCATTCCTCCCGGTTTCAAGGAGGGCCAGACATCCGCCAATATCCTTTTTTGTCTTGCAGAACAAAGGGCTACCGCATCCTCGCTCCACTGTTCCAATGCAAGCCTGTCCTTTCTGAACATTCCTTCCCCCGAACATGGGGCGTCAACGAGGATGATATCGAAATAATCCTTCATCCTGCGCCCGAAATCCGAAGGATCCGAACTTGTCACTATTACATCAGGATGCCCCCATGTCTCCACATTGTCTTTCAGGACAGACGCACGCTGCCGCACGACCTCGTTGGCGACCAGCACGCTTCCCGAAGGCATCCTTGAGGCGATATCAGTCGTTTTTCCTCCGGGCGCGGCGCATAAATCCAGTATTTTAATCCCTTGTCCCCCGGCAATCTTCACGGCTTCGCTGAAAACATGCCCGACAAACATGGAAGACGAATCCTGCACGTAATATGCTCCGGCATGGAAGCACGGATCCAGAGTAAATACGGGCCTTCCTTCAAGGAACAGTCCACACTCAGCCCAGGGCACGACAGAAGCATGACCGCCAAGCACCGCCATAGAGCATGGCTTTAAAGGATTGGAACGTATCGAGGTCTTCCCCGGGGAAGATATAGAAGCAAGCGCGACGGAGGCTTTTTCAAGTCCCGCCGCATCTTCCAGATATTTAACAAAAACATCAGAAACCGCCGTTCCCATATTCCGACGGGTTAAAGCCTTCGGGGAATTTTCCCTGTGCGGCATTTGCCATGGCATCGACTATCTTGTCAAGCGCATCACGCAACTTGCCCCCAATCATCAGATTCATCATGGCATTGAGTTCCGCGTCAAGATCAATGTAAAAATCAGTCGAAGCACCGCCCTCGGCTTCATCGAAATGCAGCCTGAAAGAAAAATTCACGGGGGACTCCGTACTTTCAAAATCTATCTGCGAATACGGAGATCTTGAAACCACCCTTACACCAAGGCTGATTCCGTGAAAAGACCCGGAAATAGTATCAAAATCGGCAGTTATGCCTTCCCTTTTGCTCTCGGGCAGGAAGTTGACAAAATTTCTCATGTCGGTGAAAGCCATGTATATTTCATACGGGCGCCTGGCCACCACCGCATGCTTGCTGGAAATCTTCTTATTCATTTTTACCCCAACTTGCAGGCGAATACCTCCATTCGCGCAACAAATCCATATCCTCTTCTTTAATATATCCGCATGCCATTGCCGCGTCAAGAAGCGTATCGTAATTGGTAAGGGTGTGCAACTCCACATCGGCATTTTCAAAAGCCTCCCTGGCCTGCGGGAAGTTATAACTGAATATTGCAGCCATTCCCAACACTATGGCGTCGGAATGTCTCAAAGCGGCCACTGCCGACAATGAGGACGAGCCTGTTGAAATAAGATCCTCCACTACTACGACTTTCGAACCTTCGGGAAGCACTCCTTCTATCATCGCACCCGTGCCATGATCTTTAGGTTTCGGCCTTACGTATATGAAAGGCTTTTCAAGTATCTCGGCAACCATGATTCCTATTGCAATGGCACCAGTAGCCACGCCGGCGACTACATCCGCTTCAGCAAAGTTACTCTTTACAGTCTCGGCCATCCATCCTGCAATGTCCTTCCTCAGCCGTGGATATGAAAGAATCTTCCTGTTATCGCAATATATGGGCGACTTCCAACCGGATGCCCATGTGTAAGGTTTCTCGGGAGACAAAGTAACCGCCTTGATTTCAAGCAGCGACTCGGCCACCTTTTTTTCAATCTTTTCCATAATCATATAACTCGAATACTTAACTTCTGCAAAAATAAGAAATTGTTTCGTATTTTTGAGGCTTGAAATTGAAAATTAATGTACAGAATATATTTTGAAAACCGTTCCATCTGCATTTGCAGCGAGAATGAACCTTACTATGAAGATTCGAATGCAGTAATACTCCGTCTCAACAAAGACGGGGGCATCGGAAAAACAATATCCCTTTTTGAGAAAGACACCAATTTGAAAAGGCTGTACATTCCCTCTGCGGATCCGGACAGACTGTTCAGGAAAACATGCAGGCATTTTTCAGAAATCGACGCCGGAGGAGGCCTCGTGAAGAACAGGCGGGGAGACTTCCTCATGATATACCGCAACGGGGTATGGGATCTGCCGAAAGGAAAAAGGGAAAAAGGTGAAAAAAGAAAGTCAACGGCCCTGAGAGAAGTGCGCGAAGAAACCGGCCTTACCGAAATCATCGCCGGCGCGCCGATTTGCATAACGCACCACTGTTACAGATGGAAAGGACAGGGCGATCTCATCCTAAAACACACATACTGGTACCACATGGACTACACCGCGCCGGTAGAACTGATTCCACAGACGGAAGAAGACATCACCAAAGCCGCATGGATTGCAGCAAGTTCGCTGCCGCAGTTCCTGTCAAACACCTACCCCTCGATAGTGGAAGTATTCAAAAGGGCGAAAATCATTTGAAAGGCTGTTCCGGAACTCGTCCGGAAAACCCGTCACCGCAAATCATTGATGAAATAGCCCTCCTCTTCCAATGAGACCAGATCCGGAGTAAAATCTTCACTTCCGGGCGCAGAGCCGGAGAATGAAAAACTGTCAACGTCTATGCTGACAACCGTTTTCGACGAATCGTACAATACTTCAAAACCCAATGCCGACAGGCTCTTCCCGTCGGGAGCGATCGTCAGGTTCAAAAAAGACAGACCAGTATCTTTTGTAGCAGGGACAAGGGAAACTTCATAACCGTCTTCAGACACTTCTTCTTTCACTATGTCAAACCCTTCCGGCAATTCAAAAAGCAGCGCCAGGGGATTGGCCAGCACCGAACGGCTGCCGCTATCGAAAAACGTTATTGTCACTTCCCTGGAAGAACTGTCAACAATATAATTGAACTCGCCGTCATTCAAAAGTTCATTTTTACCGCTTTTCACACGATAACCGCCGCATCCCGTTTCAATTACGAACTCCGACAAGCCCGAATACTTGCCCTCCTTTATCCGCATGGTTCCCGATGCGCTGATCCGCCCCTGGGGATTTTCTTTAAGCCGTGTGATTTCAGAAAGAAAAATCCCGAAAGGGCCGCCGCCCTCCGCCATTGCAGTGAAAGGTGCGCAAATAATCGCAAAAACAACAAGAATAAACACTCTGAACATATTTGCAGCGGCTATCAACTTAAATTCTTGAGCAGGTTGTCCAGTTGGTCGAAATCCGTCACCAGCACCTTCCTTGCCTTCGACCCTTCGTTAGGCCCTACTATGCCGGCCGCCTCCAACTGGTCTATCAGCCTTCCTGCGCGATTGTATCCGATCTCCATTTTACGTTGCAAAAGAGAAGCCGACCCTTGCTGGTTTGCGACAATAAGCCGGGCTGCTTCATCGAACAGCACATCCCTTTTATCAAGGTCTATCGGCCCTACGACCTCCTCGTCATCATCGCACTCAGGAAGATAATACTGTGAAAGATAGCCCTGCTGGCTCCCGATGAAGTTGTTTATCCCGAGTATTTCTTCCGTATCTACAAAGGCGCACTGCGCCCTGCATATATCCTTCCCGGCAATCATCACAAGCATGTCTCCGCGCCCTATCAGTTTCTGCGCCCCCACTTCGTCCAGAATAGTCCTTGAATCCGTACCGCTGAACACCTTGAAGGCAATCCTTGAAGGGAAATTGGCCTTTATCGTACCCGTGATGACATCCGTAGTAGGCCTCTGCGTGGCTATGATGAGATGAATGCCGACAGCCCTTGCCTTTGCTGCAAGCCTCGATATCGGTTCTTCGATTTCCTTACCGGCCGTATAAAGAAGATCGGCGAACTCATCTATCACCACAACGATGTACGGAAGGAACTTGTGTCCGTTGTTAGGATTCAGTTGACGGTTGAGAAAACGACCGTTATATCCCTTTATGTTCCTTTCATGCGCCTTTTCAAGCAGCTCGTACCTTTGCTCCATTTCGACACACAGCGACTTCAAAGTCCTCACTACTTTTGAAGTATCGGTAAGGATGGGCTTTTCCTCGTCCGGCAGAGAAGCGAGAAAATGATTCTTTATGCTGCCATAAATGGACAGTTCCACCCTCTTCGGATCTATAAGCACGAACTTCAGTTCAGCCGGATGTTTCGAATAAAGCAGCGAAGTAAGTATTACATTAAGCCCCACGGACTTGCCCATGCCAGTCGCACCCGCCACAAGCAAATGAGGGGCCTTGGTCAGGTCAAAAGCCAGGATTTGCTGCGATATCGTATAGCCCAGCACCACCGGCAATTCGAAATCGTTTTTCCTGAACTGGGGATCGTTGAGCAGGGACTTCATCGGAACCGTGCTCGGCCTGTCGTTAGGAACTTCTATGCCTATCGTGTTCAACAGGGTGATAACCCTTACTCCCGTAACGCCGATCGAACGGGCTATGTCTTCTTCCACCCTCTTGATTTGAGCCACTTTCGTACCCGGGGCAGGCACTATTTCATAAAGAGTGACTGTAGGGCCTTTTCTGGCCGAAATGCTCTGAATCTGTATCTTGTACTCCGCAAGGGCGGCGGTAATCTTCATGTTGTTCCTCTGGAGTTCGGCCTGTGATATGTCATACCACTGGTCGCTGTAATCATTCAGAAGTTCCAGGCCCGGGAAACGGTAATGCGGAAGATCAAGGCGGGGATCGTATTTCTCCGACACAGTTCCTTCTGGTACATCGCTCCCTTCTTGTATCTTTATTTCCTCTACATTGATTTCAGCGATTCCGGCATCATCCCCGCAATCTTCATTTTCATCTTCTGGTTCATCGTCGCCGGTATCCATATCCTCTTCATCAGGATACTTTTCAGTTTCTTCATCGTCTTCAGGACACTCCGTTCCCTCGTCCGGCTCCGCCTCATCACGGCAGCAGACTTCATCCGGATCATTTTCCGTCAAAAGACCCTCGTCTTCATCCGCATCATCTTCCACTATCCCTTCCGGCCCGGACTGCTTGCGGTCGCCGAGCGAAGATATCCATGAAGCGAATCTGCTGCTGGAAAACAAAAGGAACAGAATAGTCACAGCCAGCAGGACAGCGACCGTACCCACCGGCCCCATGGAAACCTTCATGACATCTATTATGGAAGTACCGTAAGCCCCGCCTATTCCCTCGCCGAAAACAGTCGAGACCCCGAATAGTCCGGAAATATAAGACGATACCAAAGAAAGGAGTATTCCTCCGAAAAGCGCGATGAAAAAAATCCGCACAAACCTGATCCTTACCCTCAGGCACTTCAATGATGCCGCGCAAAGTATCCCCACTACTGCAAACGAACCTATGCCGAGCATGTCAGTAACAAGCAGACGCGCCCATTTGAAGCCGAGGCGGCCTCCGCTGTTCCTGGCAACTGTATCGGATGCCGAATTTACAAGACTCTGGTCGGCAGTCCATGTAAACATATAAGAGATTATGGATACAAGAGTATATAACGCAACTATGCCCAAAATGATTCCTGCGACATTGCGCGCTATCTTCCTACGGCGTAAAGCGAGTTCCCTGTTTTTACGTTTTTTACCGGAAACAGACTTCCCGCGGACGGTTTTTTTACCGCTATTTTTTTTCTTCCTATCCGCCATTTCGTCTAAGCGTTTCTCCTTCTGTTGTTCAACTGCTTGCCCTTCTTCTGATTGGGAAGATTCTTCTTTTTGTTAGGCTGAACGGCGCCAGGACGTGAAAATACCGCATCTGCGGATATTTTCGTCAATACCATGTCCTCCGGAACTTTGATCCTTCCGCCGGACATCCGCTCTATGTCTCTGAATATGGTTTCATCCGCCACGCTGTCCTTGTTCCATATAAGATACTGCTGCCTCATATAAATAGCCAGAGAACGTATCATCGCAGTCCTTGCATCATCATCAGGCTTGCTTGCAATCATGTCGATGATGCTTTCTATGTTCCGCCCGTAATGAGTGGCTTTTATCGGAGTGGCATTCCGCACTATGGGTGAAGGCCTCATGTTCTCAGACTCTTTGTGCGGCAGCGGAAACGGAGAGTCTTCATCCTTCAGCCTGTATCCGGAAATCACCTGAAGATGATCCCATAGTTTCTGAATGGCTTCCTGATTGTCCTTGCCGACCCCTTCAAGAGAACGCATCACGTCCACCACGCACTGCAACTGCTCTTTCCTCTTTTCCGGATCTTCTATTTCCATGACATGCTCCAGCATCTTCTGGACATGACGGCCGTGTTCCGGCAAAACGAGTCTTTCCCTTTTGGTATTGTAATCTTTTTTATAGTCCGAATTTTCAATATTGTTTTCCATTTCAATCAATTTGATACCAAAAGGCAAAGATATGAAAAAATACCTTTACCTCACTTCATATTCCGAAATATCTTTCACGCCAACAAGACCGAAATACGAAGCGACTATGTTCCCTTTCAGATAAACCCGTTTTCCCAGCATGCCGGGATTATCGACAAGATTCAGCCCGTCGCGCACCTCGCCGACAGGCAGGGATACTGAAAGGCACTCGTCCCTGTCCCTTACCGTGCGTGATGATGCAATTGCGATATTGGTGTATGAATGGAAAGGAGCCGAAAAACTGATGTCGGAAGAAGTAAGATCTCCGCCTACTATATAACCGCACACCCACAAATCCTTCTCTCCTGCGCGACCCCTTGCCTCATCTACGGTAAGCGCATCCTCTATACTGCCTCCCCTGTCACCTCCGAAAGAATAGTTAAAATCATTCCACACCCTCGAAGTATCCACCGAGATTGAAATCCCCGCCCGGTCGGTCTCTCCATCGCCTCCAGAAGCATCCAGATTGACCGTCAATATCTCCCGTGCATCAAGCATCTTGGTAAACAGGGTATTCTCAATACCGTCATACAGGAATTTCAATGATACCGCGCCGGGATTGAAATATGCTATTCTTTTTTCGTTATACGAATACATGAGCCTTCCGTCAGCCGAAGTAAGGAAAATCACTCCCCCGTCATAATCGGTGATAAAGGCGTCGCTTATCAGCAGCCTTACCCCGGAATTCATCTGAGTGCATCCGAACCGGACTGAAGCCTCTTCACCGGACTCAAGAATGAAACACACCTCGTCCCCGAACTGCGGAGTGCCGAATGCAGGGACATTGAACTCTCTTGAAATGACTTTTGCCGTATAACTGCCCGGAGCCAGATCGAACTTTTCCGGCTTATCGCCATAAAAGCCCGAATAGACATATTCGCCGGAAGCGTCCGAAAGATACAGTATGAAGTCATTGGTATCGGGCAGCACCAGGGTTTCGGCCCGGGTTTCAGGACTGAAAAACTCACCGAATCTGAAAACGAGGGTTGCATAACCTTCGGGAATCCTTTCCTGTTCGCAGGAAACGGCAGCAAAGCATAATGACATGACGACAATTGGTAAAAACAGATTTTTCATTTCAAAAAAATTTTGCCGGACAGCCCACACCGCCCGGCAAATATACCGCATCTATCCGCCACAAACCGTCAAAAAAACATAAAACATCCCCACTTAAAAAAAATGCGGCAGATTGTGGCGAAAATTCCCGAATCCGTTTCTTAAACCACCCGTAGTTTTGCAAATTTCAGCAACAGGGTTTTTTCCCCGAACTGATCGAAACGGACTACTGCCTTCGCATCATTTCCGGCCCCCTCCAGACGGAGGACGACTCCATAACCGAAACGGCTGTGTTCCACCCTTGCGCCTTCGGAAAGGGAAGAAACCGGATCGGGGACAAAATCCGCACCGGCAATCGCCATTCCGCTATCCGTTTTACGGACAGGAGTGAAATTCCGGGCAACCGGAGCCTTTCTGGCCGCAATCGCCGAATCCGAAATGAATTCAGGATCTATTTCGCGGATAAAACGGCTTGGAGGGTTGCTCACATGCTGGCCGTATTTTGAACGGGACGAAGCATAAGACAGAGTCACCGACTTCTCGGCCCTGGTTATGGCTACATAGCACAGACGCCTTTCCTCTTCTATTTCACGCTCCGACAGCATGCCGCCTGCCGAAGAAGGGAAAAGGTTTTCCTCCAGACCTACTATATATACATACGGGAACTCCAGACCTTTTGCAGAATGAACAGTCATGAGGGCCACGCTGTCCTTCGGCGTTTCGCCGTCGGATTCCGAATCCACATTACTTAAAAGCGACACGTTTTCAAGAAAATCCGAAAGGGTCACAAGCGGAGTCTCGGGCGGAAGCAGGCCGTCATGCTCGATTTGATAAAGTTCGCTTCGGGTATTTGCCTCTTCCTCCACAAAAACATCGACTCCGTTGAGAAGTTCGTCAACGTTTTCAAGTTTTCCCTGGCCTTCCATGCTCTTGTCCTCCTTGTACATGGAATATATCCCCGTGGCAAGCACCAGAGACCTGGCAATGGACGCCGCATCAGCCGTCCGGGCCGAAGCGATGAAAGACGACATAAGGTTCACAAAATCCCCCAGACGCTTGATTGCAGCGGGCTTGAGACCGCACGATGCCAAATCTCCGGAGACTATGGTATTCCACAAGGTCGTACCGTTTGACGAAGCGGCGGCGGCCAGCATAGACATGGAGGTCGGCCCGATGCCTCTTGCCGGAACATTGATTATACGCTTAAGGGACTCGTCATCGGAAGGATTAACTGCCAATTTAAAATACGCAAGGACGTTTTTCACTTCTTCCCTGTCATAAAACGAATGGCCGGAATATACTTTATAAGGTATGTTCCTTCTCCTTAACGCTTCTTCAAGCGTTCGCGACTGCCCATTTGTCCTGTAAAGTACTGCGAAATCCCTGAATGCGGCATCTTCCGCCGCTTTTTTCGTTATTATCGAGGAAACGACGAGCATCGCCTCTTCCTGATCGGTAAACGCTTTTATGACTTTCAGTTTTTCACCCGGCACTCCGGAAGAAAAACACTTTTTTTCTATCCGCTCTTTGTTTTTCTCTATCAATGAATTGGCCGCATTGACGATGTTCTGGGTCGAACGGTAATTCTGTTCCAGGCGGAAAGTATTGCAGTCGGGATAATCCTTTTTAAAATTCAGAATGTTCTCCACCCTTGCCCCGCGAAAAGCATAAATCGACTGTGAATCATCGCCTACGACACAAATATTACGGCTCTCGCTGGAAAGTTTGCTGATTATGCGGTACTGGGCATGGTTGGTATCCTGATACTCGTCAACCAATATATAACGGAAACGCTCCCGCAAAGAGTCGAGGGCTTCCGGGAAATCACGGAGCAGGATATTCATGTTCAGCAGGATATCGTCAAAATCCATGACACCGGACGCCTTGCACTTCCTGGCATACAATGAATAAATCTCGCATATCTGTCCCCTTCTTGCGGCAAAATCATTCTGGATTATCTGCGGATTGTTTCTGTACGCCGACGCCGTAACGAGGTTGTTCTTGGCCATGGATATGCGTGAAAGCACTTCGGCCGGCTTGTAAATCTTCTCGTCGAGTCCGAGTTCCTTGACACAAGCCTTGATGGCGTTACGGGAATCGTTCGTATCATAGATCGTAAAGGCCTGCGGGTAGCCTATCTGCTCATAATATTCACGGAGGAACTTTATGAAAACGCTATGGAAAGTACCCATATAGATACGCCTTGCCCGGCGGCCGATCAACCCTCTGATCCTCTCCATCATCTCCCCTGCCGCCTTTTTCGTAAAAGTCAAAGCAAGGATGGACTCGGGGGCCACCCCCGATTCCACCATATACGCTATCCTGTTTGTCAGCACCCGTGTCTTTCCGGAACCCGCCCCGGCAATTATCAAAACCGGGCCTTCGATGCACTCGACTGCTTTTTTCTGCTGCTCGTTCAGCCCCTCTAGAATCCTGCTTCCGCTATTATCCATAATAGCCGCAAAAATAAACAATAAAATGGAGAAATTGAGAGAGCGAATTAAATAATTATTCGTAGATTTGCGCCGCTTTTTAGAATCATTAACAACATTAAAGACAATGTCAGACAATATCAATTTGAAAAGAGGCCTCAACGTCCCTATAGGGGGAGTTGCGGCCCAGCAGATCAAGAAGGTGATTGTCGCGGATGTCGTCGCCCTGAAACCGACCGACTTCAGAGGGCTTGTGCCGAAGTTGCTTATCCACGAGGGAGACCGTGTCCTTGCCGGATCGCCTGTCATGGCTGACAAAGCCGACCTGTCAATCCTGTTCACCTCTCCGGTCAGCGGCACGGTGAAGGAAATCGTCAGGGGAGAGAAGAGGAAACTTCTCGAAGTACGCATCGAGGCTGACAAGACTGTCGAATATGCAGACTTCGGAATCAGGGATCCGAAAAAATTGTCGGCTGATGAAATCAGGGATGCGTTGCTTGCGAGCGGGCTTTGGCCGGGACTTGTACAAAGGCCATACGGCACAATAGCGAATCCGAACACCACTCCCAAGGCAATCTTCATTTCATCGTTCAGCACCGCACCTCTGGCCAATGAAGTGTCATTCTCGCTGAAAGACGAAACAGAGAACCTGCAAGCAGGTATCGACGCACTCTCCAAACTCTCGAACGGGGAAGTGCACGTCTCTTTCAACAGCAAGGAAGAAGGCAAAAACCCTCTTAAAGATCTGAAAAACATCACGGCCCACTATTTTTCCGGCCCTCATCCGGCAGGAAATGTAGGAATCCAAATTCATCACATCTCTCCTATTCTTAAAGGCGAAACCGTATGGACTGTAACTCCGCACATACTCGCCGCAATAGGCAGGTTTTTCAGAACCGGAAAGTTAGACCTTCGCCGCAAAGTAGCCGTTACCGGGCCTAAGGCAACCGCCCCTTCATACATTGAGGCAATAGCAGGATTCAGCATGAAAGCCATTGCCGACATGTGCGACAGCGGGGACGGAGACGTGCGTTACATCAGCGGAGACGTGCTGACAGGCACCAATGTCGGAAAAGAAGGATTCCTCGGATTTTTCGACGATCAGGTCACCTTGCTTGCGGAAGGCAATTACCATGAGATGTTCGGATGGGGCAAGCCATTCCGTTCCAAGAAATTTTCGTTCTCCCACACATATTTTTCATGGCTCACCCCTAACAGAAAATATGCGATGGACACGAACCTCAACGGCGGCGTAAGAGCCTTCGTCATGTCTGACATTTACAGCAAAGTGCTTCCTATGCACCTTTATCCCGTATATCTGGCAAAAGCCTGCCTGGCGCAGGACATTGACAAGATGGAGCGTTTCGGGATATATGAAGTGCTCCCTGAAGACTTGGCTCTCTGTGAATATATCTGCCCTTCAAAGATAGAGATACAATCCATCCTTGAAGACGGCATAGCATTGATGATGAAAGAAATGGCTTAAAAGTGGATACTATGAGAAAATTCATTGACAAGATAAAACCGTCGTTTGAAAAAGGCGGGAAATTAGGATTCCTTCACTCTACTTTCGAAGCTTTCGAGTCTTTCCTCTACGTTCCTGACACAGTAACGAGGAAAGGTTCGCACGTAAGGGACTGCGTCGATTTGAAACGAATCATGATCATCGTCGTGGTTGCGCTCATCCCGTCCCTGCTCTTCGGTATCTGGAACACAGGCTACCAGCACAGCGCAGCATTCGGCCTTGAATGGGGCTTCTGGCAGATGGTATGGTACGGTATAGTAAAAATCATACCTCTTTACCTTGTTTCTTACATCGTAGGTCTCGCCATCGAATTCATTTCCGCCCAGATCAAAGGGCATGAAGTAAACGAGGGCTACCTTGTATCCGGCATGCTCATTCCTCTGATCGTACCGGTTGACGTTCCTCTATGGATGCTTGCAATCGCTGTCGCTTTCGCCGTAATCATAGGTAAGGAAGTGTTCGGCGGCACAGGTATGAATATCTGGAATCCGGCACTCCTCTGCCGTGCATTCCTGTTCTTCTCATATCCGAGCAAGATGTCCGGCGACACAGTATGGACCGGAGGCGTTTCAAGATACATGGCAGAAGGAACCGCATACGCTGACGGCAGCGGACTTGTTGACTCATTCTCAGGAGCGACCCCGCTTGTACATGCCACAGAAGGCCTTGACGCCCTGAATGCGGCAGGAGACACCTTCTGGAACATGTTCGCAGGCATCATCCCTGGAGCAGTCGGAGAAACCTCGGTAATCGCAATCCTTATAGGAGCGGTGATACTCATCTGGACAGGAGTCGCAAGCTGGAAGATAATGCTCTCATCCGTAATCGGAGCATTGTGCATCGGCCTGCTCGGCAACGCTTTCGGCACTACTCCTGAAATGACCATCCCGGCTTACTACCAGTTGGTAATGGGCGGCTTCATGTTCGGTACGGTGTTCATGGCGACTGATCCTGTGACTTCAGCACAGACCGAAACCGGCAAATGGATTTACGGTTTCCTCGTAGGCGCGCTTACCATTACTGTAAGGCTTTTCAACCCTGGATATGTAGAAGGAATGATGCTCGCCATACTTCTTATGAATACATTCGCACCGCTCATAGACCACTATGTAATATCAGCATCTATCAGCAGGAGGGCGAAAAAAGTTTCCAAGACAATGAAAATCGCTTAATATTTTTAAGGTATGAATACAAACGGTAACACATATACGGTAATCTATTCGGCGGTACTCGTTATCTTGGTAGCCGCAATCCTTGCCTATGTGTCCTTGGCGCTCCAACCGCGTCAGAACGACAATATCCGTGTCGAGACCATGAGCAAGATACTGACCGCAGCCGGACTCTATGATGCTGAAGCAGCAGAAGCAGCCGGAGACATAAACAAGTTCACAATCGGACTTTACAATGACAACCTCCAGGCTGCCATCTATGTAAACGGCAACGGAGAGAAAGCCGGCGACATGAAGGAAGTGGCAGGAACATCGGAACTCAAGGCACAGTATGATGCAATGAGGAAAATCGGTGACAGCATGGACGAAAGCCTTCTGGAAGGCCTCAGACTCCCTGTCTATATATTCAATGTAAACGGGCAGATCATCCGCGTGGTGCCTTGCTACGGAGCCGGGCTCTGGGGTCCTATCTGGGGATATCTGGCATTCACGGAGGACATGAATACGCTCGACGGCGCGGTATTCGACCATAAGGGCGAAACCCCGGGCCTTGGAGCGGAAATAGCCCTGCCTAAATTCTACGAACCTTTCAAAGGCAAACAGATTCTCGATGAAAACGGGGATTTCGTATCCATATCGGTCGTTAAAGGCGGTGCAAAGGGAGACATCCACGGCGTTGACGCAATCAGCGGAGGTACGATTACTTCCAAAGCCCTGGAAAACACCATGAGGACATGGCTCTCGTTCTACAGACCTTATTTTACTAACGTAATAAACGGGGAGGAATAAAAATGAGCAATACTAACTGGAAAGATGTAATATTGACTCCGATATTCAAGGGCAACCCTGTAACCGTCCTTGTACTCGGTATCTGCTCCACGCTGGCCGTTACAGTGCAACTGAAGGGCGCATTTGTAATGGGACTTTCAGTAATGATAGTGACGGGACTTTCAAGTTTTGTGGTTTCGTTGATGAGGAACAGTATTCCAAACCGTATCCGAATCATCGTGCAGCTTGTGGTGGTTTCCCTGATGGTAATCCTCGTGGATCAGTTCCTCAAGGCCTACTCGTACAGCATCAGCAAGACACTGTCCGTCTATGTCGGCCTTATCATCACCAACTGCATCGTCATGGGACGCATCGAGGCATACGCACTTGGCAACAAACCCATACCGTCGCTCCTTGACGGACTTGCAAACGGCGCCGGATATGCAATCATACTTATCGCCGTGGCTTTCATTCGCGAACTTCTCGGTTCCGGAACATTGTTCGGCATCAGGATTATCCCTGAATCGTTCTATGCGACAGGCTATATGAACAACGGACTCATCATTCTGCCTCCTATGGCTTTGATAATCCTCGGCCTGATAGTATGGATACAGAGAAGCATTCAGAAAGACTTACAGGAAAAATAACAACAATAAACTCGAATCGAAATGGATTACATTAGCTTATTCGTAAAATCGGTTTTTATCGATAACATGATATTCGCCTATTTTCTGGGCATGTGCTCGTATCTGGCGGTATCCAAAAGCGTGAAGACAGCCACCGGTTTGGGAATTGCTGTTATCTTCGTGCTGCTCATAACATTGCCTATCAACTACCTGCTGAACGAATTCGTTCTTAAACCGGGAGCCCTCGCATGGGCCGGCCTTGAGAACGTGGATCTCAGCTTCCTGAGTTTCATCGTTTACATTGCCGTCATAGCCGCAATTACGCAGATTGTGGAAATGGTCGTGGAGAAATTCGCTCCCGCCCTCTATTCGCAATTGGGAATCTTCCTTCCGCTCATAGCCGTGAACTGCGCAATCCTCGGAGGCTCGCTCTTCATGGCCGAAAGGGATTTCGTGAATTTCTGGGAAGCACTGGTTTATGCCCTCGGTTCCGGAATCGGCTGGTTCCTTGCAATAGTCACATTCGCCGCAATCAGGGAGAAAATGGCGTATTCGCAGGTGCCTAAAGGTCTCAAGGGACTCGGTATCGCATTCATAACCGTAGGCCTTATGGCGATTTCGTTCATGACTTTCATGGGTATTCAACTTTAAAATCGGAGGCGAGAAAGTATGTTTACAACACTCATATCAGCAGTAATTGCGATAACAATCATAACGCTCGTTTTGGTAGCGGTACTTTTGTTTATCAAGATAAAACTCACCCCTTCTGGCAAAGTCAAGATTGACATAAACAACGGCAAGAAGGAAATCGAGGTCACTCCTGGGTCATCATTGCTCGCAACCTTGGCCGATCAGAAGATTTTCCTTTCATCGGCCTGCGGCGGCAAAGGAAGCTGCGGACAGTGCAAATGCCGCGTTCTTGAAGGAGGCGGCTCGATACTTCCTACCGAAACAGGTTTCTTCAACAGGAAACAGATTGCAGACCACTGGAGGCTCGGCTGCCAGGTAAAAGTAAAGGAAGACCTTAAAATTGTCATCTCCGAATCAGCCCTCAGCGTGAAGAAGTGGGAATGCGAAGTCGTATCAAACCGCAATGTCGCTACGTTCATCAAAGAGTTCGTAGTCAAACTCCCTGAAGGGGAACACCTGCACTTCAAATCCGGCGGATATATCCAGGTGGACGTGCCTGCAATCACAGTCGATTACAAAGACATCGACGTCGATCCGGAATATCGCGAAGATTGGGAGAAGATGGGCGTATTCGACCTGAAAATGGTCAATCCTACCCCTACCCTCAGGGCGTACAGTATGGCCTGCTACCCTGCTGAAGGCGACATTATCAAACTTAATGTCCGTATTGCAACGCCTCCTATCGACAGGGCTACCAAGAAATTCCTTCCGGTCAACCCTGGAGTATGTTCTTCATACATCTATTCGTTGAAACCTGGGGACAAGGTGATGATCTCGGGCCCTTACGGAGAATTTTTCCTCCCGGAAAACCTTCCGGCAGACCAGGAACTCATCTTCATCGGCGGCGGTGCCGGCATGGCTCCTATGCGCAGCCACATCATGCACCTGTTCAAGACGGAAAAGACCGCAAGGAAGGTCAACTTCTTCTACGGCGCGCGTAGCCTGAAAGAGGCATTCTATCTTGAAGACTACCATGAAATAGAGAAGGAATTCCCTAACTTCAAGTTCCACCTTGCACTCGACAGGCCGGATCCTGAAGCTGATGCCGCAGGAATAGCATACACTCCTGGATTCGTCCACAACGTATTGTACGAGACTTACTTGAAGAACCACGAAGCACCGGAAGACGCTTTGTATCTGATGTGCGGTCCTCCTATGATGACCAAATCCGTGCTGGATCTGCTCGATTCGCTCGGAGTGCCTAAGGAAAGCATACTCTTCGACGACTTCGGAGGTTGATCGTAAGAATAATTCAAAAAAACAAGGCGGCATCGTGTTTAGCGGGGCCGCCTTGTTTTTTATCTGATTATTGTCCCGTTTTACAGCAATTTATTTATCAGAGCCATGGTAACGGCTTCCTGGAGATTCTGGACACCGAGTTTTGCTATGACCGACTTGCGGTAGCCGTTAATCGTATCCGCCGACTTATTCAGTATCGACGACATCATATTTGTCGTCATTCCGCTGCATGCGCAGGACATCATGCGTTTCTCCATCGGGGTCAGACAAGCGGGGGCAAGGGCTTCCAGGCAATTCCCCGCCACGTTGTAAGCCCACCGTTTTCCCTCTTTTACATTCCTAATAAGCATAGTATTTCCAAGGGCATTGGAACCCGGGAAAACAGTCCCGATGAAAACAGCCGCCCTGTTCATGGAATCAATGTACAAAGGCGCAAGCTGGTGGTTTACCTTCATGTCCATGTTGGAATCCTTCACCTTTATGGTATAATTGAATGAAATCGAATAGTCTTTCTTCTTCTCTACAGGCAATTTCGAAAAGAAATCATCGGCAAACACGATAGCCTTGCTCAATACGTTTCTTCCCTGCGGAATACAGATATCAATGAAGAACTTCCAGCCTCTGCCGCTTATGTCGTCAGAAGTATATCCTCCGATAAAATCTTTTGTTTCCGACAAATAGAGGAATTCATCGGTTAAAAAATTCAGAATATGTATCGGGTACATTATAATGCTTGAAAAAGCATTGCAGCAACTTTTTGCAACCTTCAATCTGAAAACGCTTTCATCAGATAATTTTTCCATAATATCGGATTTTAAAATGTCATTTATTCAATTCCACCATTTTTGGTGTTGATTGTCTTTAGTTGCAAATATAAATTTGTCTCGAAAATTTAGTTTGACTTTTTAATTATTTTAATTAAAAATATATCAATTTTTAACTAAATCTTTATTATTATGAGACGTTTAACACTTTTTGGCGTGATCATTTCCGCGGCGATTACCCTATTCACAGGATGTAACCCAGACGAAGCACCAATGCCTAAACTTACTTCCACTACGGAAGAAAACATCAGTGTTCCAGCAGGAGAAAGCAAAGCAGTAATCACTTACGATTTGGAAAACCCTGCAGAAAACGGAGACCTGAAGGCAACAGCCAATCCGGAAGACTGGATCGGAGACTTTGACTATTCAAAAGACGGTGAAATCGCATTCAAAGTTGCCGCCAACGACGCCCAGGAAGAACGTGAAGCGACAATCGTAGTAACATATACCTACTCCGACAAGCAACAGTCTTTCGGTGTCAAGGTAACACAGGCGGCAAAAGGAGCGGATCCGGCACTGACACTTACAAGTGACTCGGAAATCGCAGCCGACAATGAAGGAGGAAAATTCGAAATCACCTTCACACTCGACAATCCGGTTGAAGGCGGAGAGTTGACAGCCGAAAGCGACGAGTGGATTACCAGCACGGTAAACGCCTCCAGCATAGACATTACCGTAGCGGCGAACGAGGATGAGGCGGAACGCGAAGGGAAAATCACCGCCACCTATACCTGGGACGGAGAACCTCTGTCATTTGAAGTTACCGTAAAACAAGAAGGTGCGCCAAAGAGTTACACCGACGCATTCAATATCGAAGTACCTGAAGAATACCTGACAGCGACATCGGCCACCGTAATTTCAAGCTGCAATTATTCAGAACTCTACTGGACTTCCCAGATCATGTCACAGGAACAGTTGGATACTTATTGCAGCGGCGACAAAGAACAGATGAAAGATTATTTCATCACATTGCTTGAAGCTACAGCCGAAAAGAGCGGCTTGCCTATGGACATATTCCTGCCGCTGTTCCTGTTCGCGGGCGACAAGGAAGACGAATTCATATATTCTGTTACCCCGGAAACCCATTTCCTCACATTTGCAGTAGGCATGGACTATGACATGAACTATACTACCGATTTTTACTGGGGACCTGAATTCACGACTCCTGCCGACACAGGCGGAGACGAACCGGGTGAACTCACGTTCGAAATAGAAGTCGTTCCTAAGACCACGAGCGCTATAATGAGCGTATATCCGTCTGACAAATCCGCAAAATACATAGCAACCGCACTCGACGAGTCGTTCTTCACATCGGGACTGACTGATGAAGACGTCATGAATGAAGTGGTATCGCAATTGGGCTTCCTCATCATATTCATGCTTGATCAGGGAGATGTAATCGACGCCGAAGTCACAGGAATGATGCCGGAAAGCAATTATTACGCAGTCGCTTTCGGAGTGGATTCAGAAACATATACTTACAACTCCGCTTTGACAAAGGTTCCGTTCACGACCCTGCCGAGCGAGGAGACTGACGCATACGCTACCGGAGACATCACCAACTACTGGGACATCAACGACCTCCAGGAATACAAAGCCGAGTACGCCGACCTTATGAGGGATGCCGCAAAACCTATACTTGCCGCAGTCGATATTGATTTCAACGAAAGTGCAACAGGATGCTACTATGCATTGTGGGTAGGCGACCTGAGCGCAAACGACTATGACGAAATGTATGACCAGACATTAATGGCGCAAAAGACATTGCAGGCAGGAGACCCGGCACCGTTGTTCTACATGGCATACGACCAGGTCGGAACAGTTACCGTGATTGCGACAGATGCAGACAATAACTTTGGAGACATGTCTGTAAAAGTCGTCACTGTCACAAAAGACGGAGCATCGGATGACTTCGCATTGTTCGACGACTATTACAACGACACTATGGGCGCTTCGGCCAAAGCGATGGGCATTGAACCGTTCAACGAGCCTTCAAAACTGGTTTACCGTGAAAACAAAGAACGCGAAGCCCTCGTATATGACTTTAAAACAAGCAGAGCCAATACATGGGTAGTAAGACAGAAATAAGATTTTTCATCACACAATAAATTTTAGAGGGTGAAGATGCGCCACACCATATTTAGGTGGCGCATATTCTTGTTTTTTCCTTAAAGTTGACTATATTTGCCCAAATTTTAAAAAATTATATTTAAAACATTTATTTTCAGACATGAACAGAGTATTTTCCGGAAAGACCCGTACCGAAAGCGACCTTATCGGGCCACGCGAGGTACCTGAGGAAGCTCTATATGGAGTACAGACCCTCAGGGGTATCGAAAACTTCGTAATCAGCCATTTTCACCTTTGCGAATATCCATTATTCATAGACGGCCTGGCTTACACCAAAATGGGGGCAGCCATAGCCAACCACCAGCTCGGCCTGCTTACAGACCAGCAAAAAGACGCCATTGTGGCAGCCTGCAAGGAAATCCTCGACGGACAGCACAGGGAAGATTTCCCTATAGACATGATCCAGGGCGGTGCAGGCACGACTACGAACATGAACGCCAACGAGGTAATAGCCAACAGGGCTTTGGAAATCATGGGGCACAAGCGCGGCGAATACCAGTACTGCTCGCCTAACGACCATGTCAACTGCGCACAGTCAACCAATGACGCCTACCCGACTGCAATACATCTCGGACTTTATGCCACACACCTCAAACTGATACCGGTACTTGAAAACCTCATTGCCGCATTCTCCAGAAAAGCGGAAGAGTTCGCACACATCATCAAGATGGGGCGCACCCAGTTACAGGACGCCGTGCCTATGACGCTCGGCCAGACTTTCAACGGCTTCGCATCCATCCTTCGCGACGAAATCAAACACTTGAACGAGGCTGCCGAAGACTTCCTGACAGTAAACATGGGAGCGACTGCAATCGGAACCGGAATCTGCGCCGAACCCGGCTATGCTGAAAAATGCGTGAAGGCCCTCGGCGAAATAACAGGCTGGGACATCAGACTTTCGGACGACCTCGTAGGAGCCACATCGGACACATCATGCATGGTAGGTTATTCATCGGCCCTCAAGAGGCTCGCTGTCAAACTCAGCAAGATTTCAAACGACCTCAGGCTTCTCTCAAGCGGTCCGCGCTGCGGTCTCGGCGAAATCAACCTCCCTGCAATGCAGCCTGGCTCTTCAATCATGCCGGGAAAGGTGAATCCTGTCATTCCTGAAGTCATGAGCCAGATATGCTTCAAGGTAATGGGCAACGAAGTATGCGTGACAATGGCAGGCGAAGCGTCCCAAATGGAACTCAACGCAATGGAGCCTGTAATGGCACAATGCACTTTCGAGTCCGCCGAACTTCTCATGAACGGAATGGACACCCTCCGCAGACTTTGCGTGGAAGGCATCACCGCCAACGAAGAACGCTGCCGCGACTATGTCCACAACAGCATCGGAGTAGTAACGGCACTCAATCCAGTAATCGGCTATAAGAACTCCACCAAGATTGCCAAAGAGGCGCTTGCCACAGGCAGGAGTGTTTATGACCTTGTTCTGGAACACGGCGTACTTACAAAGGAAGAACTTGACACCATACTTCTTCCGGAAAATATGATCAAGCCGGTAAAACTGGACATCAAACCGAGAAAATAACCGGATGACACATCAAGACAAGCGCGGCAGCCTGTTGCAGGCCTCCGCGCTTTTTTTATAAAGCACTGAAACTCCGCCAAAAGTCAAGGCATGACCCTCTTGCACTTGCCGCTCACTGTCGCGACATCCAGCCTGATGATCTCAGTGCGGTGGAACGATTTTTCCACATAGTTCAAGCCTGTCTCAAGATGTTCCGGAGAATATTTTTCAAGGAAGACCGCCAATGCCCTGCGGCGTTCGTCTTCGGACAGCCCGGTAAACGCACGGCAGGAAAGCAAGATACTTTCATATGAAGCAGTGAACTTGCCCGGGACGACACGGGTGCTTCCTACAATGCAGAAAGACACTTCCGGGCATGAAGCAAGGCACCTCAGTTTCCTGCCCTCGGGGGCGCAATGGATATAAATCGAAGAAACCCCGTCCCACACGTAATTCACAGGAACGCCGTAAGCATGTCCGTCTGCATCCCTCATTGAAAGCACTCCGTATTCGCTTGTGCGCAGTAATTCCAGCGCACGCCCCATGTCAAGCAGGCGATCCTGCCTCCTGACATGTGAATTGTCATATATCATATATCTCCAAGTTTTACGCAAAATTATTATATTTGTAGGTTAAATCATTGCCAATGGACAAAATTCTGGCCGACAGACTCAAAGACTGGGCCGATACATATGAAGACGAAAGATATTTCCAGGAAGACCCCATAGTCTTCCCAAAATATTTTTCAACGAACAAGGAAGAAAAAGGCTACCGCATCGAAGACATCGAGATTGCAGGAATCATTGCAGCCCACCTCGCCTGGGGAAGGCGTTCCATGATTGTAAGGGACTGCAACCGCGCCTTTGACGAAATGGAGTGGAGACCGTACGATTATGTCATGGGGCGCAGGTGGGAAAACAGGCTGGACGACGGCACATCGCTGCACCGCACTGTAAAATGGAAAGAATTTGCAGGAATCTGCCGAAACATTGAAAGATTCTATGCAGAGGGCAACCACAGCATGGAAGTATTGGGAATAAACGGCATCAGGACGAAAATTTACGGACAGGGCGAGGATCCGAAAGCCGCAAACAAGAAGATAAACATGATGCGACGCTGGTTCGTAAGGCAAGGCAGTCCGGTCGATCTCGGAATCTGGACAGGCACGTCTCCGGCAGAACTGCTCCTCCCACTGGATGTACACTCGCACCGCCAGGCCATGGAACTAGGCCTTACCAAAAGGAAAAGCAAAGACTTACATACTGTAAAAGAAATAACAGCGTTGCTCTCCGAAGCCTTTCCCGAAGACCCTTGCAGAGGGGATTTTGCCCTTTTCGGATACGGAGCAGCCAATGCCGGGAAAAAATGAAGACATGGACAGCACTATATATCTTGAACATTTTAAAGTAACGCTGGAGAACCTCCGCGAACTTACGGCTCTTGCTCTTTCAAAAGGCGGAGATTTCGCGGATCTCTATTTTGAACATACGATATTCAACGAACTGTCGATGCGCGACGGGCAAGTCAACTCGGGAGGAAGCCATATCGACTACGGGATGGGAATCAGAGTGCTGAAAGGGGAAAAGACAGGCTACGCCTACACCGAAAGCACCGAATGGGAGGACATGCGCCGTGCAGCATTGAACGCCGCCATGATTGCAGACAGCCCCTCAGGAGACAATCCGGGATACACATATTCGGACGGACTTCTGAAAGGACGCACGGCCGGAAGATATTATTGGCCGGTAGCGAGGCTGGCAGACTATGGCGCGGCGAAGAGACTTCCCCTGCTCAAACGCCTCGGAGCAAAAATAGCCTCAAGCGACAGCAGGGTCATCAAGGTGCAGGCCAAGATTACGGACTCTTTTTCCACAATCCTGATGTACAACTCCCTTGACGGCCTTTCATTCGACAGCCGCCCTCTTACTTCCGTAGCCGCCAATGCAATATTCCAGGACAAGGACGGCAGCACGGAAACCAATTCGGCGTCACGCAGTTTCCGGATGGGATTCGACCTGCTTTCAGCCAGCCTCATAGACGAAGTGGCCGAAGACACAGTCAAAGGCATAAACGAGCGGTTCTCCGCCATCAGGCCAAAAGGAGGGGAAATGCCGGTAGTAATGGCGTGCGGAGGAAGCGGAATCCTTCTGCATGAAGCCATCGGGCATGCGTTCGAGGCTGACTTCATCCGTAAAAAACAGTCGATATTCTCGGAACAGTTGGGCAAGACAGTCTGCGACACCTCAATAAATGTCATCGACGACGGAACACTGGCATACAACCGAGGCTCGGTAAACATAGACGACGAAGGAGTGCCCGGACAGAAGACCTACATGGTGCGTTCTGGAAAAGTCGAATCCTTCCTGCACGAC
Organism: Candidatus Merdivivens pullicola; assembly: GCA_017694945.1. Classification (GTDB taxonomy): domain Bacteria; phylum Bacteroidota; class Bacteroidia; order Bacteroidales; family UBA932; genus Merdivivens; species Merdivivens pullicola. The sequence goes on along the minus strand of JADIMA010000016.1, from coordinate 12,035 downwards.
CGCATAAGCGCCGCGCACTTCAAGACCGCGCCCACCGGAAACGGCAGGAGGGAGTCGTTCCGCTTCCCTCCCATTCCAAGGATGCGTTCCACATACATGGAGAGCGGAGGATGCAGCCCTGACGACCTGATAGCAGAGGTAAAACACGGAATATATGTCGATGATTTCAGCAACGGACAAGTAAAAATAGGGGAAGGCGATTTTACATTTTATGTAAAAAGCGGCAAACTTATTGAAAACGGGAGGCTCACCTCCCCGATCAAAGACATCAACATCATCGGGAACGGCCCCAAAGCCCTTTCAGACATAATAGGCGTAGGAAACGACCTGAAAATAGACAACGGAGCATGGGTGTGCGGAAAAGAGCAGAGCTGCGCCGTCACCTGCGGAATACCTACCGTCCTGGTAAGATCGCTCACCGTAGGAGGCGAAGCGTAAAACTAAAGACAACAACAGACCATGAGAATAACAGACGAGGAAAAAAAGACAGCATTGGACGCACTTGACTGCGCACTGTCGTTCGGAGCATCGGCAGCGAAAGTCTGCCTTAACAAAAGCGTCCTCTCGACCTACTCGGTACTTGACAAGGAATTCGACAAACTCGTTCACTCATCCGACCGCTCGCTTTATTTCAGCATTTTCGCCGACGGCAGATATGGAAATTTTTCCACCAACCGATTCGACATGCCCGAACTGAAAGATTTTCTCAAATCAAGCATAGAAACGGTAAGGATGTTCGCTCCCGACGACGCGAGAAGCCTGCCGGATCCGGAACTCTACTATAAAGGCCGGACTGACGGCTGCGAAATGGGGACAGACGACCCCGGATTCGATTTCGTAGCCCCGGAACGGAAAAAACAGATCGCCCTTGAATGCGCCTGCGCCGTAACAGAACCCACAGTATCTTCTGAAACAGAGTTCTCCGACCAGGAAGACGGTGCATTGTATGCAGACACCCAAGGTTTCACAGGACTTGCCTATGAAACGACATACGCCGTCACATCCGAAATAACCGTAAAAGGGAAAGGACATTCAAGAGCAAGCGGCTATTACTGGAGATCATCGCCGATGCTTGAAAACCTGAAATATGACGACTGCGCATTGAAAGCCCTGGAACGTGCAAAAGCGCGCCTCGCTCCGAAGAAAATCAGAAGCGGGAAATACGCCGCCGTTATTGAAAATACCGTTTCTTCAAGACTTTTCGCACCAATCATCATGGCACTCAACGGCACTGCCATTCAGCAGCACAATTCGTTCCTGACCGGGAGTATGGGAAAACAGATTTTCCCCGAATGGCTCTCCGTCACCGACAGGCCGCATGTAAAGGGCGCACCGGGGGCAAGGCTGTTCGACTCCGAAGGCGTGGCTACCGGCGACTGCGACATCATACGCAACGGGACGGTAGGAATGTACTTCATCAATTCATACGCATCCCACAAACTCGGAATGCCGCAAACCGTCGAATCCCCTTCACGACCGGGCATAATTCCGTTCAACCGGGTTTCAGACACTGCCGGGACACGGGAGAAAATACTCAGAGACATCGGCTCGGGTATCCTTGTCACAGGATTCAACGGAGGAAACTCCAATCCCGTAACAGGGGCGTTTTCATTCGGAATAGAAGGCTTCCGGTTTGAAAACGGGGAAATACTCTACCCCGTGAGCGAAATGCTTGTAACCGGAGACATACTGTCGCTATGGGCAAAATCCCTGTTTGCAGGGGACGACCCCGTCCAAGGCACCAGATGGCAGATACCCACGCTTGCCTTCGACGATGTTGATTTCAACGGATAGACAAAAACAACAGTTTAATAATATTAAAAATGAAAATTTCTAAAGACAAAGTAGTTTCAGTACACTACACACTCACAGTTGACGGACAGGTGGCAGACAAGACCACCCCTGAAAAACCTCTGGATTTCATTTTCGGCAAAGGAATGCTTCTGCCAAAATTCGAAGCGAATCTTGACGGAAAAACAGTAGGCGACAAAGTCGAATTTACTTTGACGCCCGAAGAAGGTTATGGAGTATCCGAACCCGATGCCATTGTAGAACTGCCGAAGAAAATATTCGAAAGCGACGGCGTAGTACGCGAAGACATACTTTTCGTAGGCAACATGATACCCATGATGAACGACAGGGGACAGGTCATGCATGGCAAGGTCGTAGAAATCAAGCCCGACATCGTAGTAATGGACTTCAACCACCCGATGGCAGGCAAAACGCTCAATTTCTCAGTAGAAGTCGCCGGAATCCGCGAAGCCACTGAAAAAGAACTCACAGAAGGCCTGCACGGAGAACTTGCCGGACACGGTTGCGGAGGTTGCTGCGGAGGCTGCGGAGAAGAAGGAGGCTGCGGCTGTGATGGCGAAGGCGGCAATTGCGGCGAAAGCGGCTGCTGCGGAGCATAGTCAATAACGATTTTTCGCTGTGGATTCCGAAGGTTTCGAACCTTTCGGGATCCACAGTCCTTATAAGGCATCCCGACAGACAAAAAAAGAACCGCACCGGAAAACCTTCCGATGCAGTTCTTTTGTGACCCCTACAGGATTCAAACCTGTAACCTTCTGATCCGTAGTCAGATGCTCTATTCAGTTAAGCTAAGGGGCCAATATTTCAAGACTACTAAGCCTCCGGAACTTCCTTGCGGATTACGCGGCGCTCTTTAATCCTGGCCTTCTTACCTGTAAGACCTCTGAGATAGAAAATCCTTGCCCTGCGGACTTTACCATACTTGTTGATTTCAACTTTTTCAATAAAAGGTGAAATCACAGGGAAAATACGCTCTACTCCTACTCCGTTGGAAATCTTCCTGACTGTGAAAGTAGCGGTAGTACCCGCACCCCTTCTTTGGATGACAACACCACGGAAATTCTGAAGTCTTTCTTTGTTTTCTTCCTTAATCTTGTAAGTAACCGTGATAGTATCACCGGCCTTGAAATCAGGAAGCACCGGTCTGTACTCATTGGCGCAAGCCTGCTCTGCAATCTTAATCAAATCCATTTTCAATCGAATTAAATACAGTTTAACGCAACATTGCCAAAAATTTCAAAACCACGCAAGAGGTTGCTTTTATTTTGGGACTGCAAAGGTAGCAAGATTTTCTTTATCTCCAAAAAATTATCCGAAAATTCGTTTGAATTTATCGAAAAAGTTTTTGTCTTCCTTGACCGGTTTCGGTTCGAACTCCGGACGCGACGCAAGACCTTCCACCAAAAGCCTTGTATCCCTGTCGAGTTTTTTCGGAACCCATACCTGGACATAGACGAGAAGATCCCCTTTTCCGAAGCCGTTAAGCACAGGAATGCCCTTGCCCGGAAATTTCAAGACCTGTCCCGGCTGCGTTCCAGGTTCTATCTTGACTTTCAGTTTCTCATTGAAATAGGGTATCTCGACGGTCTTGCCGAGTATGGCGTCAGGCACAGAAACGAACAACGAATATATCAGATTGTTCCCTTCCCGCCTGAAATCAGGATGGGCCTCTTCACTGATAAGCACGAGCAAATCCCCCGGCGTGCCGTTGTTTTTGGCGGCATTGCCGGCGCCGCGCAAACGAAGTTCCATGCCATCGGACACACCCGCCGGAATGCTGAAATTGATTTCTTCCTTAGACTTCACAATTCCGTGGCCGCTGCACTTGGGACAAGGATTAACAATCACTTTGCCTTCGCCGTGGCATACCGGGCACTCCGAATATTCATACGACTGTCCGAACAAAGCACGGACAACACGCACCTGCTGCCCGCTTCCCTTGCAGGCGTCGCATGTTTTTATGTCGGACGCATTCTTCGCGCCCTTGCTTCCGCATTCAGGACACGGGATATATTTTTCTATCTTTATGCTTTTTTTCGTCCCTTTGACGATTTCCTCAAGGGATACCTTCACACGTACTCTGATATTGGAGCCGCGATATACCTTCTCGCTTCCCTGCTGGCCTCCGAAGCCCCCGAAACCGCCAAAGCCTCCGAAACCTCCGAAACCGCCACGGCTGCCTCTACCGCCGAAAATATCGCCGAACATTGAGAAAATATCGTCCATTGAAAAGCCGCCCTGGCCTCCGAAGCCCTCGAAACCTCCGAAGCCGCCCTGTGCGCCGTCGATGCCTGCATGCCCGAACTTGTCATATTTAGCACGCTTGTCCGCATCGCTAAGCACGCTGTACGCCTCCGCCGCCTCTTTGAATTTCTCTTCCGCATCCTTGTCTCCAGGATTACGGTCAGGGTGGTATTTCAGCGCAACCTTTCTGTATGCCTTTTTTATATCTTCCGCCGATGCCGACTTATCGACACCGAGCACTTCGTAATAATCTCTTTTTTCTGCCATCCTTAAATCTCCTTAAAACACACTGACAAAAAGTCAGTCATTATATGGCAACAACGACTTTTGCAAAACGGATCACTTTACCGTTAAGCATGTAACCCTTCTGCACGACATCGTAAATCAGTCCTTTCTTCGTTTCGTCCGGAGAAGGAATCTGAGCCACGGCCTCGTGGAAATCCGTATCCAAAGGTTTGTCCTTCGTCTCTATCTCAGTAAGGCCGCGCGATTTGAGATAATCCACCAACTTATTGTATATGAGTTCCGTTCCTTCTTTTGCAGCCGCCATTGCATCGGAATCCCTCAACACGGCCATCGCCCTTTCGCAATCATCCAGGACCGGCAACAGCCCTTTTATGACATCCTCTCCTGCTGTAGCCACAAGTTCGAGCCTTTCCTTTGCAGTACGGCGTCTGAAATTGTCAAACTCCGCCATAAGCCTCAAATATTCGTCGGCCTTCTTGTCCAACTGGGATTTAAGGTCATCAACCCGGGCTTTCAATGCGTCTTCAGCGCTTCCTTTCTTCGAAGACTTGCATTTCTTCTTGCTTTCGGGAGCCTTTGCTGCACCGGAAACACCGGCTCCGGCCTCGGCGGCCGTCCCGTCCATATCTTCTGTCTTCTTCAAATCCTCTTTATCAGCCATAATATATTTTACTTTTTAAATTCAACATTTATAAAAACAAGCGCTTGGCAGTATCCAAAAATTCTGCCAAGCACCCACAGCCCTTTAAAACGGACAAAATGTCAGAAAACCGGCCGTTACTGTTCCCGGACAAAAGGCTTCAGGCCTTTGACCGCCTCTGCCGGCGTAATGCGTTTTCCGCCGTTGTCCAGATCGATGAGCACATAACGGTCGTTGCCCATTCCCAGTTCTTTCATATATGAAAGCTGACGGAGACCGTGGCGGGTCTCGATACGCTCCACAAGATCATGATGTTCGGCATCTGTCATTGCATATACGAGATCGACACACGCCTGGTCGAGAGCCAGTATGTCGGTAGAAGAAAGGATGCCCACATTCGGAGTTACTACCGGCTCGGCATTGAGACCCTCGCAATCGCAGGAAACGGACATGTTGCGCATCACGTTGACATAGGTTATGCGTTTCCCGAAATAATCCACTACCGCCTTGGAGGACTCCGTCATCCTCTCCATAAACTCTTCCTTGGCAATGTTCCACTGATTGTCCTGCCCCGGAGTAGTATGTATCCACGCCTTTCCTATACGCCCGTCCGCACAGCCTATGCCTATGTTCTTGTTGCTGCCGCCGAAACCGCCCTGGCTATGGCCCTTGAAATGTGTTAGAACTACTAAAGAATTGTAATCGGCTATATGGCTCCCCATGGACATCCGATCGAACCATTTTCCGCCACAGACAGGAAGGGTCAGTGTATCCTCCTCGTCCATAATATCCACAGGGCAGAATGTCCATCCGTTCACTTCCAGAGTCTTGCGATGTTGCTCGGTGGTATAACGGTCGCCCACATAATATGTATTGGTCTCGACTATCGTGGCATCGGGAAGATCCTTTTGAAACAAAGCCTTCACCCATTCGCTCGGAATGATGTTAGGGCCGTTCTGCTCGCCTGTATGCAACTTCACCGCCGTGCGGCCCTCAATGTTCCCGCAGACCTGCTCGTATGCCTTTATCAGTCCTTCCGCACTGAGGTCGCGGGTAAAATAGACTATGGATTCGTTGCCGGTACGCTCTTCGTAAGGGACATATTTGTTTCCGTCCCCGCCCGGCACAGGATTGGATTGCGCCATGACTATCATTGTGATTGAAAATAATGCCGCCGAAAGTGCGGCGATTGTTAAAACTGACCGTTTCATAGACTGCATCTTGTTGTATTCGTTGCTGCAAATATAGAGAGTTTATAATTATAACGGATAACTGTATGACTGATAAATATACCCGGATTACATAAAAACGGGAAAGACCGCCGGGAACAACAGCCCGGCGGTCCTTCCACCTCTTTTTTTATTAAAACCGCTTCTTTTGAGTTTCTAACGTTTTATCAGTCAACGACGATATTCATGCTGGAAACATTGATTATTCCCGCAGGAACGCCTGTCTCATAATTGTATGCCGGCATGTTCTCTATCGTTATATTATAGGATTTGTCATCATTCTGAACTACTTCGATTGTCCCGGAATACGGAACCAGCGTGGTCTTCTTACCGTCAATCCATGTAGTGAATGAAGTGCCTTTCGGATAGAATCCGGTAAAATGTATCATCTCCCAGGTGAATTTTTTCGCATCCGAAGGATCGGTATCGAAATCGGAGTTGTACGCCATGGTATATGTGCCTGTTTCAATGTTTGAAATCGCACCTTTGACAGAGGCCTCCGTTTCATCTATTACATTGCCTTCCGCATCCCTCGGCGCCTCGCTGTAAAGGCTTATCTGGATATATTCGGCATTGGCGCCGTAATGGCTGGTAGCATTGTTTACCAGATAGATGTCGTATCTCGCTATACCTCGCGAAGTATTCGAAACCACGTAAGAAGCCTCTACGCCCATAGGGGTATAGACATAGTAGTTCTTAGGCGTATCTTCCGAAAACGGCAGAGGCCCTATGTACCTGTATTTTCCAAGGCTTTCCTCGCCTGCTCCGGGAGCATTTTCACCCATCAGGTCGAATTTGATGTCATATTCGTCCTCATCATAACGCGCGATGGTCATGGTTCCGCCCGTCACCATGTGGGTGACTGTCTTGACATTGTCAACAGCATAATAGTAACACCCCCAAGGCTGGCCGTTCAAACCGACATTTCCCTCTTCAAGACTGTAGTCTGTTCCTCGCGATGCTGAAAGATCATAGGTTCCGACAATATTGGCCTGGTCGTGGGTAGGATTATAAGTTTCCCAGTCTGTCCTCCTGTAAAATGCGATATTGAAACCGAAGTTGGTCAACTCGGATTTGGTCCTGACGTCGAACACATATTTTACCGTGCCGTTTTCAGCCCTGAAACCGTCAACATCCCCCTGGAAACTTGCGGACACGAGACCGCCGTCGTTGTACCTCATTATGGTGTATCCGTCTTTGTCCGTGGTAAGATGGTTGGCATTAATCAACTTTATATTGCCTTCATAATACCAGTCATAGGAATCTCCCGCTTCCGTAAAGAACTCTCCGACTATCGAATAACTGTCTTCAGACTTGCTGGTTATGCGTATGGTCGAATTTTCAGCCAGAGGGGAGTATGATATATTGCCCCACTGGTCGTAGCACCATATTCCTGAAGCATCGTCTTCGGCGAAGAACGTGCCTTCTTCCCCGGCGTTCTTGTCAGACAGCACATAGGTGCCCGCCTGAATCTGCGCCCTTTCAGGGTCTGCCGCCATCTCAATATATAAAGCCAACTTTACTATCTGCGCTATTCCCTGAGGCTTTCCGGAATAATCCAGATCCCCGCCGCGCAAATCAAGCTCCACATAACCGGCACCGTTTGAGAACTGGTCGCCGTAATAATTGTTGGCCATCAGCACATCCATGGAGAAACTGCCTGACGACTTTTGCACGACAGATACCGACACGGCCTCCGTCCCGGCTTTGACCGTTATTGCGGCCACGCGGTCTTCCGCAACAGTATTTTCATCAATAGTTATTACAATCACATCGTCCTGGCCTGAATCCGTCCTTGTATCCAGTGAAATCCAGTCGTTCCTGTCCTGGGAAACGAGTTCCGCCGTCCAGTCCGAATTGCTGCGTACAGCCACTTCATAAACCCCGCCTGCCGGAGTGGCAACCACCTTGTCGGTATCGGTATATAGCATATAGTTCAACTCCTCTTTCATGCAAGACGACAGCAAAACAGCCGACACCAAGGCAAATAAACTTAATATCTCTGGAAAAATCTAACGAATGAGGGGAAATAATGATGGCAGCACTGGTGTTCAATGACTTATGAGGATTTAGGATGAAAGCCTCGCCGATGCAAAAGTGCAAGGAAATGAAAGGTAATGAGGGCAGACGGTTTTCAAATCATTACCCGATAACGAGGCAAGTTTATAGGTTGTTGGAGTTCATTTCTACTCTCTGCTACATTCTGCATAACAATGTACAACTCGCTGATAACTAATTTTGTAACCAAAAAGAATTAGATTATGCGAAGTACATTCAAGGTGCTGTTCTATGTGAACGGAAGCAAAGAGAAAAACGGTATTGTCCCCATTATGGGGCGAGTGACAATCAATGGCTCGGTGGCTCAATTCAGTTGCAAACTGACCATCGCAAAAACGATGTGGGATGCCAAAGGTAATCGGGCAAAGGGCAAGAGCAAAGAATCGAGAGACATCAATTTAGCTTTGGATAACATCAAGGCTCAAATCATCAAGCACTACCAACGCATTTCGGATAGAGAAGCCTATGTTACTGCTGAAATGGTACGCAATGCTTATCAAGGTATCGGAACAGAGTATGAAACACTGCTCGGTGCATTTGATAAAGACAACGATAGTTTCAAGAAGCGTATAGGCATAGACCGTGCAGCAAGTTCTTACAAGGTGCGTGTAAGGTCACGAAATCATTTGGCTGCATTCATCAAGAAGTGCTACAAGCGCAGTGATATTTCTATGCTTGAACTTACTCCCGATTTTATCAAGGAGTATGAAATCTATCTTTCTACCGATGCTGGTTTGCATAATGGTAGTGTATGGTCGCATTGTATGTGGCTGAAAACAATAGTGTCAAAGGCTCATTACAATGGACTGACACCAAGAAATCCGTTTGCTCAGTATCGGGTTAATCAGAATATCAAGGAGCGTCAATACTTGACCGAAGATGAAATCAAGGCTGTAATGACACACGAGTTTGCGGATAAGAAGTTGGCTTATATTCGAGACCTGTTCGTGTTTGCAAGTTTTACAGCTTTGTCATTCGTGGATATAAAGGAACTGACCACAGATGATATTGTAGAGATTAACGGAGAGAAATGGATTCTATCCAAGAGACACAAAACAAAGGTCAATTTCCAAGTGAAGTTGCTGGATATTCCATTGCAGATAATCAAACGTTACGAGAGATTCCAAGAGGACAAATTGGTGTTTCCTAATCTGAACTATTGGAACATCTGTAAACCACTGAAAAAGATGATAAAAGAGTGCGGTATTACGAAGGATATTTCATTTCATTCAAGTCGCCATGGATTCGCTACGCTTGCTCTGAGCAAGGGCGTTCCTATTGAGAGTGTGAGCCGAGTATTGGGGCACACGAACATAACCACGACACAAAAGTATGCCAAGATTACCACCGAAAAAATAGACAAGGATTTGACGATGTTCGGTAACAGACTTAATCAATCGTTTAGTGAAATCTCAATAGCAATGTAACTATGGAACGATCAATTATAACAATCAGCGAGAATGGCAGAGTGAATATCCCAAGCGCTAATGTTTGGATGTCTGAAATGGAATTAGTGGAGTTGTTCGGGGTAATAGTCCCGACACTCCGAGCCGCCATTAGAGCAATATACAAGAGTGGAACGCTTAACTTGTCAACAATTCAACGATGCGATTTGGCTATTCCTAAATGTTGGGCTACATTCTACAATCTTGAAGTGGTCATTGCTCTTGCATTTAGGCTTAATACCTATGAAGCAAGCTGGATAAGGCAAAAGGTATTGGAGGGTGTTTTGCTGCAAAAAGAGAATGTGCATTGTTTCTATTGGCAACATCATATGTCAATTAATTAAGATACTTACAAATCTGACAATTTTGTACGTTGATTGTATATAGCACACTAAGTATAAATGTTATGCATGCTATAATTCAGATAGATTATTTTAGTGTGATTTTACTAAAAACAACTGTTGTCATATAAAAAACATGTAAATAGCAACCTTATGCTAGATATTTTCCGTAACTTTGCATGTTAATTTATAATCGAACAACTGCAGAAACAATGTTTAACAAAATCGAAATAGAGCGATTCAGGGGCATAAAACATGCTACTATAGAGGGCTTTAAGCAGATTAATCTTTTCTTCGGAAAGAATAATTGTGGAAAGTCTTCGTTGTTGGAGTCGTTGTTTTTAGCCAGTGGGTTGTCAAATCCATTGCTACCTATCCATGTGAACTTTATGCGTGGTTATAGCAAAGCTCGTTTGAATGACCTTAAATTAGATTTTTATAATTTAGATTCAAGTTACCCAATTCATATCCGAATGGAGAATGATGAAAAGCGTGATTTGAAAATAACACTTTTTGAACAGAATCAAAATAATGTATCTTTAAATGCTGACGATACAAATATCCTTTCAAATGTAGAAGAGGGTAAATATGGATTGAAATTTGACTTTAAAATCAATGACAAGCATTTTGAGTCACAGTTGCGTTTTGATTCTGCAAATTCAACGGATGCAACCCGCATTGTATCGAAACAATATATTGAATCACTAAGATGTACATATTTAAGCCCTAAGTTTGATTTTAGTGCATCAATACAAGGACTCAAAAATATTCTTCAGAATAAAGACGAGCACTTTATTGTTGAAGGTCTTAAATTAATAGAACCTCGAGTTAGAGACTTTATTTTCACTGATAAAGAAATGCTTGTTGATGTAGGTTTGGCGAAACGTATTCCTGTTAATATGATGGGAGATGGTGCTAGAAAGATCGTTTCTCTTCTAACCGCTGTATATGATTGTAAGGATGGTGCTTTACTTATTGATGAGATTAGTAATGGCTTCCATTATTCCGTAATGTGCAATTTATGGAAAGTTCTTATAAATGCAGCCATTAGGAACAATACACAATTGTTTATAACAACTCATGATGTTGATTCTATCAAAGGATTGCGTGATGCTGCTCTTGATACATATAGAGATATAGTTGCGACCTTTAAATTATTGAAAACCAATAATGATGAATTAAAGGCATATCACTATTCTTTAGAAAGTCTAGACTATTCTATTAACCAAGAAATTGAAGTAAGGTAATATGACTAAGATTTTCATAGAAGCAAAGAGCAATAAGACTTCAGAGTACCATTTTCTCCAAGCTATTATAAGCAAGTTCTTTCCTGCGATAGAAGTTGAATTTATATTTATGGATGGTATTGGTAATCTGTATAATGAAACAAACCTCAACCAAATAAAATTAGCACAAGAAACAGACGAACAGGTTATAGTTTTTGCGGATGCAGACACAGTTGCTAAAGGTTATGGATATGTTAAGAGAAAAAAGGAAATAGATAATGGAATAGCAACTAATGCTGTAGCATTCCCTTACTTTATTTATCCAAATAATCAAGATGATGGAGATGTAGAAGTGTTAATGGAAGCCGCAGCTCTTTATGCTCCAAACAAAGTCTTTTTTGACTGCTATACAGATTATGAGACTTGTCTTAAAGGTGTAAAAGATGGCAATGGTGAATCTATATACAATGTTCCTAGTTTAAAAGGAAAGGTGTATGCTTATGCAGCTGCACAAACAATATACGACACACAACAAAGACAACGCATACCGCTAATTAAGAAGATGGGGTGTGGGGATTGGTTTTTCAACGACAAAAGTTATTGGAATTTAGATGTTGATGCGTTACAACCCTTAAAGGAATTTTTGGCTATTAATCTTAAATAACGTGAGTTCGACGAATTGTAAGTACTTGAAAATTTGGTGATTAGCGAAAATTGTCGTATCTTTATAGTGCTGAATTACAAAGAATTACGAGCAATAATCGCTATGATCACCGAGAGCAAAGTTATTGAAT